>UQYL01000004.1 GCA_900545365.1 uncultured Dialister sp. | reverse complement strand
TCAGGGTCGTCTTGCCGTGGTCGACGTGGCCGATGGTGCCGATGTTAACATGCGGCTTAGTTCTTTCGTAATGTGCTTTTGCCATTTCTTTTCCTCCTAAAAATTATTTGCCCAGACGTTCTTCAGTAATCTGCTGGGAAATAGCTTTCGGTACTTCTTCGTAATGATCAAAGGTCATCGTGAAGGTCCCGCGGCCCTGCGTGGTGCTGCGGAGATCGGTTGCGTAACCGAACATTTCAGACAGCGGAACGTAGCCGCTGATTCTGGAATCGCCGTTTTCCGTTTCCATGCCGTCAATGCGTCCGCGGCGGGAATTGAGGCCGCCGATAACGTCGCCCATGTACTGTTCCGGCACGTCAACTTCGACTTTCATGTACGGTTCGAGGAGAACCGGATCCGCTTTCTTGGCGCCTGCCTTGAATGCCATGGAGCCTGCGACCTTGAATGCCATTTCAGAGGAGTCGACATCGTGATAGGAACCATCGAATACGGTGACTTTGATGTCTACCATCGGATAGCCGGCGACTACGCCGTCTTCCATGGCTGCTTCGACGCCGGCCTGGACCGGAGCGATGAATTCCTTCGGAATGACGCCGCCGACGATCTTATTTTCAAAGGTGAAGCCTTTGCCTGCTTCTTGCGGTTCAAGACGCAGCCAGCAGTGGCCGTACTGGCCGTGGCCGCCGGTCTGACGGATGAATTTGCCTTCCGCTTCGACTTCCTTGCGGATGGTTTCGCGGTAAGCGACCTGCGGTTTGCCGACCGTCGCATCGACGCCGAATTCGCGCTTCATGCGGTCGACGATGATGTCCAGGTGAAGTTCGCCCATGCCGGAGATGATGGTCTGATTGGATTCCGGATCGGTATGAACGCGGAATGTCGGATCTTCTTCTGCCAGGCGCTGGAGAGCAACACCCATTTTTTCCTGATCGGCCTTCGTCTTCGGTTCTACGGCTACGGAGATAACCGGTTCCGGGAAGACCATCTTTTCGAGAATGATCGGATGTTCTTCATCGCAGAGGGTGTCGCCGGTGGTGACGTCTTTGAAGCCTACCGCTGCGGCGATGTCGCCGGTGTATGCGGTGTCGATTTCCTTCCGGTGATTGGCGTGCATCTGAAGGATACGGCCTACGCGTTCTTTCTTTCCTTTCGTGGAGTTCAGAACGTAGGTGCCCTGATGCATTTCGCCGGAATATACGCGGAAGTACGCGAGCTTGCCGACGAAGGGGTCGGACATGATCTTGAAGGCAAGAGCGGCGAGAGGCGCCTTATCGTCAGCCGGACGTTCCAGCTCTTCTTCCGTTTTCGGGTCCGTGCCTTTGACCGGCGGGACATCAAGCGGAGACGGGAGGTAGTCGATGACTGCGTCGAGAAGCATCTGAATGCCCTTGTTCTTGTATGCGGAGCCGCAGAATACCGGGAAGATCTTGCAGTCAATGACCTGCTTGCGGAGAGCGGTCTTGATCTCTTCAATGGAGAGTTCTTCACCGCCGAGGTATTTTTCCATCAGTTCATCGTCAGCTTCCGCTGCCGCTTCGCAGATGGCTTCGCGCAGTTCTTCGACCTGATCTTTGTATTCGTCCGGAATTTCAACGACTTCGATTTCCTTGCCCTTGTCGTCTTTGTAGATCTCAGCCTGTCTGGTGAGCAGGTCGATGATCCCGACGAAAGTGCTTTCTTTGCCGATCGGCAGCTGCATCGCAATGGCATTTGCATGGAGACGGTCTCTCATGGTCTGTACTGCGTGCAGGAAGTCCGCGCCGACTGTATCCATCTTATTGATAAATGCGATACGCGGCACGTGGTACGTGCTTGCCTGTCTCCAGACTGTTTCAGACTGGGTCTGAACGCCGTCCTTCGCGCTGAATACAGCGACGGAACCGTCCAATACGCGGAGAGAACGTTCAACTTCTACAGTGAAGTCAACGTGCCCTGGGGTGTCGATGATGTTGACACGATATCCTTTCCAGTGGCAGGTCGTAGCAGCAGATGTAATGGTGATCCCGCGTTCCTGTTCCTGAGCCATCCAGTCCATGGTGGCCGCGCCTTCATGAACTTCGCCGATCTTGTGATTTACACCGGTGTAGAACAGGATGCGTTCCGTGGTCGTCGTCTTACCGGCGTCGATGTGAGCCATGATGCCGATATTTCTTGTTTTTTCAAGTGGAAATTCTCTGCCCACGATTTTTTCTCCTTATTAAAATTACCAGCGATAATGTGCAAATGCTTTATTTGCTTCTGCCATTTTATGGGTATCTTCCTTCTTCTTGACAGCGGCGCCGGTGTTATTGAAAGCGTCCATCAGTTCTCCTGCGAGACGTTCTTCCATCGTACGTTCGCTGCGCTGGCGTGCGTAGTTGACCATCCAGCGGATACCCAGCGTCAGGCGGCGGTCCGCTCTGACTTCTACCGGCACCTGATAGTTCGCACCGCCCACACGGCGTGCGCGGACTTCCAGAACCGGCATTACATTGTTGAGAGCCTGTTCGAAAATTTCGAGCGGTTCTTTGCCCAGTTTGCTCTGAGCGATATCGAATGCGCCATAGACAATCGATTCAGCGATGCCCTTCTTGCCGTCGAGCATTACTTTATTAATGAAACGGGTGACTACCTTGGAACCGTACACGGGATCCGGCAGCACGTCGCGTTTCGGAACAGCACCTTTTCTCGGCATGTAAGTTTCCTCCTTAGTTGGTTGTTTGAGATCACATAATCAAATTATTTCTTATCGCGTTTCGCACCGTATTTGGAACGGCCCTGTTTGCGGCCGTTGACGCCTACCGTATCGAGCGCGCCGCGGATGATGTGATAACGAACGCCCGGAAGATCCTTTACACGGCCGCCTCTGATGAGGACGACGCTATGTTCCTGCAGATTATGGCCTTCCCCCGGAATGTAAGCGGAAACTTCGATTCCGTTGGTCAGGCGTACACGGGCAACCTTACGAAGAGCGGAGTTCGGCTTCTTCGGGGTAGCGGTGTAAACTCTCGTGCAGACGCCGCGTTTCTGCGGGCACTGTTTCAGAGCCGGGGTCTTTGCTTTGTAGACCAGAGTCTGTCTTCCTTTGCGGACCAGCTGATTGATTGTCGGCAATATAGGCACCTCCTTTCGAAAAGTTGGATTTATAATTGATCCTCCGAAGCAGAGCTTCGAAAGATATTACCGGGATTTCAGAACTGCCGCAGCGGCCGCTTTCACTTTGATGCCGCACGCTTTGCCCAATTCTTTCTTGGTGTATGCCGCGGAGACGGGCACACCCTTCGCCGAGCAGGCTTCATTGAGAGGAACCGAGATCTTTTCGTCGCAGTCCGATGCGATGAATACGAATGCCGCTTCATCTTTGTCGAGCGCCCGCTCCGTTTCTTTCATTCCCACCACAAAGCGGGAATCTTTCAGTTCTTCTAAAGTCATCTCTTCACCTGCTTTACGCGCACTTTTCCCTACGCAACGTTAATACTATACCATTCCCTCAAAAATGTGTCAATAAAGATGTTGAGTTTTCCGCGTCCCTGCGGGCTTTTTATTTTCCACGTTTCCGTGTGTATCATTTTCGAAATCAAGAGAAATTTCCGCTCCGGAAGAGCGAATCCGCGCCCATCTCCGCCCGTCATTTGCCCATGCTGTTTTTGCATGGCCAAGGCAAAAATGGATCCGCCGTCTATATCCCCGCTCATTTCCCGGAAGCGTCCGCTAAAAAGCAGAGCCGCCTCCCGGATCATGCCGTTCTTTTCTTTTATTTTACATTATATATGTGCCGTGTGCGGCCACTGATGGGAGCAGGCCGGGAAAAGGCAGAGGCCGTCCGTCATCTTTTCTCATCGCCCTTTCATTATAAACCGTAATTTCATTTTCCTTTTGAATATTTTTATTTTCAGCCCATTCTGATAGAATCAAACAAATCAAACCGCAGCGGTTTTCCTGTTCTCTGCTCTCATTCCTTGAATTTATCAGACCTTTTGTTTTTGTAATTCTCCGACATTCCCGGAGAAAATTGATACTTTTCGTTTCCTGAATTCCAGCACCTATTTCTGTAGATTTCCTAAAAAGTCAAACGGTCCCCGTTCCTTTTTACCGGTTTTCCCGTATAATAGAAATAGATATTTACACCCTGCGCCTCCCGGCGCAGCAAGGAGGATATATGAAACCTGTTCTTCACGTCGGTATCGACGTCGGTTCCACCACGGTGAAGATCGCTGTGCTCTCACCGTATCAGAAACTGCTTTTCGGCCGTTATGTGCGCCATATGTCGGACATCCGCAAAGCT
The DNA here is from genome assembly GCA_900545365.1 of uncultured Dialister sp. Classification (GTDB taxonomy): domain Bacteria; phylum Bacillota; class Negativicutes; order Veillonellales; family Dialisteraceae; genus UBA1822. The sequence continues at coordinate 107,775 of UQYL01000004.1, read as the reverse complement.
ACCATGGATCTGCTCGAGGAAATGCACAGTCAGTTCCAGGGGTACCGCATCACCGCTTCCATTTCCGGCAGCGGCGGCATGGGGCTCGCCCGCTTCATGGAGCTCCCCTTTTATCAGGAGATCCTCGCGGAGACAAAAGCGGTGCGGACATTTTATCCCGAAGCCGACGCGATCGTTGAGCTCGGCGGGGAAGATGAAAAAGTCACGTATCTGAAAAACGGCGTGGATCAGCGCATGAACGGCGCCTGCGCTGGGGGGACGGGCGCTTTCATCGACCGCATGGCATCCCTTCTTTCTACCGACGCCGCCGGCCTGGGAAAGCTCGCGGAAAGATCGACCCAGATCTATCCGATCGCTTCCCGGTGCGGCGTATTCGCCAAGACCGACATTCAGGCGCTCCTCAATGAAGGCGCTCCAAAAGAAGACATCGCCGCTTCCGTTTTTCAGTCCGTGGTCAATCAGACCATTTCCGGGCTGACCTGCGGCCGTCCGCTCCGGGGGCGCATCGTCTTCCTCGGCGGGCCGCTCACTTTCCAGCCCGTTCTCCGGGAACGGTTCCGCCAGACCCTCGGCATGAAAGAAGAAGACATGATCGTGCCGCCCCACGGCGAGCTGTATGTGGCCATCGGCGCGGCGCTCACCGCCATGCACGATAAGCCTTTCGACCTGGATTCCTGGATGGACCGTATCCGCGGCGCCGACTTTTCCGGTCTGGATACGGTGAAATGCCTGGAGCCGCTCTTCGCCTCGGAAGAAGAATATGACGCCTTCCGGGAACGTCATGCCCGCTTCCATGTGGACCGCGCGCCCATTTCCGAAGCGTCCGGCCCGTGCTGGCTCGGCATTGACGCCGGCTCCACCACCATCAAGACCGTCCTTCTCGATAAAGACGACCGCATCCTCTATGAATTTTATTCGAGCAACCGCGGCACGCCCCTCGAAGGAGCGAAGGCGATCATCGCCGACCTGTATGCCCAGCTCCCGAAGGGCGCGTGGATCTGCGGCGCGGGCATCACCGGCTACGGCGAGAGCCTCCTGAAAGAATCGCTCTCCGCGGACACCGGGGAAGTGGAGACCATGGCCCACTACCGGGCGGCGCGCCATTTCTGCCCGGACGTCACCACTGTCCTCGACATCGGCGGGCAGGACATGAAATGCTGCCGCCTGAAAAACGGCGCCGTAGACAGCATCATGCTCAATGAAGCCTGCTCCTCCGGCTGCGGCTCCTTCCTGGATACCTTCGCCCAGTCCCTCGGCATGGATATCGAATCCTTCGCAAATATCGCCCTCACCGCAAAGCGCCCTGTCGATCTGGGCTCGCGGTGCACCGTATTCATGAATTCCCGCGTCAGGGAAGCGCAGAAGAACGGCGTTTCCGTCGCCGACATTTCCGCGGGGCTCTCCTACTCGGTCATCAAGAACGCCCTGTATAAAGTCGTCCGCCTCCGCGACGTGTCCGAGCTGGGCGACAAAGTCGTCGTACAGGGAGGCACCTTCTACAATGACGCCGTGCTCCGCGCGCTGGAAAAGCTCCTCGGACGCGACGTGATCCGTCCGAACATCGCCGGTCTCATGGGCGCTTACGGCATCGCCCTCATCACGAAAGACCGCTGTCCGGAAACGCACCGCTCCACCCTCGTCACGCCGGAAGCGCTCGCGGGTATCACCATGACCACCGGCGTGCGCCGCTGCCCGGGCTGCGGCAACCACTGCCTCATCACGGTCACCACCTTCTCCGACGGCCGCGCCTTCGTCTCGGGCAACCGCTGCGAAAAGGGGGCGTCCCTCGCCCTCACGGGAAAGGCCGCGCCGCCGTCCGATCTGCCCAATATGTACCGCTGGAAATACGACCGCCTCTTCTCCTACCGCCCGCTCTCTCCGGGAAAGGCGGGCCGGGGCTCCGTCGGTATTCCCCGCGTGCTCAACATGTATGAAGACTACCCCTTCTGGTTCACCTTCTTTACGAAACTGGGCTTCCGGGTCATCCTGTCCAGCGCGGACATCCGGGAGATCCCCGTGAGCGCGCTGGAGACCATCCCGTCCTATTCGGAATGCTACCCCGTCAAGCTGGTACACGCCCACATCCTCGACCTGATCCGCAGAAAGCCCGATTTCATCTGGTACCCCTGCATCGACCACGGCCCGGATGAAGGCAATGAAAACTCCTATATGTGCCCCATGGTCACCTCCTATCCGGAGACGATCGCCGGGAATATGGATACCCTGCTCCACAGGGCGGGCATTCCCTTCCTCCATCCTTTCCTGCCGCTCCACAATAAAGACGCCCTCATTCCGCGCCTCACGGAGGAACTGCAGAAGATGCACATCCCCTACGGCGACATCATGCACGCCGCAGAAGCCGCGCGGGAAGAAATGGAGAAATACAAAGAAGACCTCGCTGCGGAAACGAAGCGGGTCCTCCGGGAGATCAAAGAGCGGGGCCTCACGGGCATCGTCCTCGCCGGACGCCCCTACCACGTCGACCCGGCCGCCAACAAAGGCATCCCCGACCTGATCAATCAGCTCGGCATGGCCGTCCTCTCGGAAGACGGGATCTCCGCCATGGGGCACCTGCCGAATCTGCGCGTCCTTAACCAGTGGACGTGGCACGCCCGGCTGTACCGCGCGGCGGACTATGTCACCCGCCACGCCAATCTGGAACTGGTGGAGCTCAATTCCTTCGGCTGCGGCCTCGACGCGGTCGTCACCGATCAGGTGCAGGAAATCATGAATTACAGAGACCGGCTCTACACGTCCCTCAAGATCGACGAAGGACTGAATCTCGGCGCGGTGCGCATCCGTCTCCGCTCCCTCAAAGCGGCGCTCCGGGAGCGCGTCCAGAAAGACCGCGACGACGTGCCGCCGCTTCCTTACAGCGACCCGGTCTTCACGAAAAAGATGAAAGAAGACTACACCATCCTCGTCCCGGAAATGTCCCCCATCCACTTCCCCCTCGTGGAAGCGGCGGGCCGCGGCTCCGGCTACCGGATGAAAGTGCTTCCCCCGGTCAAAGAAGATATCGATACCGGTCTGGCCTATGTCAATAATGACGCCTGCTATCCGGCGATCATCACCATCGGTTCCATGATCCGCGCGCTCCAGTCCGGAGACTGCGATCCGGACCGCACCGCCGTGATGATCTCCCAGACCGGCGGCGCGTGCCGCGCGTCCAATTACATCGCCTTCCTGAAACGGGCGCTCCGCGAAGCGGGCCTCGACCGCGTGCCTGTCCTGTCCGCCAATACGGAAGGGCTCTCCCGTCAGCCCGGATTCCGGCTCTCCCTCCAGCTCGGCGAAAAGCTCATCATGGCCATCGTCTACGGCGACGCGCTCATGCAGTGCCTCTACCGCACCCGTCCCTATGAACAGGTGCCGGGCAGCGCGGAAGCCCTCTGCCGGGAATGGCAGAAACGGTGCGCCGCCGCCCTGGAAAAGGCCCACAGTTACCACGCCTTTTCCAGGAATATCGGCCGCATCGTCTCCGATTTCGACCACCTGCCTCTCACCGACGCGCCCCGCCGCCCGCGGATCGGCATCGTCGGCGAGATCTATGTCAAGTTCAGCCCCATCGCCTCGAACCATCTGGCCCGCGCCATCGAAGACAACGGCGGCGAGACAGAAGCGAGCGGCATGCTGGATTTCTTCCTCTACAGTCTCCTGGACAGCCGATTCCAGCGGAAATACCTGGGCGGCAGCATGCTCCGCGACCTGAAGGACACCTTCGCCCGCCGCCTTCTCGAATGGTACCGCCGTCCTTATGAGAAAGCGCTCCGCCGGTCCCGCCGCTTCCATGAGATCACGCCCATCGAAGCGCTCGCCCAGCGCACGCAGCACTATCTCTCCCTCGGCCACCGCGCCGGGGAAGGATGGTTCCTCACCGCAGACATGATCGATCTCCTCAGCCACGGCTGCCGGGGCATCGTCTGCCTCCAGCCCTTCGCCTGCCTGCCGAACCACATCACCGGCGAAGGCATGGCGCACAAGCTCCATGAGACCTATCCCGAAGCAGTCTTCCTCTCCCTGGACTGCGACGCCAGCGTCAGCCAGGTCAACCAGCTGAACCGCCTCAAACTGATGATGAATGCGCTCACGGAAAAGACGCCTGAGCCGGAATCCCTCTCCCTTCTCCGCAAAGCCATCGGCTCCAAGAAAGGGACAGCGTTATGACAGAAAAAAAACTCACTGAAAAAGGCGGCCGCATCCGCCGGAAGATCATTGATACCACGGCGCGCATCCTCCGCGAAGAGGGCCTCCGGGCGGCCACCGTCCGGCGCATCGCCGGGGAAGCGCGCGTCAATATCTCCTCCGTGCGCTACTACTTCGGCTCAAAAGACCAGCTCATCGCCCTGGCCATGGACGACCTGGTGGGCGGCCTGGAGACCGTCATCGCCTGTCTCGACGATACGCGCGTACCGCCGAAGGAACGTCTCCGCCGGTACATTCGCGCCTACATTCCCCTCGCGCGGAAGCATCCCGCCCTCTTCCGGACTTTCGCCCAGCCCGACGGCGCGGCGCGGGACACGTACTTCATGTATCTGTCCTTCCTCTATGAGCAGTGCTGGCCGAAATTTACGCAGGCCGTGGGAGAGGCCGCCTGCCTCACCGACCGGCGGGACATCGAGCTGAAAAGCCTGCAGCTTGTCTCGGCCATCGAATTCCCGGTCATCCTGGAAATGAATAAAGGCGAATTTTTCACGGAAAATTACTGTGATCCCGCCGCGCTCGACCGCTACATCGATCTTCTTCTGGGCAGACCGGCGTGAGCGCGCAAAAAAACACCGTTCCGCTTCCATGCGGAGGGTGTTTTTTATTGTGTTCTTTTATTTTCCCGGCCCTTCAATGCCTTCTGTCTTCCACAGGGCGCGCTTGACCTCCGCGCCGCCCACGTAGCCGCCTTCCCCGTCTTCGGCGGTGACGCGGTGGCAGGGAATGAAGAGCGCCACAGGGTTTTTATTGCACGAAGCGATGACTGCGCGGAGCTTCTTCTGCAGGCCCGCTTTCTGCGCCGCCTTCGCCGCGGACATCGTCTCCCCGTAAGGGATTGCCATGATGACGCGCCGCACTTTCTGATCCAGCTCCGACCCTGGAGCGGCCAGGGGCAGGTCAAATTCTTTTCTTTCCCCGCGGAAATACTCGTCCACTTCCTGCGCCGCCTTTTTGAGAAGCGGCGTCTCCGGCGCGCGGAGCGGCGCGTTCACCCAGGCGCACTCCGTGACGCAGTCCCGGATCTCCCAAATGCAGAACCGCCCTGCCGGTGTTTCTATGACGCAGTGATCCATGGTGCCCTCCTATTCAAATAATCCCCGCGGCGCGTGCGTCCGCCTGACATGGAAAGAAAGCAGCGGCTGCCCTGCTTTCTCCATCATTTCCTCCACCGTGGCTGACTCGGTCTTCTCCAGCGCCTTCCGCACGATGTACTCGCACGCTTCCGCATCGGCCAGCGCCTCATGATGGCGGAACGAAAAGCCCAGGAGACCTGCCACCGTATTCAGGCGGTGATTTTCCATGTCCCGCCAGAGCACGCGGGACAGTTTCACAGTGCAGCCGTAGCGGAAATGCAGATCCGGCAGGTCATAGGCATCGATGGTCGCCGCGAGCACGCCCATATCGAAGAGCGCATTGTGCGCGAAGACCACCGCCCCGGAGAGCCTGCGGGCGATCTCCTCCCAGAAAGCGGGAAATTCCGCTTCATGCTCCACCATCTCCGGCCGGATATGATTCACCCGGACGCAGTTCTCGTCGAAGAGCATTTTCGGCGGGCGGATCAGGTGGTGCCACCGGTCGGTCACCTTCGTCCCGTCGGAGATGACGATGCCCAGAGAGCAGGCGCTGGCCCGCTCATAATTGGCCGTTTCAAAATCTATGGCCGCGTACTTCATGGCGCATCAGATCTCCGAGATAAATTCCGGCGTACCCTTGTCGAGCCACGCCGACTCCGCCGCCCTGCCGAAGGAATCTTTCATCCGCCGGGCCAGTTCATTCCGCACGGACATGGCCTTTCTCCGGGTTACGGCGAAACAAGGCAGGACGACCAGCACGTTTCTCGTCTCGCCGGTCACCCGTCCGGCTTCCCCCGCTTCGCAGAAGAAATGGCGCACCGCCGCTTCCTTCCCGAAAGCCCAGATGATCTCACCCGCTTCCGGCGCGGACGGGCCGCCTTCCCCGGTAAAGACATCGCCTTCCTCCGCCCGGCGCAGGGCAAGCGGCGTCTCTTCCCGGCCCACGTCAAAAGCAAAGACGGGCAGACGGAACTGGATCTCCGCGCCCCGCACGAGGTCGGTCACCGGATCGAAACGGCGGAGCGCCGTGTCTCCTACAAGGCCGGAAACGCTCCCCGGCGCTTTCTGCTCCGCTTTGCCGGAAAGCGCCGCCGCCTTTTCCTCGGCGATCCCCTCGCCCAGCTCCCGGAGAACGGCCTCCATGGCAGGCACGCAGTCTTCCCCGGCTCCGCCGAGCTTCGCCAGCGCCGCGCGGTACGCCCGGACGCCCTGGTCGGAAGCGAGCGGCTTCAGCGAAAGGAGCAGCCCCGCTTCCAGGCTCGCGTGGCGGAGAAAGGCCTCGATGTCCCGGTCAGCAGTCAGATTGTCCAGTCCTTTTATGGCGACAACACCCACGTTCAGATCGGGAAATACTTCAAATATCGTCGGATCTATGGTCAGTTTCATACTTATTCCTCCTGTCGTTCCTCTATTTTATCCAAAAAAAGGCATAAGGAAAAGCCCCCGTGAGGGAGCTCATCATTTCGCCGCGCCGCGCCGGTGGAAAGGCGCGATCATGCGGAAAAAGGTAAAAAGCGCCAGCCCGTAGCCCGCCGCCATGAGGCAGCCCATGGGCACTGCCGTATGGTCGCCCGCGATGCCCACGAGAGGCATGCACGCCCCGCCGAGGATCATGGAGAAGAATCCGAGCAGCGCCGAAGCGCTCCCGGCATTCTTCCCCTGCCGGGACAGGGAGAGAGCCGTGCTCGCCGCGCCCATGACGGACATGGGGACGATGGTCGCAAAGAGCACGGGCACGGTGTACCAGATGGGCGCGCCCGCGAGGAATCCCGCCAGGAGGAGAAGGCTCCCCGCCACGGGCAGGATGAGCGCCCATTTCAGCATGGTCACCCCTTCCACAACGCCGGCCATTTTCGCGGGAAGCGTCCCCGCCGCCATGAGCCCCAGCCCGATGCTGCCGAAAATGAAGCTGAATGTCTGCGGCGAGACGCCGTACACATTCTGGAAAAGAAAGGACGATCCCGCCAGGTAGGAGAAAAAGCCGCCGAAGACAAAGCACTGCACGAGGCAGTGGCCGAGGAAGTACCGATCCCGGAGCAGCTCCGCAAAGCTCACGAAGCTCCCGGAAAGGCTCCCCGTGCGCCGCTCCGAAGGCAGGGTCTCCCGGAAGACGGCCGTCATCACCGTGAGCACCGCCCCCACCCCGGCGAGCGCGGCAAAGACGCCCCTCCACGGCAGGAAGAGCAGCAGCTGGCCGCCGATGACCGGCGCGAGCACCGGCGCGAGGCCGTGCACCATCATGAGAATGGAGAGGAATTTCAGCAGCGCCGCCCCGCTCCGCACATCGCGGGCGATGGCGCGGGAAATGACGATGCCGAAGGCCCCGCAGAAGCCCTGGGCGAACCGGAACGCCAGGAAGACGTAAATATTTTCCGAAAAAAAGCACGCCGCCGACATCAGAAGAAACCCGGCCATGCCGAAAAGGAGCGGTTTCTTCCTCCCGAACCGGTCCGACAGCGGCCCGCCCGCCACCTGCCCCACGGCCATGCCCGCCATGGTCATGGTGAGCGTGAGCTGCGCCAGCGACGGGGAAATGCCGAAATCCGCCCGGAGCTCCGGCAGCCCCGGCAGGTACATGTCCGTCGAAAGGGGAGACATGGCGGAGATCAGGCCGAGAAACACAAGCAGGTATGCATCACTCATACGACCCTCCATAAGAAAAGAAAACACTGCCCGAAAGCAGCACACATCAGAAAAACGCAGACCCTCGAAAAAGTCTGCGTTTCTATTATACGCCCCGGCGGGAAGGGGCGCAAAAATTCTCCTCCGCCGCTCTTTTCCCTCCTCCGCAGCGCCGGTCACGGGACTCCGCTGAAAAGGCAGCAAAAAACGCACCTCCGAAGAGATGCGTTTTCTGTCCTGTCAGCCGAGGAAGCCCCGCATATTCTGCGCTTCCACGACGCGTTTCAGAGCGAGCATGTACGCGGCGAGACGGTACGTGACGCCGTATTCCTTCCGGATGGCGTCCACGTCCTCGAAGGACTGCCGCATATTTCTCTTGAGACGTTCGTTGTATTCCGCTTCCGTCCAGTAGAGGCCGGTCTTGTTCTGCACCCATTCATAATAGGAGCCCACGACGCCGCCCACATTGGACATGACGTCCGGCAGGACCTCGATGCCTTTCTTTTCAAAATAATCGTCCGCCTCTTCCGTGGTCGGACCGTTCGCGCCTTCCAGGATGACCTTCGCCTGCACGCCTTCCATCGTCCCGGCGTGGAGCTGATTTTCCAGCGCCGCCATGAAAAGCACGTCCACGGGGAGCTTCAGCAGCTCCTCATTGGGAATGAAGGAAGCCCCTTCTTCTTCATAGCCCTTGAGGGAGCGGCCGTGGGAATTGGCATACACATACGCCGCTTCCACGTCGATGCCCTTCGGATTATAGAGGGAGCCGTCGATATCGCCGATGGCGATGACCTTCACGCCTTCCCGGTGCATGAGGAGCGCGCCGACGCTGCCCACATTGCCGAAGCCCTGCACGGCGAGCGTCAGGGAATCCATGGGGATGCCCTTTTTCTCACACCACGTCTCCAGCGTGTACGTCAGACCGCGGCCGGTCGCTTCATTTCTGCCGAGAGATCCGCCCGTCACGATGGGTTTGCCCGTGACGACGCCCGGCGTCCATTCGCCGGTGACGGCGCTGTATTCGTCGGCAATCCACGCCATGATCTGGGCATTCGTATTCACGTCCGGCGCGGGCACGTCCTTATCGGGGCCGATGAAGGGAGCGATGCGGCGCACATAGGTGCGGGTGAGGCGCTGCAGTTCCCGCTGAGACAGCTTCTTCGGATCCACCTTGATGCCGCCTTTCGCGCCGCCGTAGGGAATATTCCCGATGGCGTTCTTGATGGTCATCCACGCGGCGAGCGCCTTCACTTCATTCTCATCCGACGCCGGATGGAAGCGGATGCCGCCCTTCGCCGCGCCGCGGGCCGTGCTGTGCTGCACGCGGTAGCCGGAGAAGACCTCCACATGTCCGTCGTCCATGACGATGGGCAGGCTCACGGTGAGCTCTCTTTCGGGATAGCGCACGAATTCGTATTCATTCTTCGCCATGCCGAGCTTTTCCGCCGCCTTGTCCAGGACATGCAGCATATTTTCATAAGGATTGTAATCAGCCATTTCGTTCACCTCGTAGTTCACAGATACCGGCAAAATAAGATCCCGACTTACCTTCCGGGATACCTGAACTTAATATACCACAGTTTTTCTCATATTTGAATGACTTTCAGGTATGCATTTTGCTAAAATACGCTCTGAAGTGTATGTTTTTTATGTATCTGCGGAGAAGTGGCGCGGCGCCGCGAAATATGATACATTGTAAAAGTTCAGAAAGGAGGAGCGCCATGTTTGCAGCCGCCTTCGCGGAGAGCCTCGCCGCGGTGGGCATCTTTTTCCTCTGCCTTTATCTCTGCGCGGAGCGGGAATTTTCCCTGGAAAAAAGCCTTGCCGTTTCCGGCCTCTGGACCGGCGTATTTCTCATCTGCTGGCATTGAGCCGACATTTTTTATTTGCGCCGAAAAATTTTTTATGTTATAGTAAATCCAGTATTCGCCGGACATCCGGCATTGATGAGAAAGGAACGCCGCCCTATGGACGACCCTGACGGAGACCGAACCGCTCCCGCCAGCTTCACAGATATACAAGAAGGACATCCCCTGCACGCATCCCGCGCGCGGGCGGTGTCCTTTTGTCGTTTTTCGGCTTCTTTTCCCTCATTTTGAAAGGAGAAATCATCTATGGACCCTCATGAACCTCACCCCCGGCCCTGGCATTCCATGACTTCCGAAGAAGTCTTCGCCGCCCTCGCCGCCTCCCCGGAAGGCCTTTCCGACGCGGAAGCCGCCGCCCGCCTCCGGCGTGACGGCCCGAACGCGCTCCGCGGAAAACCGCCGAAGACCGCCGCTGCCATGCTGAAAGAGCAGCTCGCCGACCCGATGGTGCTCATCCTCATCGGCGCGGCCTTCCTATCCGCCTTCCTCGGCGAATGGACGGAAGCCGCCGTCATCGGCACCATCGTCATCGTCAACGCGGTCATCGGCATCGTGCAGGAGAAAAAAGCGCAGGCCGCCCTGGCGGCGCTCTCGCAGCTCTCCGCTCCCACGGCGCGGGTGCTCCGGGAAGGCGAAGAGAGCGTGATCCCCGCGGTGGATGTTGTCCGCGGCGACATCGTATTCCTCCGGGACGGCGACAGAGTGCCTGCCGACATGAGGCTCATCGAGGCCGCCAGCCTCCGCATCGAAGAATCCTCCCTCACCGGCGAATCCGTTCCTGCGGAAAAAGACGAAGCGCCTCTTCCCGAAAGCGCTGTCCTCGCCGACCGCGTCAATATGGCCTACGCCGCTTCCACCGTCGTCTACGGCCGCGGCGCGGGCATCGTCACCGCCGCCGGCATGGCCACCGAAGTGGGCCGCATCGCCGGTCTCATCGAAGAGCAGGAAGACGAAGAGACGCCTCTCAAGAAAAAACTCGCCGCCGCAGGCAAAGTCCTGACCATCGCCGGCGCGCTCGTCGCCGTGCTCATCTTCGCGGCAGGCATGCTCTACGGCCGCCCGCTCCACGAGCAGCTCCTCGTGGCGATCTCCCTGGCCATTTCCATCATCCCCGAAGGGCTCCCCGCCGCGGCGACCATCCTCATGGCGCTCAGCGTGCAGCGCATGGCGAAGCAGAACGCCCTCATCCGCCGCCTTCCCGCCGCGGAGACCCTCGGCAGCGCCTCCGTCATCGCCAGCGACAAGACGGGCACCCTCACCCTGAACCGGATGACCGTCACGGAAATGGCCGCCGCGGACGATCTCGCCGCCGGGCGCACCGTCTCCCCCTGCGAAGCGGCTGCCTCCGGGCTTGCCCCCTGCCGGGAGATGGCCGAAGCGGCGGCGCTCTGCAATGACGCCAGCCTCGATCCGGACCGCCCCGGAGAGATCATCGGCGATCCCACGGAAGGAGCGCTCATTTTCCTGGCGCAGAAATTCGGCATTTCCCATGAAGACCTCGAAGATCAGCATCCCCGCCTCTTCGAGCAGCCCTTCGACTCCGACCGGAAGCGCATGACCACCGTCCACGACATGGGCGGCCGCCTCACGGCATTCACCAAGGGCGCGGCAGATGAACTCGCCGCCCTCTGCACCTCCATCCGCACGGCAGACGGCATCCGCCCCATGACGGAAGCCGACAGAGAAGCGATCCGCCGCCTCGCTCAGTCCATGTCGGAACGGGCGCTCCGCGTGCTCGGCTTCGCCGGGAAAACGCTCTCCCGCATCCCCGAAGAAGGGGAAGACATCGAGCACGGCCTCACCTTCCTCGGCCTCACCGGCATGATCGACCCGCCGCGGAAAGAAGTGAAAGCCGCCGTCCGCACCTGCCGGGAAGCGGGCATCCGCACCGTCATGATCACCGGCGACCACCGCACCACCGCCCGCGCCGTCGCGCGGGAGCTCGATATCTGGCAGGACGGCGACCGCCTCCTCACCGGCGCGGAACTCGCCGCCATGAGCGATGCGGAGCTGGACGCCGTCGTGCGGCGCGTCTCCGTCTTCGCCCGCGTCTCCCCGGCGGACAAGCTCCGCATCATCGAATCCCTCCGCCGCTGCGGCGAGACCGCCGCCATGACCGGCGACGGCGTAAATGACGCCCCTGCCCTCAAAGCCGCCGACATCGGCGTCGCCATGGGGATCACCGGCACAGACGTCGCCAAAGGCGCGGCGGACATGATCCTCCTGGACGACCGCTTCACCACCATCGTGAGCGCCGTCAGCGAAGGCCGCCGGGTCTACCGGAATATCCAGAAAGTCATCCAGTTCCTCCTCACGGGAAACATCGCGGAGATCGCCACCCTCGCCGCGGCGACCCTCCTCAATCTTCCGGCGCCGCTCCTCGCCGTGCACATCCTCTGGGTGAACCTCGCCACAGCCACCCTCCCGGCGCTCGCCCTCGGCAGCGACCCCGCCGACAGGGACAACATGAAGCGGCCTCCCGTCCGGGCCTCGACGCTCTTCGAGAAGCCCCTCATCCGGGCCGTCGCCGTGCAGGGCCTCCTGACCGCCGCCCTCACCGCCGCCGCCTACTGGGCAGGCGCGTCCATGAGCTCCCACGAAGCGGGCCAGACCATGGCCTTCGCCGTGCTCGCCCTCTCCCAGCTCATCCGCTCCTTCACCCTCTCCGCCGCGGGCTTCGCGAACCGCTGGCTCACCGCGGCGGCCGCCGCCAGCGCGGCCCTCATGGCGGCGATCCTCCTCGTTCCCTCCATGCAGGCCGCCTTCCGCACCACGAGCCTCACCGCGGAAGAATGGCTCCTCTCCGCCGCCCTCGCCCTCCTCTCCGCCGTCCCCGGAGAGCTCGAAAAGCGTCGGAAAAAATAACACGCGAAAAGCGCCCCGCGAAGGGCGCTTTTTTATTTGCCGAAATATTTCTTTCTGAAATCCGCCGGAGCGGTGACGGTCTTTCCTTCCAGATAGGAGAGGATGCCGCCTTTCCCTCCGAAATGAAGGGTGACCGCGCAGGCGGAAAGGAGCTGCCGCCGCTCGCCGCGGGCCTGGTTCGCCGCTTTCGAGCCGTATTTTTCATCGCCCAGAATGGGCCACCCGGCGTGGGCCATCTGGCTGCGGATCTGGTGCGTCCGCCCGGTGACGAGGGTGCATTCCACGAGGGAGAGCCCGTCTTTTTCCGCGAGCACGCGGTAATCCGTGACGGCGGTCTTCGAGCCTTTCACCGGCGCGTCCGTCACGTAGACCCGGTTCTTCTTCGCGTCTTTGAAGATCTGCCCCGTGAGGCGGCCCGCCTTCGGCCGCACCGGCCCCACCGCCGCGCAGAGGTAGCGTTTCTCCGGGAGCCGCTCCCGGATGGCCGCTTCCATCGCGGAAAGGCTCTCTCCGTCTTTCGCGAGGAGCACAAGGCCTGCCGTATTGTAGTCGATGCGGTGGCAGAGGCTCGCCCGCTCCCCTTTCGCCGCGAGATAGGCGTTCACCTGCGCGAGGAGGGTATTTTTCTCCCGTCCCGTCCTGTCCTCGCAGAGGAGGCCCCGCTTTTTATTCACCGCGAGGATGTGTTCATCTTCATAGACGACGGTGAAGCCGTCTGTCCGCACCGGCGCTTCTCCCGGCGCGGGGAGGCGGCAGGAAATGACGTCGCCCGCTTCGAGGCGCTCGCTCCCTTCGGTGCGCTTCCCGTTCCGGCGGATCTTCTTGAGGCGCATCGCCTTCAGCAGGAAGATGCGGGACAGGTCGGGCCGCCGGGCGGCGAGGAATTTATCCGCCCGCAGACCTGCTTCTTCTTTTTTTACGATATATTCTTCCATCGGTTCCTCCCGTCTGTATTTTTTCATTATATAGGAATCTCCGCCCCGCCGCGAGAGGCGTATGGAAATTTCTCTTTCCTCATTGAAGAAAGCTATTCCAGATTTATAGATTTAAAAACTTGAATCTATCGATGAATCATGATATAATCAGGTCATGCAAATAAGCAAACCATTTTTCTTTATTTAGTATATACTTATTTGCTTCACGTTTTTTACGAAAGGAAGTAACGACATGGCAAAAGCAGAACTTCAGGAACAGTACGGCCTCTTTATCGACGGCGCATGGGTGCCCGCATCTGACGGCGCGGTCTTTGAAGCGCACAATCCGGCAACGGGCGAGCTCCTCGCGAAATGCGCGGAAGCGACGAAGGAAGATGTGGACGCGGCAGTGAAGGCGGCGCACAGAGCGCTGGAAAGCTTCCGCAAGACCAGCCCCATCGAACGTCAGAATCTCCTCCTCAAGATCGCCGACATCATCGATGAGAACGCGGCGCATCTCGCTCTCGTGGAAACGATGGACAACGGCAAGCCCATCCGCGAGACCTCCACGGTGGACATCCCCATGGCGGCGGATCATTTCCGCTACTTCGCAGGCTGCATCCGCGCCGACGAAGGCACCGCGACCATGCTCGACGACAATACGCTCTCCCTCGTGCTCCACGAACCGATCGGCGTCGTCGGCCAGATCATCCCGTGGAATTTCCCCTTCCTCATGGCGGCGTGGAAACTCGCTCCGGCTCTCGCCGCAGGCGACACCATCGTGCTGAAGCCCTCTTCCCACACCTCCCTCTCCGTGCTTGAACTGGTCCGTCTCATTCAGGACGTGCTCCCGAAGGGCGTGCTGAACCTCATCACCGGCGCGGGCTCCAAGTCCGGCCAGTGGCTCCTCGACCACCCCGATCTGGACAAGCTCGCCTTCACCGGCTCCACCGAAGTGGGCCGCGGCGTGTACAAAGCGGCATGCGACAAGCTCATCCCGGCGACGCTCGAACTGGGCGGCAAGTCCGCGAACATGATCTTCGACGACTGCGATATCGAACAGGCCATCGAAGGCGTACAGGTGGGCATCCTCTTCAATCAGGGCCAGGTCTGCTGCGCAGGCTCCCGTGTCTTCGTTCAGGAAGGCATTTACGACGAATTCGTCTCCCGTTTGAAAGCGTCTTTTGAAGCGGTCAAAGTGGGCGACCCCACCGATCCGGAGACCCAGCTCGGCGCGGTCATCTATGAAAGCCAGATGAAGAAAGTCCTGAACTACGTCCAGATCGGCCAGGAAGAGGGGTGCCGTCTCGTCACCGGCGGCGAACGGTACACCGAAAACGGCTGCGATAAAGGCTTCTTCGTCCGCCCGACCATTCTCGAAGACACGAAGGGCAATGACCTCCGCGTCTGCCAGGAAGAGATCTTCGGACCGGTCGTAGTCATCCAGAAATTCAAGACCGCCGACGAAGTCATCGCTCTGGCCAACGACAGCGTATACGGCCTGGGCGGCGGCGTATTCACGAGCAATCTGAATACGGCCCTGAAAGTTTCCCGCGGCGTGCACACCGGCCGCGTATGGGTCAATACGTACAACGCCATCCCCGCGGGCGCTCCCTTCGGCGGATACAAGCAGTCCGGCATCGGCCGCGAGACCCACAAGGTCATGCTCGAACACTACAGCCAGACCAAGAACATCCTCATCAACCTGAAAGCAGGCACCGCCGGTCTCTACGCTGTAAAATAATTTCTCATAAAAAAGAAGCAGAGAAGAATTTCTTCCCTGCTTTTTTTATTGCCCGGAATCCGTCACCGCCGGTGCGGACGGCGGCGGGCCGTCAGCTCTCCCAGCAGACGTTCGAACCGCCGCTGCGCCGCCGTTCCGGCTCTCGCTTCTTTCGGCGGAAAACGCCGGTCATAGGCCCGCGCCGCTTCTTCATTCACCTCATAGACCGGGTCCATGAGCCACCGCCCCGCCGCGCCGGAAAGCGCCCCCGGCTCCAGCTCGCACGCGAGGAGACCGCCGAAATAGAAATCCTCCCCGTCCCGCACGTCATACCGCTCCGCCGGGACAAAGCCCTGCCGCGCATAATATGCGGGATCGCCCGTGAGAAAGAGCGCGGGAAATCCGAGCCGCCTTCCCCGCGCCTTGACCTCCGCCAGAAGGCGCACACCCACGCCGCGGCGCTGACAGGAGGGGATCACACCGAGCGGCCCCACAGTGAGCACCTCCCGCGGCGCGCCGTCGTCGCAGAGGAGCGGCGTCCGCAGACACATCACCGCGCCAAGGATGCGCTCCTCCTCCGCGGCAACGAGGGCCAGCTCCGGCACGAACGCCGGATGCGTCCGCAGGCAGTGCGCCAGGTAATGCTCCGAAGCGCCCGGCGCATAGCGATTCCAGAAGGCCTCCCGCAGCGCCGCTTCCGTCTCTAAATACTCTTCCTCCCGCTCCTGCCTCACGATCATCTCTTTCCCCTCCTTTTTTTACAGCATAGCATACAGACACGCAAAAAGCGCCCCCGTAAGGAGCGCTTTTATTGAGTTTCCCGTCAGTCCACGAGGACGGCGTCTTTGTATTCTTCGGGGATCTGGATGCCGAGAATTTCGGCGTTTGTCTTATTGATGATGACCGTGAGGTCTTTCGGATCCTGTACGGGCATCGTTTCCGGCTTGCCTTTGCCGTCGAGGATGTCCGCCGCCATGTCGCCCGCCTGAAGGCCGGTCTTATAGAAATCGACGGAGATGGAGCCGAGGGCGCCGTCTCTGGCCATGCTGTCCGCGCCGACGAAGACGGGCACTTTCGCTTCATTGGTCACTTTCACGAGCGTCGGAATGGAGGAGGCGATGACGTTGTCCGTGGGCACGTAGATATAGTCCACATCGCCTGCGATGGATTCCGCCGCCTGCTGGATGTCATTCACGTTCGCCACGGTGGCTTCCACCACTTCGAGGCCGAGTTCAGCCGCTTTTTTCCGGGCCTGTTCCGCCTGGATCTCGCTGTTCACTTCGCTCGCGCAGTACATGAGACCCATGCGCTTCGCGCCGGGCACGAATTTCATGCCCATTTCCACCTGTTCTTCCACGGGGCCCCGGTCGTTCGCGCCGGTCACGTTCGTGCCGGGCTTTTCGTTGGATTTGACGAGCTTCGCCGTCTCGAAATCGGTGATGGCCACGCCGACGATGGGAATGTCCCGAATCTCATTGGCCACGGACTGCGCCGCCGGTGTGGAGATGGCGATGATCACATCGGGACGGGCGTGTTTGAAGCGGGACGCGATGTTTTTCAGATTGGACTGATCGCCCTGCGCATTCTGCTGATCTACCGCGATCTTGTCCGCTGTGTAGCCCCGCTCCGCCAGCCTGTCGATGACGCCTTTGTTCGCCGCGTCGAGCGACCCGTGCTGCATGATCTGGATGACGGCGACCTGCTTTTTCCCGCCGGTCTCTGCCTTCTTTTCTCCCGCGCTGCCGCAGCCGTACGCCATGAGCGCCGCTGCCGCCATCACTGCTGCTGCCGTGTACTTCTTCCATGCTTCCATTTTCTATCCTCCCGTTCTCCTTCGATATCTCAAGGAATGTTTTTCTGTCTGATTTTGGGTATAAAAAGGGCGGGGCCCGGCACCGAGCCTGCGGCTCCGCCTCTTACTTGCGTATGATTACTGAATCTTCGCGGTCTTTGCCACGTCTTCGGGAATGGTGATGCCCAGATTTTCGGCGCTCTTCTTATTGATGACCACGATGAGGTCTTTCTGGGTCTCGATGGGCATCGTTTCCGGCTTTGCCTTGCCGGAGAGGATCTTCGCCGCCATGGCGCCGGCCTGTTTGCCGAGGCGGTAATAGTCGACGGAGACCGCCGCGAGGGCCCCTTCTTTTTCCGCCTGTTCATACGCCGCGAATACGGGGATCTTCGCCGCGTCGGTCACTTTCGTGAGGGTCGGCACGGAGGAGGCGATGACGTTATCCGTGGGAATATAGAGGAAATCGATGCTTCCCGCGAGGGATTCCGCCGCCTGCTGAATGTCGTTCACGCTGGAAATGGTGCGGGTCTCGACGGCGAGGCCTTTGCTTTCCGCGTAGGCTTTCATTTCGTTCGCCTGCACTTCGCTGTTCATTTCGCTGGAGCAGTAGAGGAGGCCCGCGGTCTTCGCGTTCGGGATGAGCTTCATGGCGAGATCGATCTGCGCGGAGACGGGATTCATGTCGCTCGCGCCGGTGACGTTCGTGCCGGGCGCGTCGTTGGATTTGACCAGTTTTGCCTGCACGTAGTCGGTGATGGCGATGCCCACGATGGGGGTCTTCGTCATTTCATTGGCTACGGACTGGGCCGCCGGTGTACCGATGGCGCAGATGAGAGCCGGGTCAGCGGATTTGAAGCGGGCGGTGATGGATTTCAGATTGGACTGATCGCCCTGGGCGTTCTGCTGATCCACTTCGATCTTGTCCGGGCCCCAGCCGTTCTCGGCGAGCGCGTCCATAAAGCCTTTGTTCGCCGCGTCGAGCGAGCCGTGCTGCATGAGCTGCACTACGGCGACTTTCGTCTTCGCGCCTGCTGCCGCGTCTTTCTTATCGCTGCCGCCGCATCCCGCGATCCCCGTGACCGCCGCTGCCGCCAGAATTGCTGCTGCCGTATACTTCATCCACTTTTTCATTCCATATCCCTCCGATTAATTATTTGATATAGGTATTTTCCATTTCATCCATGGTGCCGTTCATGGTGAGTTCCGCCAGGACGAAGTTGATGTAATTCAGAAGTTCCTGATCGCCTTTGGCCATGAGCACGCCGAAGCGGTTCTTCGTGAAAGGCGCTTTTGCCAGGGGCGCCGCGAGGCGGCTGTCCAGTTTTTCGTAACGGATGGCTTCCATGGTCTCGGTGATCATGATGTCCGCTTTGCCTTCGGCTACGAGGCCGGGGATCTCCGCGTTCTGTTCATGCACGAGGATCGTCGCGTTCGGCAGGTAGTCGTGAGCGAATTTTTCATTCGTTCCGCCCGGATTGACCATGACCCGCACTTCCGGTTTGTTCATATCGGCGAGGGTCTGATATTTCGCCGCGTCCCCGTCCCGGCAGAGGATGGTCTTGCCGAATACGAGGTAGCCGTCGGACATTTCCATGGTGCGCGCCCGGTCGTAGGTGCGGGTGATGCCGCAGATGGCGATGTCGAATTTCCCGGCCTGCGTATCCGCCGCGAGGGTCTTCCATGTGGTGGGCACGTATTCCACTTTCACATGGAGGGAATCGGCGATCTTCTGCGCCAGCGCCGCGTCGAATCCTTCATACTGTCCCGTCGCCTGATCGAGGTATGACATGGGGCGGTAGTCGCCGGTGGTGCCGATGCGGATGGTGCCGCGCGCCGCGATATCTTCCAGATGGGCCGCTTCCGCCGCGCCCATCGCGCCGACGGTAAGGCTCGCCGCGAGAAGGGCGGCTGCTGCGCAGTGTTTCCAGTTTTTCATGTTGTCCATCTCCTTTTCTTTTCTCCCATAAAAAATGTCCCCTGCCCGGCATGCTGCTGCACACCTTCGCAAGGGACGACGGGAACTCATCGCGGTACCACCCAAGTTACCTGAAGCAATAAAAAAAGCAGTACCATGAGGGACGAATCTATCCGCGGTACCACCCTGCTTGACTTCAAATCAACTTTCTGATCGTGTAACGTCGATCGGCCCGGCCCTGCCTACTTGAAAGTTCAGCAGAGCAGCTCGGGAAAGAACTTCCGCATCTCCTGCCCGCCGGTTTTCACCACCCACCGGCTCTCTGCACAGCTCAGACATACGTACTTTTTTCCGTCATGGCTTTTTGTAATTTGATGTTGCTAATATAGCAAACTTCCCAAAGGTTGTCAAGAAGAAATTTTCAAAATCCGAAAATTCTCCGCAAAAAAATACACCGCTTCCGAAGAAACGGTGTACTGCAAAAAGACGCTGCGGCAAATGAATCAGAAATTACAGAGTCTTGTCTGCGTAAAGCTGGTCGATGAGGGCATCGTCCATATTGAGTTTTTCCTTGAGGATCTCACGGGTGTGCTGGCCGAGAGTCGGAGCCGGGCCGTCAACGGAGCCGGGGGTGTCGGACAGTTTAATCGGCACGCCGGCCATTTCCACGTCGCCTGCCACCGGATGATGGGTGGTGACGATCATGTCGCGGGCGATGACGGCGGGGTCTTTGATGACGCGTTCCACATCGTTGATCGGGCCGACGGGGATGCCGCCTTCCTTGAGGATGTGGAGCCATTCGTCCATGGTCTTCGTGACGAAAGTCTTCGTCAGTTCTTCGCCGAGGACTTTTACATTTTCCGTGCGGAGCGGGTTCGTGGTGAAGCGCGGATCCGCGGCGAGGTCAGGACGGTCGATGAGGCCGCAGAATTTCTGCCACAGGGTGTCATTGCCGACCGCGATGATGACGTAGCCGTCGGAGGTCTTGAGGGACTGGAAAGGCGTGATGGACGCGTGGCGGTTGCCGATCGGCTTCGGGGATACGCCGGCGTTCATGTAGCGGGCGATGGCGTTTTCCAGGATCGCCACCTGGCAGTCCAGCATGGATACGTCCACGAGCTGGCCTTTGCCGGTCTTTTCACGGGCGTAGAGAGCCATCATGATGCCCACGGCGGAGAAGATGCCTGCGGTGATGTCGCCGATGGAAGCGCCGACCTTCGTCGGTTCGCCGCCTTCCTGTCCGGTGATGGACATGATGCCGCCCATGCCCTGGACGATGACGTCGTAAGCGGGGTCAAATTTGTACGGGCCGGTCATGCCGAAACCGGTGCACGCGGAGTAGATGAGGCGCGGATTGATCTCTTTCAGCACGTCGTAGCCGAGGCCGAGCTTGTCCATCGTGCCGCCGCGGAAATTTTCCACCAGCACGTCGGCTTCTTTGACCAGGTCTTTCAGGATCTGCTTGCCTTCTTCGGACTTCATATTGAGCGTCATGGAGCGCTTGCCGCGGTTCAGGCTCATGTAGTAAACGCTTTCGCCGTTCTTGAACGGGCCGTACGCGCGGGAATCATCACCCTTGCCGGGTCTTTCGATCTTAATGACGTCTGCGCCCATATCCGCAAGGATCATGCCGGTATACGGAGCTGCGAGCACTCTGGAAAGATCCAGGACGACGACGCCTTCCAACGGTTTTGCCATAAAAATGACCTCCTTTAAAAAAACTCCTGCCAAGTACGATATGGCATTGTTCTGCCGCGCAGTTTGCTCTGCGGCGGCTTCCGAAAATTATTATATCATCGGAAATTAAATTTTCAACGAGAATATATCATTTATTGTATCGTTTATTTTACATGTATGTTATAAATCATTCTTCCACAGATATATTGCGTCTTTGTTATAGCATCAAGTTTATGTTTTATCTGTAAATAAATAAATGGAAATGATTTTTATTTCCTTTCATGAGATTTCTATTTCTTTTATATTGGCATTCTCTAATTTTTACTATATATGTATATCTTCCTTGATTTATGTTTTCGGGCGCAAAAAAATTCCCCGCCTTTGCAGGCAGGGAATCTGCTGAATGATCAGTCTTTCCAGAAATCGAGGCGGGATGCGTCGAGCCCCTTGATATTCTTCGCGCGGAAGACGGGGTTCTTTCCTTCCCGGCGCTGCGCTTCGTAGTCCTTCATCGCCTGGATCGCGATGTTGCCGAGGATCAGGATGGACGGGATATTGATGAGCGCCATGAAAGCCATGAGGATATCCGCGATGGCCCAGGCCGCGTCCATGGTGAGGCCCGCGCCGACGAAAACGACGAACGCGCAGAAGAGGCGGAATACCGTCATGAAATCTTTCCCCGGTTCGCCGTGATGAAGGAAGGACACGTTATTGTCCACATAGTACAGGTTGCCGATGAGCGTGGAGAAAGCGAAGAGGATCATGGATACCGTGATGAGCACCGGCCCGAATTCGCCGAAAACGGTGGTCACCGCGCTCTGTACATAGGGAGCGCCGGCTGCTTCCTTCGTGATGTCCACGCCGGACATGAGGCACATGAAAGCCGTGGCGGAGCACACGAGGAAGGTATCCAGGAAGACGGAGAACATCTGCACGAGGCCCTGTTTCACCGGATGGGACACGTCCGCGGAAGCCGCCGCGTTCGGCGCCGAGCCGATACCGGCTTCGTTCGAGAAGAGGCCGCGCTTCACGCCGTACATGAGGCAGGAGCCGCCCACGCCGCCCAGGATGGCTTCGAAGTTGAACGCGTCGGAGAAGATCATGCCCAGCACATGAGGCAGGTAGCCGATGTTCATGAAGATCGTCACGACAGCCGCGAGGATGTAGATGACGCCCATCACCGGCACCATGACGGCGGTGACCTTCATGATGCGGCGGCCGCCGCCGAGGATGCAGTACGCCACGAGCACCGCCTGAAGCGCGCCGAGGACCCACGGCGTGGTGGACGCGTCATAGAAGCTGTACGCCGCGAAAGTGGACTGGAGATTGTACGCGCAGAGCATATTGAAGCCCCCCGCGTAGGTGAGGATGAGGAAGACGGCGAAGACGCACGCCAGGAACCGGTTGTGGAGCGCGCTCTCGATGTAGTACGCCGGGCCGCCGTAGGAGAGGCCCAGTTTCGACCGGCGCTTGAAGACCTGCGCCAGCGTCGATTCGATGAACGCCGTGGAGCCGCCGATGAGGGCGATGGCCCACATCCAGAAGACCGCCCCCGGGCCGCCCAGGCAGATCGCCGTGGAAATGCCGATGATGTTCCCCGTGCCCACGCGGGACGCCGTAGAGACCATCAGCGCCTGGAAAGACGATACCTCGCCGCCTTCCGGCTTCTCAAGAAGCACCCGGAAGCATTCCGGGAAAAGGCGGATCTGCATCAGACCGGTCCTCACCGTGAAGTACAGCCCCGCCGCCACCAGCACGACGACCAGTATCGGATAATACAGCACGTCGTCCAGGTAAAGAAGAATACCCATTACATCCATTCCCTGACCTCCTGTTTTTCAGGTTTGTAAAAAATAAGAAAAAATAAAATAAAAATTCATCTTATTATACCACATCCGCGGAGATCGGGCCGCCTTACGGAAAATTTCACTTTCCGTAAAAAAGCCGCCCCTTTCGGAGCGGCTTTTTTGCTGCGTTTATTCTTTGCTGATGTCGGGGAAATTGTACATATTGTCCAGCATGGGATTGTAGACGAAACCTTTCACGTTGGCCCGCGTGGGGATCATGGCGTTCGTCTGGAAGAGGAAGAGGTACGGCGCGTCGGCCAGGACGAGCTGCTGCGCCTGCTGGTAGAGATCGATACGGCGCTGGTGGTCGCTGGTGGATTCCGCTTCCCGGAGGAGCGCGTCTACCTGGGGATTGCTGTAGAAGGAACGGTTCCCCGCGAGGCCGAAGTAGCCCGAATCGAACCAGTAGCTCATGTAGTTCTGCGGATCGGCGTAGTCCGGGCTCCACGTGCCCATGCCGAGCTCGAAGTCGCCCACATCCACCCGTTCGCGGAAGGTGGGCCACGCCGTCTTTTCCAGTTTGAGATCGATGCCGATGGCCTTGAAGTTGTTCTGGAGAATGAGAGCCTGGGTCTCATTGAAGGCCTGATTGTCCGAGTAGAGGAGGGTGAGCTGCGTGCCCGCCGGTACGCCCGACTGGGAGAGGAGCTCTTTCGCCTTGTTCACGTCGTAAGTGTAGCCAGCGGCGTTGTCGTCGCGTCCCCACATACCCTTCGGCACCGGCGTGGTAAGCTGCTCGCCGTGGCCCTTCACGGCCCCTTCGATGACGCCCTGATAATCCACGGCATAAGAGAGGGCCTGGCGGAATTTCACATTGTCCAGCGGCGCTTTCTTATTGTTCAGATAGATCACGCTGCAGAGCATGCCCGGCGCTTCGTGGATGGTGATGTCCTTGTTCTTTTTCAGTTCTTCCAGCTGATTCATGGGGATGCCCGCGGCGATGTCCAGGTCGCCCTTCTCCAGCTGGAGGCGCTGCGCAGAGGGATCTTTGATGATCTGGAAAGTCACTGCTTTGAGGGCGGGCTTTTTGCCGGAGTAATGCTCATTCTGCACGAGCTTGATGCTCTGGCCCTGATTGAATTCGGCGATCTGGAAGGGGCCGGAACCTGCGGAATGGTTGGCGAGCCAGCCGGAAGCATAGTCGCCGTCTTTTTCATGTTCCATGACCTTCGGATTCACGATGTTTCCGCTGTCCACGGCGAGCGTCTGAAGGAACGGCGCGAAGGGGCGGGACAGGCGGATGACCACGGTGTCCTTATCGGGCGCTTCCACCGATTCCACCAGTTTGAAATAGTCCGACGGGCCTTTCTTCACGGCCTTCACCCGGTCAAAGGAGAATTTCACCGCCTGCGCGTCCACATCCGTGCCGTCGGAGAATTTGTGCCCCGGCGCGATCTTGAAGGTCCACGTCAGTCCGTCGTCGGAGACTGTCCAGGACTGGGCGAGAGAGCCCTCTACTTCCGTGCTGGGCTTTCCGTCCACGGTCTTGTACTGCACGAGCCGTTCATAGCAGTAGTACGGCACCTGCCAGTTCTCCATGGCTACCGCCGGATCGATGCTGGCCACATCCGTGGCGATGCCCACGACGAGCATGTCCTTCGGGATCTTCGAACCCGAATCGGAACCGCCGCCGCATCCGGCGAGCGCCGCCGCGAGGATCCCCGCCGCCGCGAGAGCCGCGATCTTTTTCTTCATCATATCTGTCCCTCCTGTATCTGAGAAATGGATTACTTTTTTACTATATATTTCCCGTTCCCGCAAGTCAACCGGCAGAGCGTCCGCTCCTGTGCTAAGATAAAGAAAATACGGTACGCAAGGAGGTCATCACCATGCCGCTTCACATCATTTCTCATCCGCTCGTGCAGCACAAGCTCACCATCATGCGCCGGAAAGAAACAAGTTCCGGCGAATTCCGCCGCCTGCTCCGGGAGATCACGCTCCTCATGGGGTACGAGATCACCAGAGATCTTCCGCTGGAAGACCTGGAGATCGAGACGCCGCTCTGCCGCGCCGCAGGAAAGCGGCTCGCCGGGAAAAAGCCCGTCATCGTCCCCATCCTCCGGGCGGGCTTCGGTATGGAGGACGGCCTGCTCGAGCTCATTCCCTCCGCGCGGGTGGGCGTCATCGGTCTCTACCGCGACCCCGTCACCCACGAACCCGTGGAATACTACTGCAAGCTCCCCGACGCCGCGGGACGCGTTTTCATTCTCATCGATCCCATGCTCGCCACCGGCGGGAGCGCCTGCGCCGCCATTTCCCTGCTCAAAAAGCACGGCGCGGAGAAGATCATTTTCCTCTCCCTCCTCGCCGCGCCGGAAGGCGCCGCCCGCGTGGAGAAGGAACACCCCGATGTGGATGTCTACACCGCCGCCCTCGACGAACGGCTGGACGAAAACAAGTACATCATTCCCGGCCTCGGCGACGCGGGCGACCGCATCTTCGGCACGAAATAGCGCGCAAAAAAGCGCCCTTCACAAAAAGGGGCGCTTTTTTATGTGCTCTCACTCTTCCGGCAGGGCCGCGGTCAGAACGTATCGTAATGCACGCGGGACTTGTCGTAGCGGTTCAGCCGGATGGGACGGTCCGCGGGATAGCCCACGGGGATCAGGCAGAACGGCGTCACTTCCAGGGGCAAATCGAAGAGGCTCCGGATCTGGCGGATGCGGTCTTCATGGGGATAGACGCTGATCCACTGCGTGCCCAGCCCCAGATGCTCCGCCTCGATGAGGATATTCTCCGCCGCCGCCGCCATGTCCATGGGGCAGCTCTCGGGGAATGTCACGCCCCGCGTATCGGAAAGGAGCAGCAGCACCACCGGCGCTTTGCGGATCGGCCCGGCAGTCATGCTGTTGTGGGCCAGCGCCTTGATGAGCACCTCGCTCCGCACGACGATGAACTGCCACGGCGTCTGATTGCCCGCCGTCCGCGCCTGCATGGCCGCGCGGAGCAGCTTCTCCACCTGCTCTTCGCTCACCGGCGCGTCGCCGCCGTCTTTAAATTTCCGCGTGTTCCCCCGCTTCATGATCTCGTCCATCTGTCTCTCCTCCATTTCTTCTTATGATTTTTACAGATCGATTTATTTTTATTATAGCATGACCCCGTTGGGGCGGGCCCATAAAAAATCCTTATAGGGAGAAACGAAATCCCCGGCCCGCCTGTTTCGGCCGGAAAATTTCCGGTGCTTTCCGCAAAAGCGGCGCTCATTCATTTCCCGTTTCACAAAAACGGCTTCCCGAAAATTTCCTCTCATGTTTAAGTTGCTTAAAAATTTGCGCCGCCAATAAAAAGAAGGTACAATGATGGTGTATGTAAACATTGCTCTGAAAGGAGCCGCACATTGGAAAGAAAGCAGCATACCATCGGAAAGCCCGTCTCCTATGAAGGCATAGGACTTCATTCCGGGCTTCCCGTAAAAATGACTCTCCGCCCGGCAGCGTCCGGCACGGGGATCCTTTTCCGCCGCGCTGATCTTCCCGGCGCCCCGGAGATCCCGGCGAATCCGGACTTCATCACGGGCACGAACCGCGCCACGACCCTCGCAAAGGGGGACGCCCGCGTCTTCACGGTGGAGCACGTCCTTGCCGCCCTGTACGGCATGCACATCGACAACTGCGTCATCGAGATGAATATGCCCGAGCCCCCTGTGGGCGACGGCAGCGGCCGCGTCTTCATCGCCATGATCCGCGAAGCGGGCATTATGGAACAGGACGCGCCGGCAGCCGTTCTCACCCTTCCCCGGAGCATCGCTGCTTACGAAGGGAAGAAATTCATCGCCGCTCTCCCTTATGACGGCCTCCGCATCACCTACACCTCCATGAATCCGCATCCCCTTCTGGGCACGCAGGTCATGGACATCGAAGTGACGCCGGATACCTTTGAAGCGGAGATCGGCTCCGCCCGGACCATCGGCTTCACATGGGAGCTCGAAGAAATGCGCCGCATGGGCCTCGGCAAAGGCGGCACCACGGAAAACGCCGTCGTCTATTCTGAAGACGGGTGCCTCTCCGTGCCGCGCTGGCCCGATGAGCTCGTCCGCCACAAGATCCTCGACATCCTCGGCGACATTTCCCTCATCGGCCCGCTCCACGCGCACATCATCGCCGTCATGGGCAGCCACAAACTGAACGGCGAGCTCTCCGCGCAGCTCCTCGCGCTCAGGACACAGCAGGACTGAATCTTTCATACATACCAAAGGAGGAATTATTATGGAACTCGACATCAATCAGATCAAGGAGATTCTCCCCCACCGCTACCCGATGCTTCTCATTGACCGCATCACCGAACTGGACCCGCTGAAATACGCCGTGGGCATCAAGTGCGTCACCACGAATGAGCCTTTCTTCCAGGGCCACTTCCCGGAAAAGCCCATCATGCCGGGCGCGCTCATCTGCGAAGCCATGGCGCAGGTCGGCGGCATCGCCTTACAGTATCCTGAAGAAAACAGAGGCCTCCTCCCCTTCTTCACGGGCATGGACAAAGTCCGTTTCCGTTCTCCCGTCACCCCCGGCGACGTCCTCGTCACCCGCGCGGACATCAAGAAGATCATCGGCCGCATGGGCAAAGTCCACTGTGAAGCCACCTGCAACGGCGTTCTCAAAGCAGAGGCGGATTTCCTCTTCTATCTTGCCGATCCGAAAGAAAACCTGAAAAAAGAATAAAATAGGCTGAACGGGAAAGAATACGGGCGCATACCGGTGAAAACCGCCGCATATCCGCCTGTATCTCCACTCCCGGCAGTTTCAAAAAAAGAGCGCGCCCCGGATTATATAAATAAGAAAAAAGCACCTCATCCGGAGATGCGTCCATTACGGAGGAGCAAGGATTATGGAATTAGAAATCGTAAAAGAGATGGAACCGCAGATCCATCCCACCGCCGTCATAGATCCGTCCGCCGTCATTCACAAAAATGTCATCATCGGACCGTCCGCGGTCATTGGCCCCAATTGTGAAATCGGCGAAGGCACTGTGATCGGCCCGAACGTGGTCATCGCGAAAAACGTGCGCATGGGCCGGGGCAATCACATCTATCCCGGCGCCGTCATCGGCGAAGACCCGCAGGATCTGAAATTCCACGACGAATACAGCACGGTCGTCCTGGGCGACGGCAATCTGATCCGGGAATGCGTCACCATCCACCGCGCGACCGGCGAAAACTGCGAGACCCGCATCGGCTCGCACACCATGCTGCAGGCCTATGTCCACATCGCCCACAACTGCAATGTGGGCAGCCACGTCGTCATGTCGGGCTATTCCGGACTGGCCGGACACGTCACCATCGAAGACCGCGCGGTCATCGGCGGCATGACGGGCATCCACCAGTTCGTCAAGGTCGGCCGGGGCAGCATGGTGGGCGGCATGTCCAAGATCGTGCAGGACGTGTGCCCCTTCTGCATCGTTGACGGCAATCCGGCCCACGCGGTGGGTCTCAATGTCATCGGCCTCTCCAGAAACGGCGTCGCTCCCGAAGTGCGGCGCGACCTGAAAAAGGCATACCGCATCATCTTCCGCAACGGTCTCAAGCTGGTCGACGCCATCGCGCAGATCGAGCAGGAACTGAATTCCTCCCCGGAGATCGAACACCTCCTCGGATTCCTCAGAAACTGCGACCGCGGCCTCTGCCGGGATCGGGACAGAGACAGATAAAAAGGAAGACCCCTTTCGGGGTCTTTTTTCGTGCACGGAAAAACCGTCCCTTCAGGGACGGTCTTTTTGTATTTTATATAATGATTTATTTTTCCCGCTTCCGCAGCAGGAAGTCCAGTCCTTCCATGCGGAGATTCAGCAGCTGCGCCTCCGGGAAGTCCGTCTCCTCCAGTACGGCCTCCGCTTCGGCAAAGCGGCCCACGTCGCACCAGATATGGGCGTCGCTTCCCATGACGGCCAGCGCACCCTTTTCGGCAATCGTCCGCGCCAGCCGGCGCACCAGCGAGGCGCCGTTCAGGCGGCGGCACGACGGGCGGAGCGAGCTGTTATTGATCTCCAGCGCCACGCCGAAGTCCCGGGCGGCCTCCGCCACGCGGTCCAGATCCAGCGGGTACCGGCCGTCGTCGGGATGGCCGATGATCTTCACACAGGGATGCTTCATGGCGCCGATCACCGCGCGGGTATTCTCCTCCTCGGAGCCGGGGCGGATGCAGTGGGAATGGAGGCTGGCGATGACGTAGTCCATTTCCTCCGTCACGGTGCCCCCGTCGATGGAGCCATCGTAATCGGTGATATTCGCCTCCATCCCGCGGAGCAGGCGCACGCCGAAGACCTCCCGCGGCAGGATGCGGTAATTTTCAAAGAAGGTGCGGTCCGTGCCGCCGGGCATGCCCGGGCTGTGGTCGGACGTGCCCAGTGCGAGCAGGCCCTGCTCGCGGGCGGCGCGCAGATTTTCCTGCAGCGTGCCATAGGCGTGGCCGCTCGCCACGGTGTGGGTGTGCAGGTCAAACAGCGGCTTCAGCGGCATTGCAGATACACCTCGTCTCCGATGGCGTAATTTTCCGCAGCCGACGTGTACACGCTGAACAGGTCATCCTGGCAGGACACGGCGTAATGGATCTCCCGGCCGTTGTACTGCTTCTCCCGGATGACGCCGGGGAGTCCGCTCCCGTCCTCTGCGAGGCGGAACTGCTCCGGACGGATCGGGCATACGTGATCCCGGTGGAACACGTCCGCCACGGGAGCGCCCTGGAAGACGAAGCTCCCTTCGCCGGCGCGGAAGGTGTCTCCGTTCCAGTCGCCCTTCACGAAATTGCACCGCCCGATGAAGGAGGCGATGAACTTCGTGGCCGGCCGCAGATAGATGTCCTGCGGCGTGCCGAGCTGTTCGATGCGCCCGCCGTTGAGAACCATGATGCGGTCCGACAGGGACAGCGCCTCTCCCTGATCGTGGGTGACGAAGATCACCGTGGTGCCCGTGAGGCGGTGGATGCGGCTGATCTCCTTCCGCATGGAAATGCGCAGGTCCGCGTCCAGTGCGGACAGCGGTTCATCCATGAGGAGCAGCGACGGGCCGGACACGATGGCCCGGGCGAGGGACACGCGCTGCTTCTGGCCGCCGGAGAGCTCGTCCGGATAGCGGTCCTCCAGCCCGTTCAGGCCTGTCGCCTCCAGCGCATGGGCGATGCGCTTCTCTTTCTCCGCCGCGGACAGGTCCTTGTTCCGGCACTGGAGCGGAAATTCCACGTGCTGCCGCACGGTCATATGGGGCCACAGCGCGAAGGACTGGAAGACCATGCCCATGTCCCGCTTTTCCGGCGGAAGCGACCGGGACGGGTCGGAATAGAGCGTGCCGTCCATGAGGATGCGGCCCCCGGTGGGTTTCATGAAGCCCCCGATGATCTTCAGGAGCGTGGTCTTGCCGCAGCCGGAATGGCCCAGGATCGACAGGAATTCCCCCTTGCCGATCTCGGCGGAAATATCATGCAGAACCGCCGTCTTTCCGTACGACATGGAAATATGATCGATCACAAGACTCATACAGATCTCCTTGCTTTCTTATACACGAGCCGGACGGCGCAGCAGAGAAGCATCACCGCCAGAATCACAGAGGACACCGCCGCAGCCAGACTGTAGTCGCCGGCCTGCTGGAGGTTGAATATGGCCAAGCCGATGGTCTTCGTCGAAGCGGACGACATGACCGAGGACATGGTGAGCTCCGTAAAGGCGGACAGGAAGATGAAGAAGGACCCTGCCAGCGCCGGTGCAGCCAGCTGGGGAATGATGATCTTCACCCACATCCGCAGGAAGGGGCTCCCCGATACGAGGGCCGCATCCTCCGCGGCGGCGCTCATGGACACCATGGCGGACGCGCTGTTCTTGATCTGTACGATCATATAGCGGGAGGCATAGCCCAGGATCAGGATGGTATACGAGCCGTACAGGCCGGTGGTCATACCCGGGACCGGCTGGCTCCAGTAGAAAATGAGCGCCAGGGCGAGGACGATGCCCGGCACGGAATAGGTCATGGACGCGCAGCCCTCGAGGAAGGCCGCTGCCCGGCTGCCCCGGCGGACGATGCCGTACGCCGCGATGGTGCCGAGCACGAGGCACACGATGGTGCCCATGCCCGCCAGGAAGAGGCTGTTCAGCGCCGCTTCGCGGATGCCGTCATTGGTGAAGACGAAGCGGTAATTGTCCAGCGTCATATCCTCCGGACGGAGGGAGAAATTGAAGGTCTTCAGCAGGGCGCTGACAGCCATGTAGAAGAAGGGCACCACGCTGAAGAAAATGAGCGCCCCTGCGGTGAGATGCTCCACCACGAAGCGGACAGCCGGCGAAAAGACGATGCGCGCCTCCGAATGGGCGCGGCCCCCTTCGCCGCCGTCCCTGCGGCCGCCGAGGCGGGCCGCCAGCAGGGTCCCCGTGAGGGCGATCACGGAGAGTACCACCGAGAGCACTGCGCCGTATGCAAAGGAATCGGGGCCGAAGCTGATGACCTTCTCATAGATGTAGGTGCTGAGCACGGGGATATTCGAGGAGATCCCCAGAAAAGCCGGCACGGCGAAATTGTCCACGTCGGCCAGAAAAGCCAGCACGGTGCCGCTGGCGATGGCCGGCGCCGCCATGGGCAGGTCCACCCGGCGGATCGTCTTCCACGGCGGGCATCCGGAGACGCGCGCCGCCCAGTCCACTTCCTCGGAGATCTTTTTCAGGCGGTGGCTCACCGTGACGTGCACCACCGACATATGGCAGATGCCCAGCATGGCGATGATGCCGCCCCGGGTATACAGGTCAAGGGGCGGCAGGCCCGCTGCCTGCAGGAGCTGCGTCAGAGCGCCCCCGGCGGCGGTCAGCCCCGTCCAGGAAATGGTCATCACATAGGCGGGAATGACGAAGGGCAGGAATACCAGCCCTTCAATGAGTGTTTTATAACGGATATTCGTATACACCGTCAGGAAGGCTGTCACCGTACCGCACAGTGCGGACAGCAGCGCCGCCGAGACGGAAATGCCGATGGTATTGGCGATGCCTGCGCCTGCGCGGGGGTCCTGCAGGAGCGCCTCATACTGCGCCGCCGACAGCGTGCCGTCCTCTGCCGTGAGGGACAGCAGCACCAGCCGGATCAGAGGGAATACGAAGAAGACCGCCGCCAGCACGGTGAAAAGCAGTCCGCTCCGGGAGATCCGCAGCGCCCGTGTTCTGTGAAGTAAGGCTTCCATCAGTTGCCGCTCTGGAAGAGGTCCGTGAAGGCCTTCTTGTCAGCCTCTCTGCCTGCAACGAGCTCTGCGATATCCCCGCCGATGATCTTGATCTCGTCGATGGATTTCAGTCCTTCCGGCGCCTTCATGCCCTTGCGGATCGGCGTGTAGCCGATTTCCACCGTCAGCTTCTGCCCTTCCTCGGAGAGCACGAAGTCCTCGAAGAGCTTCGCCAGATTTTCATTGGCCGCGCCCTTCACGACGCCGATCGGTTCCGTGATGACCGGAGCCCCTTCCGCCGGATAGACGAATTTTACCGGAGCGCCCTTGGCTGCCGCGCGGGCCACCATGTAGTCCACCACGATGCCCGTGCCCTTATTGCCTTCGCTCACTGCCTTCAGGATGCCGCCGTTGCCCTTGTCCACGGCCATGCCGTTGGCTTTCAGGCCCTTGTAGAAATCCCAGCCCAGAGACGGCGTGCGGGTGATGACCGACAGATTGTAGGCCGCCGCGCCGGAATAGAGCGGGCTCGGCATGATGCCCATGTCCTTATAGGCGGGCTTCGTGAGGTCCATGAAGGACTGCGGCGCCTCCTTCACCAGATCCGTATTGTAGATGATGCCCGTGGCGATGACCTTCGTGCCGGCGTAGGTGTGGTCCTTGTCCACCAGCTCCGCGGGGATGTTCTGCATTTCCGGCGATTCGTAGTTGTCGAGGATGGCCTGCTGCTTCAGCTGTTCAAAGGTGGCCGCATCGGATACGAGGAGCACGTCCGCCTGGACCTGGCCCATCTTCTTTTCCGCCATGATCTTGCTGACCACCTCTTCCGTACCGGAACGGAACACCTTCACCTTCACGTCAGGATATTTCTGATTGAACGCCGCCACGAGCTTCTGCGCATCCGCTTCCGGCTGGGAGGTGTACAGATTGATCTCTCCCTTCGGAGCCTCTCCGGCCGCGGATTTGTCCGCGCTGCTGCCGCATCCGGCGAACAGTACAGCCGCTGCGGCGCAGCAGGCGAGAATCATTCCTTTTTTCATTCGGTTCATTTGTTTCCATTCCTTTCTTCCGCGCCGTCCAGCCAGCGCAGTGTACGATGCAGCCGTTCCGCCTTCATGGACGGATCAAAGCCCTCCAGGATCATGGGGAGGCCGTAGCCCTCGAGCCGGGCCGTGACTGCCGGGAGATTCAGGTCCCCGTTTTCCACATCGCCGATGTGGCGGACCGTTCCCTTTTTATTGCTTACATGAAATTCCGCGAGGCTTCCCCCGAGGTATTCCGCGATGTGGAAAATTTCCTCCTCGCTGTCGCAGTGCGCCGTGTCCTCCGTGTAGCTCCACAGAGGACCGGCCGCGGCCAGCGCTTCCGCCCGGCGGGCCGCCTCCGGCGTGGTGAACCGTTCCTTCGGGATCTTTTCCATGATCTCGAAGGAGGCCCGCGTGCCTTCTTCGGCGGCGTACCGTGCGAGGGACCGCATGGAATACGCCATCAGTTCCTCAAAATCCGTGCCGGGCAGGGCGAGGCCGTCCCGTCCGGGATGGATCGTCACGTGCGGCGCATGGAGATACGACGCCAGCGCGATCCCTTTCTTAGTGAGCGCTTCCGCCGCTTCCCGCATGGAGCGGGAGAGCGAGATGAGATTCATGTCCCAGCTGTAGCTGTGCACCGTGAGCGCCGCGCCGTGCTGCAGCGCCAGCCGCCGCACCGTTTCCGCGGAGATCTTCTGCGATTCCAGCTGCTGCGCCCACACCTCAATGCCTGCCAGTCCTTCTTCTTCGGTGATCTGAAACCACTTCTCCGGAGGAAGTCCCCAGAGCATGGTAGATGACACCAGATACAGTGATCGATTCATAGTCATCCTTTCCTGTGCGCAAGCTGATATGGTTGTTTTTCTCAGTGACAGACCCATTGTAAGAGGAAGCCGTCAATCCGCTTTCTGCGGTCTGTATAAATTGCATCAACGTTTTATGAAAATTTTCTGAGAACCCGCGGGCTCTCCGGACACGCAAAAAAGCCCCGGCCGTCGGAGGAAACCGCTGTTTTTCCTCCCCGTGCCGGGGTGTCCTTCTGTCAAGTTCTTTTGACAGAGTCAATTTTTCCGATTCAGTTCATCCAGGGTGAGGGCGAAGCTCCCTGCGAAGTGGGACAGGAACCAGTCCACCTCTTTCAGGCCCATGGCGCGGAGCTTTTCCTCCGCCGCGCGGCCCGCCTCGTCAAATTCACGATTGCCCGCCTGCCGCTCCTCCAGGCATTTGAGATAGGCCGAGAGCGTATCCGCCGCCTTGGCGAGCGGCCACAGGGGATCACTCTCCATATCGACCACGAAGGGCCGGTAGGCGCCGCGGAGCGCCTCCGGAAGGGTCTGCAGGAGCCGTTCCCGGGCCATGCGCTCGATCTCGCCGTACTGGCCGCGGAGGCTTTCGCTGAAATATTTCACCGGTGTGGGCATGTCGCCTGTGAAGACTTCCCCCGCGTCGTGATAGAGGGCGAGGAGGGCGCACCGGCCGCCGTCGCAGGGAATATGAAAGACATCCCGGCGGATCACCGCGAGGCAGTGCGCAATCATTGCTGTCTGGAGGGTATGCTCCGCGTCGTTTTCCGGCACGGTGTTCCGCATGAGGCCCCACCGGCGAATGTATTTCATCCGGGCCAGGTAAGCGAAGAAGTGGTTCATTCCATCCGCCCCCACCGGTCTCCGTAGAACCAGAAATGATGCACCGGCCCGTGTCCGTGCCCCACCGAGTCTTTTGCGGCGCTCCGGAGCGCGCCTGTCAGGTAGGCTTTCGCCCGTTCCGCCGCTTCTTTCAGGGAGCAGCCTTCCGCAAGCATGACGGCGAGGGCGCTGGAGAGAGTGCATCCCGTGCCGTGAGTATTTTCCGTGACGATCTTTTCCCCGCGGATGCGGTGCATTTCCTTTCCGTCGAAAAGGACATCCAGCGCGTCTTCGCTCCGGTGGCCGCCTTTCACGAGGACCGCGCCGCAGCCGTAGGCCATGAGGGCTTCCGTCGCTTTTTCCATATCTTCCGCCGTATGGACGGGCAGCCCGGACAGCGCTTCCGCTTCGGGGATGTTCGGCGTAATGAGCGCCGCTTCCGGCAGGAGCTCTTCCTTATAGCACGCGATGGCGTCCGGTTCGAGGAGGACCGCTCCCGACGTGGCCACCATGACAGGATCGACCACGACGGGCGCGCCGCGGTGCGCCGCGAGGAAAGCCGCCGCCGCATGGACGATCTCCGCGGAGGAGAGCATGCCTGTCTTCACCGCGTCCGGCGGGATGTCCGCCCAGATCTCTTCCAGCTGCGCCGTCACGATCTCCGGAGACATGTTCTGAATGGCGGAGACGCCCATCGTATTCTGCGCCGTCACCGCGCAGATGCAGCTCATGCCGTAAGCGCCGAGGGCCGCGAAGGTCTTCAGATCCGCCTGGATGCCCGCGCCGCCGGAAGAGTCCGATCCGGCGATAGTCAGTACTTTCTTCATAGTATCCTTTCAGCGTTTCCGCAGTTTTTTCAATTCCGGCGAGAAATAGCCTGCCAGCTGTCCCTGCCGCCATTTGGGGTCATAGCTGATGACCGCTGCCGCGGCAGGCGAAAATTTCAGCGCCGCCCCCGCCACGGTCATGAGGTAACTCTGGAGGAAAGGCTGGTGTCCCACGAGAAGGAGCGGCCCCGTCCCGTAAATGCAGTGCGCCGCGACCGGTCCCCAGGCGCTCTGCAGGAGCTCCTCCGCCGAAAAGACGCTGCCGCCGCAGATCTCCGCGGCGATCTCCGCAGTCTGCTTCGTCCGCCTGTAGGGGCTGGTGCATATGGTCAGCCGGTTCCCTTTCAGAAAATGCCGGAGCATGACCGCGGTCTTTCCCGCCGCCCGTCTTCCCTTATCCGTGAGCCGCCGGTCCTTATTGGCGATCTCATCCGTTTCCGGCTCGGCAAAGCCGTGCCTCATAAGTATGATGTACATGATCCGCCTCTCTTCCCGCGTCAAATCCTGTCGCCCGCCATCGGGACAAATTCATCTTCTTCCCCGTCCCGCGCGGCATATTTCACACTCGCTACTTCTCCCACCGTGGTATAGGCCATTTTCACGGGGCTGCCGTTCACCAGCAGGTCGGTGATGACCGCCCGTCCCTCCTTCACGCGGATCTCCGCGGAAAGGCTGTTTTTCAGGCGCGTCTCCACGCGGTTCGTCTCCGGATCCTTCACGCGCACCCGCTCGGAGAGCTCGCTCACGGAGATCTTCCGTATGTCTTCCGCATCCAGGTACAGTCTGTCGGCAGGAAAATCAAAATGCACCACATCGCCGTCCACGCTCTTCACCCGGACGAAGACATAGTCGCCGGAAGGCCTGTCAGGCTGCGCCCGGAGCGCTTCCATGACATGGTCTTTCCCGCCGGAGACGGCCAGGCAGACTTCATCGCCCGCCGCCGGTCTTTCTTTGCCGTTCCACATGGCTTTCGTCACGGATACATGGAGGGGAATGTAATTTCTGTTATAAAAATTCTGATCAAAATTCACGCTCACCGGCGCGGTATACACCGTGCCTTCTTCCGCGGTCACCAGGAATGATCCGCGCACCCAGAAGAGGAGCGCCGCTTCCGCGGCGGCCGCGGCGAGGAAAGCGATCCATTTCCAATTCTTACGCATCGTCTCCGTCCCCCTCTTCTTCCATATCTTCCAGGGGCGGTTCCGCCAAGTGCCTGCGGGGCCGGCTCAGGAGAAGGCATACCACGCCCGCAAAAAGCCCCGCGAAGAGGAAAAACGTCCCCCGCTGCCCGAAGGTCAGCGACGAATCCCAGAGCCTCACCGCGCCGTCAGCAAGAAGCGCCGCCGTCCCGGCAAGGAGCTGCCAGTCCCGGCCCTTCTGCACGCCCCGCGCGATGACGGCGATCGACAGAAAGACGAGAAAACACGATACGAGCACCGCCGGAGAAACGCCGCTCGTATCCCAGAGGGAAAGCACCGCCGCCGTGCCCATGACAAAAGGCGTGAGCCCCGCCGCCGTGCCGAGCCATTCCCGCCGCCGCGCTGTGCGGAGAAGGAGCGCCGCGTCCGCCAGAAGGAAGACGCCGAAGATCGTCCACAGGAGCCAGCCGCCGGAAGCGCCCTGCCATGCCGAGCCGAAAGCCGCCGCCAGGAGCGCGCCGAAGACCGCCGTGCCGCCGAAGAAGCGGAACGCCGTGCCGAGCCATCCGTAGTCCCGGAGGAGCTCTCCGCCGAGCCAGGTGAGGGACGCTGCCACCGAGAAGAAGACGATCTGCCACATCCGTCCGGCAGCGGTGAAGAAAGTCAGTGTCAGCACCGCCGCGATCCATCCCCAGGCGAAGGCGATCCCGCCCGTTTCCCGCCGGGAGCCGACGAGGAAGAGGAAGAACGGGAACGACGCCGCCAGGAGCACCCATGCCGCTGCGTCGGGCCATCCCTCGACGGGCGCGAGCCACGCCATGGCCGCCGCGTCCGCCGAGAGAATGATGCCGAGCCCCGCCGACCGGAGCACATAGAGCATCACCAGCAGACAGCACGCAGCGCCGCCCAGCAGGAGATACAGATCATCAGAGAGGCGGAACGTATCGTAGGTCATCCACACCGCCGCATTGAGCGCCATCCCATGGAAAAGGCCGGCGCTCTCCCGCAGGAAGGGCGACAATCCCGCCCCGCCCGGCGGCACATCCAGTCCCTTCGCCCGGCGTCTCCTCGCCCGCTCCCGCATGATGCCGTCGCCGAAGAGAAACGCCGCCGCCGTCACGAGAGACAGCACGAACGGAGCCAGCGCCAGCATGAAGCGCTCGCCCTGCGAAAAGAGGCTCCACACCCCGGCGCCGCTGAAAGCCAGCCCCGCGAGGAGGCAGAAGAAAGCCGCCGCGCCGAGCGGCCTGGCAAAGGAAAAACGCAGTCCCGGCCCGTGCCGGTACCTTTCCCATATCGCCGCAGCCGTCTCTCCGCTGACCAGCTCCTCATCTTTCCATTTTTTCAGCTCGCCCCGGAGCCACTGCCGGTGTTCCATAGCATCCCCCTCCCTGCGGGCAAAAAGAAAAGCCGCACCGCGGCGGCTCTTCTGTTATTTCACGATCAGCACCGGGCATTTCGCACGGCTTACCATGTAGCTCGATACGGATCCCATGAAGATCCCTTTCAGCGGTCCCAATCCGCGGCTTCCCATCACGACCAGATCGCTTCCGATCTCATCGGCCAGCTGCAGGAGCACCGGTCCCGGCGATCCCACCTCAAAGCGGGTCTCATACTTGACGCCCTCCGGCACCATCGCTTCCGCTTCTGCCAGATCCGTGCGGCACTGCTTCTCCAGGTCCTGCGAGAGCTGCGTGGTAAGGCAGCCTTCCGCGATGGAGACCTGATCGAAATTGCTCATGACAGATACGATATTGCACACGCTCGCAATATATAATTCCCCGCCGCTCGCTTCGACGAGATCGATCGCCTGCTGCATCGCTTTCTTCGCATGGGCAGAACCGTCGTAGGGGACGAGAACTTTCTTATAACTAACCATTTACGTGCACCGCCTTTCTGAACAAGCCAGCCTTTCAGCTTTCTTTATTTCATTATATCACAGCGCCTTCCTCCATATCCGAAGAGACGGGAAAGCCGCCCGTGAATCCATGCAGAAAAATTTTATTGCCTGATAAGCATTCTTCTTTTAATATGCTTCCGGGAAAAATCCTTCCGGCCTCAAAATTCAAAACTCCGCGCTTCCGGTTTCCGCCGGGGATCATGGAAAGGGATCACCGTGCGGAAATCATTCATCGCCGCGAGCCGCCGCATCTCGCCGTAGGTCATGTGATTCGGCCACAGCACCTGCTCCGCCCGCCCGGCGTCGAGAAATTCCTGCGCCCTGCCGTAACCGTGGGCGCTCCCGGAGATGAGGACCCGCGCTTCCGGATGGGCTTCAAGGAGCCGCCGCGATTCGGGATGGGAGAGCTGGGCGTCGGTCAGGAAATAGACGCCTCCCGCGGCGACCGTTTCTCCGTCCCACAGCGAGAAAGCGTCCGCGGGGACCGCCAGCACCGAAGGGGTCACGAAATATTTCCGCCGCGCGAAGAGGTTCCATTCCCGCCAGAGCCGCTCCGACATGAAAAAAGAGCGATCTCCGGTCCGCTCCCGGAGCGCGACCGCCATGGAGAGCCCCCGGCCGAAGCGGGGCACCGGCAGGATGAGCGGCGCGCCGTCCGCGAGGAGCTCTTCCGCCTTTGCCAGGAACCGCTCCCGCATGGCCGCGCCGTCTTCCTCCGACGGATAGGCCGCGTCGATCACGGCGATATCCGCGGAAAGGCCCCGCACGGGGTCATTCCGGTAGAAAGGATCGCCTTCCCGGTAATCGCCGGAAAAGAAAGCCGTCTTTCCCTCGCAGGTAATGGCGTACCACACCGCGCCGCAGCAGTGGCCCGTACGGCCCCACCGGAAAGAAAAGCCCGGAAGAAGCTCCGCCTCCGGCGCGGTGGAATCCATGATGACCGCGTTCTTCGGCTTGTAATGGAGCTGCCTGTAAGTCTGCGCCGACATGATCACCGGCCCGGCGAAGCCCGCCGATTCCGCGAATTCCACGGCCCCCGTGTGATCCCGGTGCGAATGGGTCAGGAAAAGATATTCCGCGCCGCGGATCTCCTCCGCCGTCAGGTCGGGCACGCGGTCAAGGCCGTCCGTGGATGTCCCGCAGTCCACGATGTACGCGTGCTGACTGCCGGATACAAAAAAACAGCTGCGCCCAAAATCGCCGCAGCCGCCTGCTATATCGAGTCTCATCTGTCATCACCATTGATGCTTTGAATGCCAAAAACGCATTTACTCATTTATTTTTGTTATTTCAACTTTATCATATTTTATGGGGCCTGTCCAGACAGGCAGAAAAAAGCCCCGGATGACCGGGGCTTCCTTTCAGAGGAGACGGTACAGATTGAGGTAAAGGTCCTGCGCTTCTCCGGTGAGCGTGATGGCCTGCGCCTCGCCTGCCTGCGGCAGGATGTTCGCCGGAGCGCCGTCCGCGTCGAAGATGCCGAAGAGGCGGTTGTCCGCGTAGTACTGGAGCGGCCCGTTCTTGTCGCTCATGCGGTGCACCGCGAGGAGCTTCGAGTGGTAGGCGAAGATATGCTCCACAAGGCCGCCGCCGGAGATCGTCTCATAGTCGGGCATATCCCGATAGCGCTCCAGATAGATGTCCGCCTGAATGAGCGGAAGCTGTCCCTTCACGGGGTCGCCCGTTTTGATGCTCGCCAGTTCCGCGTAGACCACGCCGGTCTCGCTCATATACACAGGCTTATACTTTGACGTATCCGAAAGTTCCGCCGGGCTCACCGCGCCGGCCGCCGCCGGAACGAGGAGCGCCGCCGCCAATGCCGCAGCCCATTTTTTCATAGTCTGTCTCTCCCTTCAAAAAAATTTCAGGATTTTCTTCTATTGTAGCATACGAAAAGGACGCCCGCAGAGCGCCCTTTTGCTTTTATTGATCCGTATCCATGACGCGGACGAACCCGCCGCCGAATTTCGTATTCCGAAGCCACGCGGAGAGGTCGAAGGCAATGACCTTTCCTTCGTCCAGCGCTTCCGCTTCCCACTGCCCGCCGTCCCCGGAGAGCGACACGAGAGGCATCCAGTGCCAGCTGTAGATGGCCTCATTCCCGCCGTTGTGGAGATTCAGAAATCCCAGCGGCGCGTCCGCCGCGAGGCCTTCCCCGACGAAGGCCGCCGTTTCTTCGGCGCTCCGCCGGAGCGGGCGGAGGAGCGGCACGGAGAACATGTCCGCCCGGCCCGGGAGGCCCTGATCCCGGAGGTACGCGGCGAGGCCTTCCATGAGCCACCGCGTCTTGTAGAGGCCGTGTCTCCGGGGCGCTGCGTAGGGCCAGAATGCCTGCATTTTCGCAAGAGCCGCTTCTTTGTCCGCAGGGCGGATCCCCCGCGTTTTTGCCTCGATGTACGCCGCGATGGCCGCGCCCGTCGTGGGCCCGCAGCCCGCTTTCTGCTGCCACGGGTCGGGGTACCATTCCTGATCGTAGCCGCAGTACGGCTTCCCGCCGACCGTGAGGGTCAGCCAGTCCGGACGGCGCAGCGTGTATGTCTTCATTTTCCCTCCAGCAGTTTCCGCACGGCGATGCCCGCGAGGATCATCCCCGCCGCGGGCGGCACGAAGGAGACGGACCCCACGCCCGGCCCCTCATGATGCGGTTCTTCCTTTGAATAGACCGCGGTGAGGCGCGGCACGCCCCGCGCGCGGAGTTCCCGCCGCATGCGCCGCGCCAGCGGGCACACGGAGGTCTTATAAATATCGGCGATCTCCAGCATCTCCGGATGGAGGCGGTTTCCCGTCCCCATGGAAGAGGCTTCGGGAATGCCCGCCTGCCAGCAGGCTTCCGCGAGAGAGACTTTCGCCGGGACGTCGTCCACGGCGTCGATGACGAAGTCCGCGCCGAGCCCCCGGAGGAACTCTTCGTCTCCGGGGCGGTAAAAGCGCACTTCCGCCGCCGCGCGGCAGTCGGGATTCACCCGGAACGCCCGCTCCGCCATGACTTCCGCCTTCGCCCGGCCGATGGTCGTCCTGTCCGCCACGAGCTGGCGGTTCAGATTCGTCTCATCCACGGTGTCACCGTCGATGAAAATGAGCCGTCCCACGCCGGCGCGGGCGAGAGCCTCCGCCGCGTAGGAGCCGACGCCGCCCACGCCGAAAACGGCGCAGCACGCCCCGGCGAGCTTCTCCACACCCGCTTCCCCGATGACGCGGGCCGTCCTCTCGCAGAAGGCTCTCATCAGGACTTCGCCGGGACGATCTCCAGCCAGTAATTGTCGGGATCGTGGATGAAATAGATGCCCATGGCGGGATTTTCATAGCAGATGCAGCCCATCTTCTCGTGGCGCGCGTGAGCCGCTTCCATATCGTCCACCGTGAAGGCGAGGTGCATTTCATTGTCCCCCAGATTGTACGGCTCTTTTCTGTCCCGCAGCCAGGTCAGCTCCAGGCGGTGCTTTGATTCGCCGTCCCCCAGGTAGACGATGGTGAACGCCCCTTCCGGCCCGTCGATGCGGCCCGTCTCATGAAGATCCAGCGCTTCTTCATAAAAAGCGATGCTCTTCTCCAGGTCGAGGACGTTGAAATTGTTGTGATCGAAAAGGAATTTCATGGATGACCTCACTGTTTCACTTCCAGAAGGAAATAATTCTTTTTGCCTTTGCGGACGATGATGTAGCGGCCCTCCGTATTCGGATGCGCGGCGATGTCCGCTTCCGTATCGCGCACCTGCGCGCCGTTCACGCGGATCGCGCCGTTCTGCACGTCTTCCCTCGCCTGGCGCTTGGATTTCTCCACGCCCCCCGCGATGAGCGCTTCCACGATATTCATGGGCGCGCCGGGAATGATGCCTCCTGCGGTATTGCGGAAAGCCCCTTCGATCTCCGCGCCGGAGAGCTCCGCCACATCGCCGGTGAAGAGCGCTTTCGTCACGCGCGCCGCTTCCTCGAGGCCTTCCTCGCCGTGGACAAAGCGGGTCACCTCTTCGGCGAGGCGCCTCTGCGCTTCTCGGCGCTCCGGATGCTCCTTCGTCTCCGCTTCGAGCGCCTCGATCTCTTCCCGGGAAAGGAAGGTGAAATATTTCAGGTACTTCACCACGTCCCGGTCGTCCTGATTGAACCAGAACTGATAGAACTCATAAGGCGAGGTCTTCTTCGGATCGAGCCATACCGCGCCGCCGGCGGTCTTGCCGAATTTCGTGCCGTCCGCTTTCAGCATGAGCGGGATGGTGAGGCCGTAGGTCTCGGTGATGCCTTCCTTCTTGCGCATCATCTCGATGCCGTTGGTGATATTGCCCCACTGATCCGCGCCGCCGATCTGCAGCTGGATGTGGTAGGTCTTGTAGAGCTGGTAGAAATCGATGGACTGGAGGATCTGATAGGAAAATTCCGTGAAGGAAATGCCCGTCTCCAGGCGGGAAGCCACCACGTCCTTCGCCAGCATGGCGTTGACGCTGAAGAGCTTGCCGTAATCCCGGAGGAAATCGAGGAGAGTGATTTTCGAGAGCCAGTCGTAGTTATTCACGATGGAAAACGTGCCGTCGCCGCCGAAGAGCTTCTCCATCTGCGCGGTGAGGCATTCCGCGTTGTGCCGCACCTGTTCCGCCGACTGGAGCACGCGCTCCGTCTTGCGGCCGGAGGGGTCGCCGATCGCGCCGGTGCCGCCGCCGATGACGATGTACGGATGATGGCCCGCCATCTGGAAGCGCTTCAGGATCATGAACGGAATGAGATGGCCGATGTGCATGCTGTCGCCGGTGGGGTCGATGCCGCAGTAGAGGGAGATCTCCTTCTCTCCGGCCAGCTTGTAGAGCCCTTCCTCATCGGTCTGCTGATTCACAGCGCCGCGCCATTTCAGTTCGTCAATAATATTCATCAGAGTCATCCTTTCTTTGAGGCTTCCGCCTCTGCTGTTTTGCTTATACGTATAAATATAGCATATTTTCAGGCAACTTTCACGGAAAGCGCCCGCCGGAGAGCGCCCGGAAAACTTCCGGTGTTTTCCCTTTTTCCGCCGGAAAATGTCCGGCCGTTTTCCCTTTTCCGCCGAAAATTTTCCGGTCCTTTTTCGTCAGCCGCGGGAAAATGTCCGGCGCTTTTTCCTTTCCCGCGAAACATACGGCGGCCCTATGGATGCGCATACAGAGCAGGCATTTGTTATTTCCCTTTCCCCGCCCTATCATCGGGGAGAAAGGAGAGATCATCATGAAAACCATACGGCTTGCCAACGGCGTCGAAATGCCCATGGAGGGATTCGGCGTCTTTCAGATTCCCGAGGCGCAGTGCGAGAGCGCCGTGCTGGACGCGGTCAGCGCCGGTTACCGCCTCTTCGATACGGCCAGTTCCTATCGGAATGAAGAGGCCCTCGGCCGGGCCCTCCGCCGCTCCGGCCTCCCACGGGAGGAATTTTTCATCACCACGAAGGCTTACATTCAGGAAATGGGGTACGAACAGACCCTCGCCGCCTTCGACCGGTCGCTCCAAAAGCTGGGCCTCGGCTATCTCGACCTGTACCTCATCCACATGCCCTTCGGCGATTACTACGGCGCGTGGCGGGCGCTGGAGCAACTGTACCGGGATGGGCGCGTCCGCGCCATCGGGGTGTGCAATTTCCTGCCCGACCGGCTCCTC
Organism: uncultured Dialister sp.; assembly: GCA_900545365.1. GTDB lineage: Bacteria > Bacillota > Negativicutes > Veillonellales > Dialisteraceae > UBA1822. Next base: position 64,017 of record UQYL01000004.1, on the reverse strand, counting down.
GACCTGTGTCTCAATGCGGAGATCCGCCCCATGATCGACCAGATCGAGCGGCATCCCCATTACCAGCGGGCGGAGGAGCTGGCCTTCATGGGTGAGCTCGGCATCACGCCCGAAGCGTGGGCTCCCTTCGCGGAAGGACTGAAAGGCATGTTCACGGAGCCTGCCCTCCGGGAGATCGCGGAAAAGCACGGAAAGACCCCCGCTCAGGTCATCCTCCGGTGGAACGTGCAGCACGGCGTCATCGTCATCCCCAAATCGGCGCACCGCGAACGGATGGAAGAGAATCTGGACATCTGGAACTTCGCGCTCGACGAAGAAGATATGGCGCGGATCGCCGCGCTCGACAAGGGCGTCCCCTCCATGCTGGATACGCGGGACATCAACGAGATCCGCCGGTGCTACGGCTACCTGGAAAATCCCGTCCTCACCAGCCTTTCCTGAAAAGCGCGCAAAAGAAAAGAGCTTCCCTTTGAAAAGAAGCTCTTTTTTATTGCTTTCCTTTTGTCTTTTTATTTCCCTTTCCCCCGTCAGATATCGACCCACTCCGCTTCATTCCCGTGCGCCTGAATGACCGCCATGAGGTCTTCCGGGCGGAGCCAAACGGTGGCCGTATTCTCATTGGGATGCACGCCGGCGAGCCCCGGCGGTTTCAGAAAATCCCTGTCCAGAAAAAGTTTCACCTGCCGCGCTTCGTCATTGAGGAGCCCCAGCGGCGTCACCGAGCCGGGAAGGAGCCCCAGAATGGCCTCCAGATCGCCTGCCGAGGCGAGGGAAAGCGCCCGCAGCCCGTGTTCCTTCCGAAACGCTTTCAGATCACAGGTCTTATCGCCGCGCATCGTGATGAGGTAATACCCCCGTTTCTTGTCATCCCGAATGAAAAGATTTTTCCCGATCGCTTCCGGCCAGGGCAGTTTCGCTTCGGAAAGCTCCGCCATATTGTACACGGCTTTATGCTCCGTGATCTCATAAGAAATGCCGGACGTTTTCAGCCACCGGTAAATTTCTTCCTTATTCATGTCTCCCGTTCTTTTCATTCGCTGATCTCAAAGGCCGCGGTCGAGCCGCAGTCGGTCTTGCGGATGCGGAGCTTCGCGGGGATGCGCTCGTCGAGCTCCGCCACGTGGGAGATGATGCCCACGAGACGGCTCTGCCCGTGAAGGGCGGTGAGCGTCCGCAGGGCGAGGTCGAGGCTCTCCGAATCGAGGGTGCCGAAGCCTTCGTCGATGAACATGGCGTCGAGCCGGATGCCGCCGGCGTATTCCTGCACCACATCAGCCAGGCCGAGGGCCAGCGAAAGGGAGGCGAGGAAAGTCTCCCCGCCGGACAGGGTATTCGCCGGACGGGCCTGCCCGGTATAGCTGTCAAAGACGTCCATATCGAGGCCGCTCTTCTTCCGCCGGTCGTCCCGCTCCTGCCGACGCGTGAGCTGGTAGCGGCCGCCGCTCATGGCCTTCAGCCGGAGATTTGCCTTGAGAAGCACGTCGTCCAGGAGCGCCCCAAGGACGAAGCGCTCGAGGTTCACGCCGTTCGCGTCGCCCCGGAAGAGGATGGCGAGCCGCCCCGCGAGCTGGTGCTGCCGATCGACCTCCTTCTCCGCGGCCAAAAGCTCTGCCGCCCGCCGTTTTGCCTCCCGCAGGCGGGAGAACTCTTCTTCCGCACGGGTCTTCGCGGTGAGAGTCTCCTTCATAAGGGACGTCTTCTCGTCCCGCGCCCGGTTCCACGCGGCCATGTCGGGCTTCTCCGCCCCGGCGATGACGGCGCGCTCCGCCGCGGCTTTGTCTGCCTCGGCCTTCACGGACGCCTGATACCCCGCGAGCGCCTCCCGGAGCTCTTTTTCTTTTGTGATCTGCCTGAAATAAGGCTCGACCGCGGCGATGTCCGGGAAACCTTCCGCCCGGGCCCGCGCGAGGAGCGCCGCATGGTCTTCCCGGTACTGGACGCGGAGCGCGTCTACTTCCTTCGCGGTGAGCTCTTCTTCCTTCTTCGCCGCCTGTTCGTCGCCGGCGGCTTTCGCCGCGTCCGCCGCCGCCTTTTGCCGGCGCTTCTCATGATCGGCGATCTGCCCGGCCAGCGCCGCCTGCCGCTTCGCAAGGGCCGCCCCGTCACGGAACGCTTCCGGGAGCTCTCCCGCCAGAAGCGCGAGAGAGGCATCCTCGGCCTTCTTCACCGCGAGGAGGCGGCTCTCCTCTTTTCTCAGGGCTTCTGCCCGGAGGCGCTCCGTCTCAGCGTCTTTCTCCGCCTGTTCTGCCGCTTTCCGGGCAAAATCCACATCTTTTTTATCGGGCACGGCTTCTTCCGAACGGGCCGCCGCGGGGTGATGGAGCGCGCCGCACACGGGGCAGGGCCTGCCTTCCTCCAGTCCCGCCGCGAGGTAAGCCGCCTGTCCCCGCATGAAGACTTCTCCGAGAGCATAGGCGGTCTTCCGGGCGCGGTCTTTCTTCTCCGCCGCTTCCGCCGCGTTTTTTCCCGCCGCTTCCGCCGCCGCAGCCGCTTCTTTCCAGGCTCTTTCCGCGGCGCCGGCCTTCCGCTCCGCCTTGCTGTACTTTCCGGCCACTTCCGCCAGACGGGCGAGCCGCGCCGCTTCATCCTGCCGGGCTTTCTGCGCCGTTTCCTCCGCCGAGCAGGCCGCCTGTTCCTTCTCCGCCGCTTCCTTTACCGCGGACAAGCGTGTCAGCGTTTCCCGTATTTTCCCAAGCGCCGCGGCTTTCCGCTTCCCGTCGAAAAGAGTCTGATCCAGATGCTCCTTCGCGTCACGCAGACGGGCCGCCGCGGCGATGCGGTCCGCCTCCCGGGCCAGCGCTTCCATGTCCGCCTTCCGCCCCGCGAGGCGCGCCGATTCCGCTTCCGCCGCCTCGAGACGCTGCCACGCCCCGGCAAGACGCTGCGCCGCTTCGTAGGTCTCCCGGAAAGCCGCTTCCTCCCGCTCGGCCGCTTCATAGGCGGCGGCCGCCGCGGCGGCGTCATGCTTCGCCGTTTCCGCCTTCGCCGCGAGAGCCGTCTCCGCCTCCCCGTCTTTTCCTTCGATGCCCGCGGAAGCGAAGATCGTCTCCAGCCGCGCCTCATGGTCCGCCCGTTCCTTTTCCAGGTCGCGGGCCTTCTTCACCACCGCATCCTCCAGCCGGGCGTACATCTCCGTATGAAAGAGCTGCTGCATGATGCCCTGGCGCTCCTTCGAATCCGCCAGCAGGAGACGCCGAAATTCCCCCTGCGGGAGGAGGATGATCTGCCGAAACTGCTCCACTCCCACGCCGAGGAGCCCGGCGGCGCGCTTCTCCGTCTCCTTCGCCGCGAGGAGCCGCTCGCCGTCGGTGATGTCGTAGAGCGCCGACTCCGGCTTCTGGAGCACGAGGCGCCCCGCGCCGCGTTTCCCCGCCCGCATCTGCTCGGGCACGCGGGTGATGCGGTACCGTTTCTCCCCAATAGCAAAGTCAAAGGTAACTTCCGTCCGCACGTCCGGCCCGGCGTAGTCGCTCCGAAGGCCCTTGCCGCTCCGGTCGCCGCCGCTGGTCTGTCCGTAGAGAGCGTAGCACATCGCATCGAGAATGGTGGATTTCCCCGCCCCCGTGGGCCCGCAGATGAGAAAGAGCTGCTGCCCTCCGAGCTTCTCAAAATCAATGACCTGCCGCCCCGCGTAGGGGCCGAATGCCGTCATGATCAGTTTCAGCGGTCTCATTCGCTCTCCGCCTCCTTTCGCACGGTCTCCAGAAAGGCCCGCTCCTCCTCGGTGAGCGCCCGCCCCTGAAATTCTTCGGAAAATATCTCTACCAGCGTCATCATGTCCACCCGCTGCCGCGCTCCGGCCCGCGCGCCGCTGTCCTCCTGAATGGCCAAATGTGTGCGGAGCGCCGCGAGACGGGGATAGCGCTGCCGGAGCCGGGCCATCGCGTCAATGACGGGCCCTTCGTCCATGAGGTCCGCCAGGAGGAAATCCTCCGGCGCCTCGTCTTCCCGCCGCATGAGCTCCTCGAAAGTGCCGCGGATGACCCGCACGTCATGCCGGGGCGCGAGCGGATGGAATTCCGCCGTCACCAGCCCCAGCCCGTCGATCTCTCCGGCGATGACGCCCTTCTTCTGCTCCGCCTCGCCGAAGGAATATTTCATGAGGCTACCGCTGTAGCGGATGGTCTCCCGTCCGCCCGCCTTCTGCGGCCCGTGGAGATGCCCCAGCGCCGCGTAATGGTACGGCTCGAAGATGTCCGCCCCCACCACCTCCGTGCCGCCGATGGAAAGAGGCCGCTCAGACTCGCTCGCCCGGCCCCCGGCGATGAAATCGTGCGCCACGGCGATGCGCCGCGCCCCTTCAGGCACCTGACCGAGAAGATGCTCTGAGAGCGCCCGCAGGCCTTCCTCGTGGGTGCGGATGTCCTCGCGGCCGAGCGCCCGGCGCACCTCCGCAGCCTCCGCGTAGGGCAGAGGCACGAAGGCCACCGGCCCCGCGTCATCTTCCAGCACGACGGGCCCCGCCGTGCGGAGAAGGTCGCCGCACATGTAGAGGCCCTCCGCGGCGAAGAGCCGGCTCCCGAAGGACAGACGTTCACCGCTGTCGTGATTGCCGCTGATGACGATAAAGGGAATGCGCCGCGCGCCGACGATCTCCGAGATCATCTCATCGAAAAGGTCCACCGCCTCCGCCGGCGGCACCGACCGGTCGTACACGTCCCCCGCGAGGAGGATCACATCGGGCTTCACCTCATCCACGAGCGGCAGAAATTCCCGCTTCAGCAGCCATTCCTGCTCCTCCGTGAGATACTGCCCGTAAAACAATTTGCCCAAATGCCAGTCCGCTGTATGTATGAATCGCATGCTCTTCTCCGTTCCGCTCCGTTCTCCGGCGCTTTTCATTTATTATACCCCAAGGAAAGCACCCCGCGCCGCTTCCCCGGGACGCGAAAAAACTCCCGGCGGATGATCCGTCAGGAGTTTGAAATTTAATGGAGCCGGAAGACCACAGGCACCCTCGAATTGACGGTGATGGCCGCGCCGTTCCGTTTCGCCGGTACGAAGCGCCAGTTGTACACCTCCGCTACGGCGGCCTCGTCCATGGCGCTGTTGCCGGAAGAACTCTCCAGCCACGCGCTGGATACCCGGCCGTCCGTCCCGATCGTCAGGCCCACCACGGCAGTGCCTTCGATGTTGCTTCGCCGGGCGCTTTCGGGATAGCGGGGCTTCGTCGCCGAAAGGAGCTGCGGGCCCATGGTCTCGCCGTCCCCGGCGCCTCCTCCGGAACCGCTGCCCGAGCCGGGTCCCGTGCCGCTGCCCTGTCCCGTACCGGAGCCGGAGCCGTCGCCTCCGCCCGTTCCCGTGCCGCTTCCGCCATTTCCATGACCGCCGCTGCGAGACGCCGCCGCGCTGCCGGACGCCCTCTCCGGCTCGATCTCATGGATACCGTTTTCCGCGTCGGGGACCGGCTCCGCTTCCGGGATGGCGGCCTGCGGCGCTTCCCGCGGCTCCTCCGTGGGGTGTTCCGCTTCCGGCGTCTCGATCGCCGGCCCGGCTCCTCCGCCTCCTCCGCCGCCGATATCCACCAGATCCACTTCTACGATATCCTGCGGCGGCGAAAGCGGACTGAAATGCAGGACCGCGCCGATGCCCAGGAGCACCGCGCAGTGAAACGCCGCGGACAGCCCGAAAGACATTCCCCAGCGGGGTCTGAATTTATCCATAGCGCTGCCCTCATTCCGCGCCGGAGAGCTTCGACTCCGTAGCGATGCCCACGCGGTTGATGCCGGCGGATTTCAGCTGATCCAGCACGAATACGAATCCCTCATGCTCCGACTTCGCGTCGGCCCGGAGCACCACGGCGACCTCCGGATTCCGCGCCTTCTCGATCTCCATGCGCCGCCGGAAATCCGTCCGGGCGATCTTCTCCTGCTCCACATAGATATCCCCGCCGGCGGTGATGCTCACGGGAAGCGTTTCCTTCACCACGATCTTCGCCGTCGCCGTCTGGGGCAGATTCAGGTCGATAGACCGCTGCACCACCATGGTGAGCATGCTCATCATGAAAAAGACGAGCAGGAAAAAAATGATGTCGATCATGGGGATGATCATGATCCGCGGTTCCTTATCTTCTCTCAGAGAACGCAGTCTCACAGCATCCGCCCCCTGTCATTTCCCGCCTTCGACGATAGCCAGGTACGTCCCGGAGAGCTGTTCCATCTGGGAGACCACATGATCGAGACGCTGGGAAAAATACGTATGGATGATGAGCGCCAGGATCGCCACGAAAAGCCCCGTCGCCGTGCACACGAGAGCCTCCGCCACGCCGCCGGTCACCGCGAAAGGCTGCCCGCTCGACACGGAAAGCACATTGAAAGAGCCGATCATGCCGATGACCGTGCCCAGGAGCCCCATGAGCGGAGACAGCGTCACGATGACGGACAGATAATTCATGTAATCGCGGAGCCGCGCCGCCTCGTGCGCCGCCGCGCTCTCGATGAGCGCCGTCTGGCTCGCCCGCGTGCCGTACTGCTCCGCCGCGTGAAGGATGACCATGGCGGGAATGCCCCCATCCTGCCGGAGCGCCGCCTTCAGCCCCTCCATGTCGCCCCGCTGAAGATACGCAGGGATCTCCGCATCGAGCTTTTTATAATCCGAAGCGTGCGCACCGTAGAAGCGGAACCGCTCCACGGCGATCGCCACCACGATGATCGAACAAAGCACCAGCGGATACATCATCCAGCCGCCGGCCTGAAACAAATGAAGTGCGTCTGCCATTTTTCGATCCTTTCCTGAAAAAACGAATTTTTCTCCATGCCCGCGTTCCGGACATTTGCCACTATCATATATGATAAGCCGATTAAATTCAAATTAATTTCTCCAAAACCCCGGGTCAAAATTTCGAATGCGTCCCCCGCACCGTCCGTATCCCGGCCTCCACCAGGAGCCGCAGGATCGCCTCGATCTCCGGGCAGAGCTCCTTTCCCCTGCCGTTTTCGCAACAGCAGATCCCGGCGTGCACCGCATCGGGCTTCATGGCGCAGATGCGCCGGATCTTCTCATCCAGCCCGCGGTCCTCTCCGGGGAAATGGCCGCAGCCGCTGCACCGCATGAAAGCGCACAGCTCCAACGGCTCCCCGACGTAATCGGCAAAACGGTGCGCCCGCCCGTTGAACGCGGCAAAGCACGAAGCGCCCGTACACACCTCCGACGCGCGGAGGCAGGTCAGTATGGCGATGCGTTTCATGATCCTTCTCCTTTCTTCCGCCAATGCTTCGGAATGTACACGATATTCATCCGCCCCGCCGCGTCGATGCGCACCTCGCTCTCCACGCCGTAGAGGGCGCGAATGAAATCCGACGTGAGCAGCTCCCGCGGCGTCCCCGCCCCGATGACCTGCCCGTCCTGAATGGCGATAAGCCGGTCGCAGTACATGGCGGCGATATTCAGGTCGTGCACCGCCGCCGCCACCGTGAGGCCCAGCCCCTTCACGATATCCATGATCTCCAGCTGGTACTTGATATCCAGATGGTTCGTCGGCTCGTCCAGCACGAGGCACTCCGTCTGCTGCGTGAGCGCCCGCGCGAGGATGGCCCGCTGCTGCTCCCCGCCGGACAGGGTGGAGAAATTCCGCTTCTCAAACCCGGCGAGCCCCACCGTGGCGAGCGCCTTCCCGGCGATCTCATAATCTTCCCGATTGTCCCGCTGGAGCATCTTCTTGTGCGGCGAGCGCCCCATGAGCACCACGTCCAGCACGGAAAAATCAAAATTGTAATAATTATGCTGCGCCACCACGGCCAGCTTCAGCGCCGATTCCCGGTACGACAGTTCATCCAGGAGCCGCCCGTCAAAAAAGATCTTCCCTTCCGAAGGCCGCTGCACGCGGTACACGCATTTCAGAAACGTGCTCTTCCCGCTGCCGTTCGGCCCGATGATGCCGAGAAACTCCTTCGGCCGCAGCTCGAGATCGATCCCCCGAAGGATCTCTTTCTGCCCGATAAAAAATTTCACCGCTTCCGCCAGGATCTCCATCAGCTGCCTCCTCCGAATCCATACGTCCGTTTCACCATGAGATAAATAAAGGCCGGCGCGCCGATCATGGAGATCAGGATGCCGATGGGCAGCTCCGTGTGTGGGATGACCACACGGCAGAGGCCGTCGGACACGACCAGGAAGATCGCCCCGCAGAGCGCCGCAGCGGGGATGAGCCGCCGGTGGTCAGGACCGGTGAACATGCGCACCACATGGGGAATGATGAGCCCCACAAAGCCGATCATCCCTGCCGAATACACCGCAAATCCCACGATGAGCGAAGAAATGAGCAGGTACCACTGCCGATACAGATGCAGATCTGTTCCCATGGTGATAGCCGACTCATCGCCAAGCAGCATCAGATTCAGCACCCGGCTCTGTGTCCAGAAGAAGAGCACGGAGAGGAGGATCACCGGCGCGATCACTGCCAGCTCCGGCCACTGCGCCCCTGCCAGGCTCCCCATCATCCAGTAGGCGATGGACTGCATGCCTTCCTTATTATTCGCAAAATACACGATGAAGCTGGAAAACGCGCCGCACACCGCGGAGAGCGCCATGCCTGCCAGAAGGAGCTTCATCGAATTCGACCGACCGCCCAGATTAGAAATGAAAAGCACGCCGAGAGAAACGACAAACGCCCCGAAAAAAGCGGCGATGCCCACGAAATTCGGCCCCAGCGCCGCGCCTATACCGAGCAGGATCGCCGACGTCGCACCGAGGGACGCCCCGGAAGACACCCCAAGGATATACGGATCGGCCAGCGGATTCTTCACGATCGCCTGCATGATGACGCCGCACACCGCGAGGCCGCATCCCACGAGCGCCGCCAGCACCAGCCGGGGCAGGCGCAGGAGCCACACGATGTCATGCACCGGCCCCTGTCCCGGAGCCTCGATGGGCAGCCCGCCCGTAAGCTGTGCCGCCACTGCCTGCCAGATCACCGAAAAAGGCAGCTTCACCGTGCCGATGCTCGCCGCCCAGAAAAGAGCGAGCGCCAGCAGGACGCCCAGACCGGCCAGCACCGCCGCAAAACTCAGCCCCCGCAGAAAAGCCTTCATGCCTCTCCTCCTTCTTCCATGCCGGGATACAGCCCTTTCCCAATGATCTGAATGCCGTCATACGTGCGGACGCCTGCGCTGTACACCGCATAGAGCGGCAGCGCGTACACCCGCCCCTCCTTCACGCAGCGCAGCTCACGAAGCGCCTTCTCCTCCCGGAACTGATCCAGTATCTGCTCCTCGCTGCCGTAAGCCGACTCGATGACCACGATGAAGACCGCGTCGGGATCCATCTCGATGATCTGCTCCTTGCTGATGGACGTGAGCTCCGGGCCGAGCAGCTCGCCGCCCATCTTCCGCACGATATCGCCGGCGAGCGTCTTCTCGCCGTACACATGGATATCCCTGTTCAGATACTCGATGACGAGCCCCCGCGGGCGGCGGCCCTGCCGGGCCGCTCTCTGCTCCGCCCGGGATACGGCCTCTTTCATCGCGCCCACGATCTCCCGCGCTTTCTCTTCCCTGTCGAAGATCTTTCCCAGATTCAGGATATCCCGGTACTCATCCTCCACGGTGTGCCGCCGGTCGGGCTTTGTAAAATCCGACCCCTGCGAGATGTACGACGCCACGCCGCGGCCGCGCCAGAATTCCGTGGAACGGAGCGTTTTCGGGCCGAAAGAAGACATCCATCCCACGATGAGATCGGGCTCCTCCATGAGCATCGTCTCCACGTCCAGATTTTCCATGCTCGTATAGGGAATGTGCCGATAGGTCTCCCGATATTCCGGGCGAAGATACTTCTCGTCGGGCAGCCCCATGGCCGCGATGATCCGGTCTCCTACGCCGAGCGCAATGAGCGTTTCTATGGAATTCTGCCAGATCGCCGCCACCCGCCAGGGCGGTCTTTCGAATGTCTCTTCCCTCTTCTCGCCGCGGCTGTCCAGCGTCTCAACCGTCACCGGATAATGAGCCGGGTCATACGACAGATCCGGCGCTTCCGCAGGCGGCGTCCCCTCCCGCACCACCGGCGCGCAGCCGGCGCCAAAGAGCGCCGCCGCCAGGAACACTCCCGCCGCGGCTTTTTTCCACAAAGATTTCATCGCTCAGAAATACTTCCCCGGAAAATACGCAGGATCCACATAGGCGGAGATCCATTTGTCATACGTCTCGCCGGAGACGCCGAGACGGCGGGCGCACCAGTCTTTCCAGCTCTCCGTATATTTTCTGTCTGCGAGCACCGCTTCCATCGTCCAGTCCGTGTGCCCGGCGATGATCCAGGCGATCTTCACATAGTGCATGGGCCAGCCTTCGCGAAGATACCTGAGCGCCGTTTCCCTGTCGATGCCCCACCAGCGATGAAGATTCTCCGCCTTCCACTCCAGCTGCCGGTCGTACATCCGCTGCCCCACCGCGCCGATGAGATACGCCGTCCGCTGCCAGGTCTCGTCCTTTTTCACCGCCAGGATCTCGTCCACGGTCTTTCCCGTCACGTACGAATAGAGCGCCGCCCGCTCCAGATCGCGGAAATTTACGCCCGCCTCCAGATGAGCTCTCGCTTCCTCCGGCGTGAGAAAATATTTCTGCGACAGGATGATCTCCATCTCCTCCATCGTGAGCTGCGTTCTGGGCCTCATCGGGCCTGCCGCGGCAGCCGCCGCTTTTCCCGCAGACGGCCCCGCCTCCGCAAAAACGGCCGTCGTGGCGCACAGCGCCGCTCCCGCCAGCAGCGCCGCAGCCGTCCATTTCCATACTGCTTTCATCGTTCCTCCTACATACGGCAAAAGGCACTTGTCTCCAAGTGCTTTCCGCTATATATATATAAACTTCCTGACGATCAGAACGTGTACCGCACGCCCACCATGTAGCTCCTGGCCGGCATCGCGGAAGACCCCACGCCGTTCCAGGAATTGAAGGACGTTTCATAGGCCTCATTGGTGAGGTTGTTCACCAGACCGTAGAGCGTCACGCCGTCGGCGATCTCGTAGTTGATGTTCCAGTCAAGGACGAGGAACCGTTTATCCGTAAAAGCGTGCGTGCTGTTGCCGGTGTACCAGTTCGTCAGAAGGCCCGTGTACAGCCTTCTGTTTTCATAAGACAGATTCAGAGAATAATGGTTGGCCGGGCGGAGGCTGTTAATGGCCGTATTGATATCATCGTCGTCGGCATAGCCCCAGCTCGAATCGAGTATCCAGCCGGGCTTCGCTTTCCATTTGTCTTTCATGTGGGAATACGAAGCGGAGAGCATCAGATGATCGTTGAACTGATGATCCAGCGTGATATTGAAGGACTGCTTGTCTTCCCTCGCGTTCACCGCGGTGCTCCTGATGTCTCCCGTATCCGTCAGGATCGGCAGCGTGGCGATAGCGCTGGACATCTTCGTGATATCGTAGTGGATGGCAAGCGTCGTCTTATCCGAGATCTCCCGACGGACGCCCATCGTCCAGGCGTCCCCCTTCTCATCTTCAAGAGGCGTACGGAAGATGCCGTCCGTCGATGTGTAATCGCCCTCTCTCACCGGGCGGAAGACCCGCGTCCAGCCCAGGTACATGCTCGTCGCGTCGTTGAACATGTACTCCGTGCTCATCATGTACGTCAGGTCATCCGTATCCCCGACGCCCTGCGAATTTCCTATCGAATGCTCAAAGGCGCTGTACTTGGAATAGCGCACCGCGGGAGTGAAGTCCCACTTGTCCGTAATGTGGATCTTATCCTGCACATAGGCCTGCCAGGTCTTTCTCCGCACATAAGAGGAGTCGCGGCTGCCGTCGTTATTTTTCCGAACGGAATAATTCTTTGCCTTATCGTAGGTCACGCTGCCGATCACGTCATGGATGCCGAACGATTTGGCCAGCTGGAGCTGGATGCCGCGGTTCTTCTCGTCGTGCCAGCTCGTGGGCTCGCCTGCTTTGCCGCCGGTCAGTTCCAGCCACCGGTCGAACGCAGTCTGGTCGCCGCTTCCCGGGAAGGGCGCCAGATTTTCATTGATCCACTGGTTCAGCAGCGCGTCGGTCACCGTGCCGCCGCCCGCGATCACGCCTTGATACCAGCTCTTATAGGCGCCGGACATGTTGTTGCCTGTGATCCCCCACTGATACTTGTCACGGTGCATGTAGCGATGGCTCTGGTCATAGAAGCGGACGAAGCTTTCCATGCCGTTTTCTTTATTGAATGTATAGGTGATGTCCCAGTCGGTGTTTCGGAATTTGCTGTACGAATTGTAGAGCTGCCCGTCCAGGGCGTACAGATTGTGGTACCCCGGATTTTTGGCGTCCCCGGAAAGCTTACTATTGTCGATGAGCGCGTTGTTTTCGTCCAGCTGGCCTACGGCGGCGTTGAAGATGATGCGCTTCCAGTCCGCTTCATTCCAGTATCGGAGGCTCGGCGTGGCGATGGGATAGCCATCTTTCCCTTCTTTATAGTTGTACCAGATCTTTAAACTGTGATTTTCATCGAAATCTTTATCCACGCGGAAATTGACGCCGTCTTCCTTCCACCGGGAGCCGCCGAGCGTGCCCGTCTCCCCGGTGACGCCGTCCACGTACTTCGTGTCGCCGCTCATGCTGCGGTTCGCCGATATAAAGTAGTGCCACGATTTATCAGAGCCCGCCGAGCCGGACACATTGAAGGAATAATTGTGCTGATCCCATGAACCGGTGGACAGGTCGACGCTGCCCGTCGTATCCATGCCGCCCTTGCGGGTGATGATATTGATGACCCCGCCCATGGCGTCCGCGCCGTAGGCCGAAGCGCCCGGGCCTTTGATGACTTCGATCTTCTCGACGTTCTCCATATTCGTCACCTGATTCAGGTTGACCCCCGTCGATTTAGAGCCGGTCTTGGAATTGGAGCCGACTCTCGTAGAAGCCGCATTGTCCACGCGCCGCCCGTCTACGAGGATGATGACGCGGGAATCGCCGTTGATGGAGACGCCGTTATTATAAAACTGATAGCCGTATTCGCCGCCTCGGTAGCCCGGATTCTGGAAAGTCACGCCGGGAATGCGCTTGATCGCTTCCGTCAGGTCGGTGTAGTGGCGCTTCTCTATTTCTTCTCTCGTGATGACTTTCACATCGCCGCCGGTGCGGTAATAGGATTGCTCCGTGATGGTGTCGCCGAATTTATTTTTCGTCTTGTCCGCATCGACCACCACCGCGTCCAGCGTGTATGCATTCAGGTTTTCGTCAAATGCTGCATAGCTGTTCAGCCCCCCCATGGTGGACACAGAAGCAGCAGCCATCATCGCAGCCCATATTTTATGTTTCATCGATCGTTTCCCCTTCAGGCAGGGTCCGCTTTTCCTCTTTACCAGCGGGCTCCATTAATATACGTAAATACATAAGTTTCCGTGGTCACCCAGTCTTTCCACGCGCCGTCAAAAGGCCCGAAGTTCAGAGTGACTGTCCGCCTGCCGTTCGCTTTGATCTTCACGAGCGGCATCTTTTCCGGCCGGCCGATGAACTGATACTTGCTCCCATCGTCCTTCGTGAACGTGATCTGCATGACGAAATCATTCAACTTCGTGATCGTCAGATCGCCCCTTTTATTGGTGAACGTCCCCTTCACGCAAAGGTCGCCCCCGTCGGTCCAGACTTTTTCCGTCCGCCAGTCGAGGATCATCGTATCGGAAGAGCGCACCGACGCGGCAGAGGCGAAAAAGCACGGCGCAAGGCAGGCGAAGAGCGCCACAGCCAGGGCCAGCAGCCATTTTTTCATAGTTCCCTTCCTTTCTTTTCACTCACTCAGATCTCCCATCTATTTCCGCACAGCCCGCGGCTCGCCTTGTTCCGCCCGGGCGTGAAGAAAACAAAAGCGCCTCCCCGCAGGAAGGCGCGCAAAAATGCCGCGTCTCCGGCAGGGGCTGTCTATCGCAGCATGCCGAATGAAAACAGGCAGTTCTTCTGGCTCCAGTTCACTGCTTTCCGCCCCTTCTCAGGCCTCGGCCCAATGGTTCCTGCGGAAAGCTCCCTGTTACAGCGGCGGGACCGCTCCGGCTTGTACCGGATTCCCTATTAAGTCCCCGTGGGGACACCTGTCTTCAGCGATCTTTCGTTTTAAATTTACTTTTCCTATTTTTCTCTAAGACGCTTCTCATATTACCTTGTGTTTTTTAATCTGTCAAACTATTTCTCCTGATTTTCGCAAAAATTATTTAAATTTTCCACAAAAAGTGCCGTTTATTTCTCAAAGAGGTATAATGTCTGTAGGATTTTCATTCATCAAAAGCTCAGAAAGGAGCATTGGATATGAATCGCAGGAAAAAGGTCATGCTGAGCGCCGCTGTGCTGGTGGCATTCTCCGGTACGGCATGGGCGGAGGAAGAGTACGCCCTGAATCCGGTGCTGGTGACGGCGGCGCGGGAGGAGACGACCGATCTGGACACGCCGGCGTCCACAGAGGTCATCAGCCGGGAGGATCTCGAGAAGAGCGGCGCGGGAAGCGCCTATGAAGCGCTCTCCCATTCTCTGGGGCTCTCTTCTTCAGCGCAGCTCCCCGGCGGGGCCGCCATGGGCACGATGACCAGCAAGATCTCCATCCGCGGCGTTTCCGGGGGCACGCTCGTGCTCGTGGACGGGGTGCCGGTGAATCAGGACGGCAAGTACAATCTGGAAGACATCGCCGCCGACACCATCGACCATATCGAGGTCGTCCGCGGCGGGGGCTCCGTTCTTTACGGCTCGGAGGCCTCCGGCGGCGTCATCAATATCATCACGCGGAAGAATGCCGGCACGTCGCTTAAAGTGTCCGCCGGGAATTTCGGCCGGGAACGCTACAGCGTGAATACCGGCGCGGACCGGTTCAGCGTTTCCGCCTATTTGGAGAACCGCGGCGATTCGGGACGCTTCACCACAGATAAATGGAGCGGAAAAACCAAGTCGTGGCAGCATATCAACTATGCGAAGGGCGAGGACAAGGGAATCACCTGGAAGTACGACCTGGCGGAGGGCCTCACATTCACCCACAATTTCTCCAAAAATAAAAATATCGTGGACATTCTGGACACGGACTATGCGGACAAGTACCAGCGGCGGCGCTATGACGACGAGAACAACAGTTTCCTTCTGAATTACGACGATAAGAAAGGCTTCACCGCCTTTGCTTCCTACGGCACTCAGGAACGGCAGTATGACCAGACGAATTTTTATACGGACGGCAGCATAAAGGATGCTTTCCGCTACAGCTGGCGGAAGGGGCACAATACCCATGTGAATGTGCAGAAGAAATTCGACCTTGCCGGAGAGAATTCGTTCCTGCTCGGGACGTCATTCCAGCGGGAAGACATGGATCTCTACAGCCGCGGTGACGGCGGCAGCCGGAGCAATTACGCCCGCGACATCTACGCCTTCTACGCCTCCTACGACTGGAGCGTGACCGAGAAGGACCGGCTCATTTTCTCCGGCCGGGAGACGCTGGTCCGCCATGCCGAAGGCCATACGCGGAATCTCGCCTCCGGCGAGACTGACCGCTCCGAGCAGAAAGACCAGAGCAAATTCACGCCGGAGGTGCAGTACATCCGCCGCCTCACCGACGACAGCTCTTTCTACGCGAAAGCGGGCCAGTCCTTCCGCCTGCCCTACCTGAGCCAGATCTTCGGCGGCGCGGCCATGCAGCCCAATATCGATCTCCAGCCGGAGCACGGCACGCACTACGAGATGGGATACAAGCTGAACGACGGCAAGACGTCCTGGCGGGTGGCGCTCTTCCACTACGACCTGAAAGACTCCATCCAGAAAGTGAGCGGCTACACAGCCACGGGCGATGCGCTCTATGACAATCTGGACAGCAAGAATACGGGCATCGAGATCTCCGCCGACATCGCACACAACGACGTGCTCTCCACCAGCTGGGGCCTCACGTGGAGCATCCCCGAAGAGAAGAAGACCGATGACAACGGCGCTTCCATCGGCTGGGTGCGCCACGACAATGCGTTCCAGCTCACCGGCGCGGTGGACTACCACCGGGACAAATGGCGCGCCGCCCTCTCGGCGAATTACATCGGCCTCCGGGCAGACGACACCACCGACGGGCGCACGTGGATGAAACCGGCGCTCTTCACCGATCTGGACATTTCCTATGCGCCGGATGACGATCAGCGGGTCTTCCTCCACATCAACAACCTTCTCGATCGGAAAGACTATACCACCACGGCAGGCCCTGACCGCACCACCTACGGCTATCTCTCGGAAGGCATCAATTTCATGATCGGCTACGAATACAAACTGTGATGAAAAAACGCCCCGCTCGGGAAGGCGTTTCGCAGGCACGAAAAAAGGAAACGATCGCTCTGAAAAGAGCAGTCGTTTCCTTTTCTTTTTACGCCTCCCGGCAGAGCGACTTCAGGAGCGCGATCTCGGCGGCGTACCCGGGAAGCTCATTCGGCGTTTCCAGATAGAACGGCAGGTCCCGGAGGCGCGGCTCATTGATGATGCGCCCCATGGCTGCCGTGCCGATGGTCCCCTCGCCGATCTTCTCGTGGCGGTCCTTGCGGCTGCCAAGAGGATTTTTGTCGTCATTGAGATGCACCGCGTGAAGCCGGTCAAGGCCGATCACCCGGTCAAATTCGGCGAGCACCCCGTCGAGATCATTCACGATATCGTAGCCCGCGTCATACACGTGGCACGTATCGAGACACACCCCCATGCGATCCTTCCGCTCCACCCGGTCGATGATGGCCGCCAGCTCCTCGAAGGTACGCCCCACCTCCGTGCCTTTCCCGGCCATCGTCTCCAGCAGCACGAAGGGCGGGAGCGGCTCCTGATCCATCGCCTCGTTCAGCATGTCCGCGATGAGAGGGATGGCCGCCTCCGTCCCCTGCCGCACGTGCGCGCCCGGATGCAGATTGTACAGGCAGCGGGGGAGTGCCGCGGCCTTCGCCAGGTCCTCCCGCATGGCCGTCCGCGCGAACTCCCGCACCTCCGCCTTCGCCGCCGCGCCGTTCATGGTATACGCGCCGTGACAGAGAATGGGCCCGAAATCATGAGCGTCCATCCATTCGCGGAGCCCCTCCGCGTCCGCCAGGTCGAGCGCCTTCGCCGCCCCGCCGCGGGGATTCCGCGGAAAGAACTGAAACGTATTCGCACCGAGGGAAGAAGCCTCCTTCCCCATGGCGAGATACCCCTTCGATACCGACAAATGACAGCCGATCACAAACATAGCGTTCTCCTTTATCGAAAATATTCTATGCAAAAATTATACCATATCCGAATCAAAAGCGCCGCTTCCTCTGATGCCGGGCGGGCTTCCCTTTCCGACGGAAAAATTCCCGCGGGTGCACGGCCGTCTGCCGCCGCTGATCGGCAGGGCGTTTTTTATTTTCCATTTAAGGAGGATGAGTACAAAAAAATAGAAGACGATGTAAATGCAGCCCTCGGTACTCCCAGTTCGAGTAGGAGCCAGAATCCGCAGATATCGTCCTCTGTTACTTCCAGTATGGCAGGGAGAATGAGGATATACAAATCAGAAATATTTACCAGCCGATGACCGGAAGACGCGCGGCAATGTCTTTTCTTGTAAAGCGCAAAACACGAGATTCCCGGGTTTACCGCATCAGGCGCGGCGGCAGAGCGTTTCCATTTTTCACTGAAAAGCAACGCAAAAAAGACGGGCTTTTTATGGCTCGTCTTTTTTTGTCTGTTCTACTTTCCCTCAGAAGCCGAAGGAATCTTTGCCGTTGACGTTCACCGGGCAGGAGTCGCCTTCTTTGCAGTACTTGATCTGCTTGCAGACGCATTCGTTTTTCATTTTGTAGAGCGCCGGCAGGAAGTCCATGACTTTCATAAATGTGTCGTCATTGATGGAGTACTTCGTCCACAGGCCTTCGCGGCGGGCGTTCACGATACCCGCTTCGATGAGAATTTTCATGTGGTAGCTCAGGGTGGACTGGGACAGGGTGAAATTCTTCAGGATATCGCACGCCGAGAGTTCCGCGCAGGACAGCATATCCACGATGCAGAGCCGGGTCTCGTCGGAGAGGGCCTTGAAGATGGTCGCAAATTCTTTGTAGCTCGGTTCATAATCCATGGTGTTTCCTCTTTTCTCACGTAAAAATCTTGTTTCTTATTATATCATATGAATCGAGTTATATAAATATCTAAATTCCTGCATACGAAAAGCCCTTCCGAAGAAGAGCCTTCTCTGCGGTCAGTCTTTGATCTGTTCGAGAATTTTCCCGATGAGTCCGCCATTGTCCTTGTCGTTATCGTCTTCGTCATGGCGGTCTCTCGGCGGGGGCGGCGCCTTGCGGCCGCGGTCATCACGGCGGGGATCGGGCTTCTGCATGTGCGGCGGCGCTTTGTGCTCGTCTCTTCTGTCGTCCCGGCGTTCATCTCTCCTCTCATCCCGGCGTTCATCTCTTCTGTCATCTCTGCGGTCATTGTCTTTTTTCTCTATTTTCTTTGCGATGCCCGGCGGAAGGTCCTTGTCCTTTTTCTCGATCTTTTTCGCCTGTCCCGGAGGGATCCTCTTGTCTTTTTCCTGATGGACGGCGGCGCCGGGCTTCGGATGGGCCGGGCCGGGGCCTCTGTCGCCGAAGGGCATCGCGGCGGATGCGGTCACGCCCGCGGCGAAAGCCGCCAGTATCATGGCTGCCAGAATCTTTTTCATACAGATCGCCTCATTTCTTTCTGACTTTCCTTTTTCGCAAGAAAGGATGCTTTATCTGCATTGTAAAAAAATCCGGAAACTGTTGCAAGCCCCGACGGGGAAATTTTATTATTTTTAACGAGGTCCTCACAGATTCCAGTACCGGGGAACGAAGAGATCCTGGAAGAGGGCGATGGCGTGGTTATCGGTAAGGCCGGAAATGTAGTCCACCGCGGCCTGGCTGTCATCGTCCGCGAGGAGCCGCCATTCCGCGGGGATCGCTTCGGGATGGTCCATGTAGTATTTGTAGAGCATCTGCACCACGTTGTATCCCCGCTCGCGGTCGGGCACGAGAGCCGGCGAGAGGTAGACCCGGCGGAACATGAATTCCCGGAATGTGAGGAGCGTCTCGTCGCCTTCCGGGGACATGTGCAGGGCACGGCTGTCCAGCGCGCTCTGAATGAGGTCTGTCACCATGGCGGTGATCATGTCGGAATGGGTCTCGCCGAAGCGCCGCCGCACGGCGTCGGGAAGGTCCCGCGTGGTGAGGAGCCCCGCCGCCTCGGCGTCGTCGAAGTCGTGGCAGAGGTAGGCGATGCGGTCGGCGTATTTGACGAGCTGCCCTTCGAGAGAAGCCGCCGGGACATGTCCGGTGTGGCGGAGAATGCCGTCCCGCACCTGTTTCGTGAGATTCAGCCCTTTCCCGCCTTTTTCGAGGCGCTCCACGATGCGCACGCTCTGCTCATTGTGATGGAAATGACCGCAGATGTCGTTCAGCGCCGATTCGCCCACGTGGCCGAAGGGGGTGTGCCCCAGGTCGTGGCCGAGGGCGATGGCTTCGACCAGGTCTTCATTGAGGCGGAGCGCTCTGGCGATGGTGCGCCCGATCTGGGCCACTTCAAGGGTATGGGTCATGCGGGTGCGGTAGTGGTCGCCGCGGGGCGCGATGTAGACCTGCGTCTTGTGCTTCATGCGGCGGAAGAAGCTGCTGTGAAGGATGCGGTCCCGATCCCGTTGGAAGGCGGTGCGGAGCGGACATTCTTCTTCCGGCCTGTCTCTTTCCGCTTCGTCGGCGAACACGGCAAGCGGCGAAAGGAGCTGCCGCTCATTCCGTTCGGTTCTTTCTCTGATGTTCATGATCTCCTCCTGTGGACGTCTCTGTTTCTTCCACTGTAGCAAAAAAGCGCCGCCTCACGCAAGGCAGCGCTTCTTTTTCAGTATTTCTCGCCGTAGATCTGGCGGTTCCTTTCGATGATCTCGATGATGCGGCTCGAAGTTTCTTCGATGGCCCTGTTCGACACGTCCAGGACGACGCAGTGGAGCTGGCGCATGACGGCTTTCGCGTAGGCCAGCTCGTCTTCGATGCGGGTGATGTCCGTGTAATTCGCCGCGCTGGAGAAGCCGAGCGCCTTCATCCGTTCCGTGCGGATGCTGTTCAGTTTGTACGGATCGATGATGAGGCCCACGATGCGGTACGGCGGCACGCGGAAGATCTCTTCCGGCAGCGGCACTTCCGGCACGAGAGGCAGATTGGCCACTTTGTATTTTTTGTGCGCCAGGTACATGGACATGGGCGTCTTGGATGTGCGGGACACGCCGATGAGGACGATGTCCGCCTTTTCAAACCCGGCGGGATTTTTCCCGTCGTCGTACTTGACGGCAAATTCGATGGCCTCCACTTTTTTGAAGTATTCTTCATCGAGCTTGTGGATGAGGCCCGGCTTCATGCGGGGCTTCGTCTGCGCGATGGACGAGACCGCGTCGAGCATGGGCCCGAGGATGTCCACATAGCGCACGCCGTGCGCCGCCGCTGCTTCATCCAGTTTTTCCCGCAGCTCGGGAGAGACGAGAGTGTGGCAGATGATGGCGCCTTTCCGGGCCGCTTCCGCGGTGATCTCATTGATCTGGTCCGCATTGCGCACGAAGGGCACGCGGATGACGTCTATACTTTCCTCGTCGAACTGGCTGATCGCCGCGTGGGCAAGTTTTTCGCCGGTCTCGCCGAGGGAGTCCGAAATGACATATACGGTCGGTTGATTCACGAAGCATTACCTCCTGCGGCCCATGCCGAGTTCCAGAAACAGCCGGGTGATATTGGTCTTGGAAATGCGCCCCTGCAAATGGAAGCGCCGGTCGCCTTTTCCTTCTTCCACGGTGACCACGGGCAGGCAGTCCACTTCATAGTCGATGAGTTTCTGCGCCACGTTCACCACTTCTTCATCCGGTTCTGCGTAGATCATTTTGGATTTCGGCGTCATGACCATGGAAATGGGCATCTGCTGAAGGCCTTCCCGCCCCATGGCGGCTTTGAGCAGGTCTTTGCGGGATACGACGCCCAGAATATTGTCTTCTTCGCCCACGAAGATGGTCCCCACGTCTTCCGTGAAGAGCAGGACCGCCGCGTCGTAGGCATTGGAGTCTCCGGCCACGACGATAGGCCGGGACATGCAGGCAGCTACCGTACATTTCCTGATCTCGGAGGCCGCCGGATCGGTGCCGCCGCCCAGGTAGTAGTAGCCCAGCCTGCGTCTGGCCGCGATCACTTCCCCTGAGAGAAGGACGGCGAGATCGCCCCGGAGCGCGCTTCTCGTCACGTGGAGTTTCGCGGCGATCATTTCTCCCGTGATCGGTCCGTTTTCACGGACGATGCGGGTGATCTCCTGTTGACGGTCTGTAAGCTGCACGTTGTTCTTCCTTTCTTTATATTTTGAAAAAGGGGGCCGCCTTACGGCAGCCCCACATTTCCCGGATCATCCGCTTCCGCGGATCGGCGGCGGAAGGGTCTTTCCGCCCGCGCCGTTCATCCGTTTTTCTTACCAGTCGTATTCTTCGGTCTCCGCGAGGCCTTTGCCGGTCGCCGCGTCGAGGAGCAGTCTCTGTTCGATGCGGGCCACGTTCAGTTTCGTCGCCTTGACCATATCCGGGTTGACGGATACGCAGTCGATGCCGCTTCTCACGAGGAATTCCGTGAAGTCCGGGTAGACCGACGGCGCCTGGCCGCAGATGGATACGGTCTTTCCGTCTTTGTGCGCCGTCTTGATGAGGTGGCGGATCGCGCGGCGGAGCGCCAGGTTCCGTTCATCGAAGAGGGAGGCCACGGTGTCGTTGTTGCGGTCGCAGCCGAGGATGAGCATGGTCAGGTCGTTGGAGCCGATGGAGTAGCCGTCGACGTATTTATTGAACTGATCGGCGAGGATGATGTTGGAGGGGATCTCCGCCATGAGGAGGAGCTTGAAGTCCGGGCCGCGTTCGAGGCCTTCTTCTTTCATGATCTCCGTGACTTTGCGCGCTTCGTCTACGGTGCGGCAGAAGGGGATCATGCAGTTCAGGTTCTTCAGGCCGAATTCTTCGCGGACTTTCTTCACCGCTTTCAGTTCGAGGCGGAACGCGTCGATGTATTTCGGGTCATAGTAGCGGGAAGCGCCGCGCCAGCCGAGAAGGTCGGCCGGTTCTACCGGTTCGTATTTGTCGCCGCCCACGAGGTTTCTGTATTCGCCGGACTTGAAGTCGGAGAAGCGGAGCACCACCGGTCTCGGCGCCATGGCGCGGCAGACTTTGCTGATGCCTTCCGCCAGCATGTCGACGACTTTTTCCGGATGGCCCGTTTCGATGAGGTGCAGCGGGTGTTCATGGATGAAGGTGGTCCAGATGAATTCTTCTCTCATGAGGCCGATGCCGTCGCACGGGAGGGACGCGTATTTCTGCGCCAGATCGGGATCGCCCAGGTTCATGAGGACGGTGGTGCCGGTGGGCGGGAAGTATTCCGCCGCTACAGCCGCAGTGCCTGCCGCTGCCTGCGCCTGCGGTTTTTCGATCATGTCTTCCACGATGCCGTCATAGATGATGCCGTTCTGCGCGTCCACGGTGATCTCCTGACCGGTCTTCAGCACAGCGGTGGCATCGGTGCTGCGGCTCTTCGTGCCGACGACGCAGGGAATGCCCAGTTCACGGGAAACAATGGAAGCGTGGCAGGTCATGCCGCCCGCGTCCGTGACGATGGCGAGGGCTTTCTTCATGGCCGGCACCCAGTCCGGGGAGGTCATGAGCGTGACGAGGATCTCGCCTTCCTTGAACTGATCGATGTCCGCCGGGTCGGTGATGACATGCGCTTTGCCTGCGACCAGTCCCGGGCTGGCGGGAAGGCCTTTGACGAGTACCTTATGATCGGTGGTTACGTTCACTTTGCTCTCCTCTTTCTTTTCTTTATTCTTTCTGGACCATACAGTCTCCGGGCGGGCCTGGAGGATCCAGAGTTTGTTGTCTTCATCGAGCGCCCATTCCATGTCCATGTAGCAGCCGTAGTGCTTTTCAATGGCTTTCGCGTAGCCTGCCAGTTCCGCAATCTGTTCGTCGCTCATGACCTGCGCTTTCGCCAGTTCTTCGGGAACGCGCTTTTCTACGACGCCGCCGTTTTCATCGCGCACCAGTTCGATGGGCTTTTCATTGATGCGGCGGGACAGGATGGTGAGGCTGTCTTTATCCACGACGAAATTGTCCGGCGTGACGGTGCCCTGTACGATGTATTCGCCCAGGCCCCAGGAGCCTTCAATCATGATCTTGTCGTCCGCGCCGGTGGCGAGATCGACGGTGAACATGACGCCGGCCACTTTGGAGTACGCCATCATCTGGACGGCGGCGGAAAGGGCGACGTTCTCATGAGCGAAGCCTTTCTTCACGCGGTAGTAGGTCGCGCGGTCAGTAAAGGTGGAAGCGTAGCATTCCTTGACTTTGCGGATGACTTCTTCCCGGCCTTTTACATTGAGGTAGGTGTCCTGCTGGCCCGCGAAGGAAGCGTCCGGCAGGTCTTCCGCGGTCGCGCTGGAGCGGACGGCTACGAAGGGATCGCCGTGACCGGTCTTCTGCGCCAGTTCTTCATAGGCATCCCCGATGGCGTCTGCCAGGTCTTCCGGCATTTCCGCCGCGACGATCTCCGCGCGGATCTTCGCGCACACGTCGCGGAGCTCGGCGGAGTCTTCCACGTCGTCCAGCTGGTCGAGCAGTTCATGGATCTTCTTGTTCGTTCCGGTGGCATCCATGAAGTACCGGTATGCGTGAGCGGTCGTCGCAAAACCGTAGGGGACCGGCACGTGGGTAGCGGATGTCAGTTCGCCCAGGGAAGACGATTTGCCGCCTACCAGCGCCACGTCTTCGCGGCGGAGTTCATCAAACCACAGCACATACGCGTTTTCTCTTTTGTCCATTGTAATCCTCCTTAGAAAAATCGCTTATGAAAAGTGTATGCTTTATTCTGATTCACGGTTTTATAGTATACCACTATAAGAAGAAAGTCAAATTCCCGTTCATCAAATTTCCGGAAAAAGAAAGGTGTTTTTTCCCGCTTGCCTCATAAGCGCACACGGAAAGCGCCGATTTCCCCCGTTTCCCGCGGAAATCCGGCTTTCTCTCCCCGCTTCCGAGCGTCGGGCGCATCTTATGAAAAATTTTTATATACCCTTCCGGGAAGCATTCCGCCCGTCCGCTGCCGGGGAAAAGACGCAAAAAATCCGCTCTCCCGAAGGAAAGCGGACGCCGTATTTTACATAAAGTACATCACATAGAGGTACGCCCCGGACACGGCGATGGTCATCATCATGATCGGGAAGCACCAGAGCATGAACTTGCCGAAGGAAATGTTGTGCCCTTCTCTCGCGGCGATGGCCACCATGATGACATTCGGCGAAGCGCCGATGATGGTGCCGTTGCCGCCGAAGCACGCGCCGAGGGCGAGGGACCACCACATGTAGTCCGCGTGCTGGAGGCCCATGAGGTTCTGCATTTCCTGAATGAGGGGGATCATGGTCGCCGTAAAGGGGATGTTGTCGATGAAAGCCGACGCGAAGCCCGACAGGACGAGGATGAGGTAGGTCATCGTCTCGGGGTCGCCGCCTACGAGGTGGATGCCCCAGGTGGCGAGGGCGCTGATGACGCCTGTCGTTTCGAGGCCGCCTACGAGGATGAAGAGGCCCATGAAGAAGAGGAGCGTATCCAGATCCACTTCACGGAGCGCGTCCGCCGGTTCGATACCGCACGCCATGATGGCGAGGAGCCCGCCGGTCATGGCGATGGTCGCCGACTGGAGCCCCAGCGTGCTGTGGAGCACGAAACCCACGATGGTGAGGCCCAGCACAGCGAGAGACCGCTTCAGGATGACCGGGTCTTTGATCTCCGAGGAAACATCGATGGAGTCGAGGTATTCTTTATCCATCTTGCCCGTGTGGAGCTGCTTATGGAAGAGCAGGATCACCGCGATCATCGTAAATACGGTGGTGATGATGACAGCGGGCGCCAGATTGATCATGAAGTCATTGAAATCGAGGTGCGTCGCCGAGCCGATCATGACGTTCGGCGGGTTGCCGATCATGAGGGCCGTGCCGCCGATGTTGGCCATGAGGATCTCCCCGATGAGGATCGGCACGGGAGTGATCTTCATCATGCGGCAGAGGGACAGGGTCATCGGCGCGATGAGGAGCGCCGCCGTGACGGAATCGATGAGGGACGCGGAAATGCCCGTGATGACGGAGAGCAGCACGAGGAGCACCCGCGCGTCGCCGCGGCTCGCCTTCATCGCCCAGAGGGCCATCGCTTCAAAGAAGCCCGACCGCTTCACCACGGCGATGAGCATCATCATGCCCGTCAGCAGGCCGAGGGTATTGAAGTCGATGTACTCTTTCAGCGCCGCGTCCTGCGTGACGAAGCCGCAGTAGATCATCAGCCCGCCGCCTGCAAGGGAGCAGATCGTGCGGGGGATCTTCTCCGACATGATCCCCAAGTAGGTCAGAAGAAATACGCCTATGGCGATGTAAAATGCTGTCGTGCTGTCCATAATGCCTCCCGGTCTCGCGGGCGTCTGCCCGCTTTATTTTTTCCCCGCGCCGCAGGCGCGGGATTCGCATCCCTGAAAAAATATATACTCTTATTTTAATGGATTGCTCCGATAAAGGGAAGCGCCGAAAATGGAGCGGGGCACCGCTCTGCGGAGCGCCCACGCGCCGCGGCGGTGAAAAACGCCGGAAATCCGCCATTTTCCGGCATATTTCCCCTCCGGACATAGCGAAAATAAAATGGCGGCATAGGAATTTTTGATATCTGGAAAAGGCAATAAAAAAACTGCGGCGCACCGCAGTCGTATGCTGGCAGGGGCAGGCAGGATCGAACTGCCGCATAACGGAGTCAAAGTCCGTTGCCTTACCACTTGGCTATACCCCCAAAAATGGTAAAAAAAAATGGGGCGAGTGGTGGGGCTCGAACCCACGCATAACGGAGCCACAATCCGCCGTGTTAGCCACTTCACCACACCCGCCACATCAGGCATCATACAGATATCCCGTATGACGAGTTTTATTCTACCATATTCTTTTTTATCCGTCAAATATTTTCCCCGCGCCGTCCGCTCATTTTCCCTGCCAGGACAGGGCTTTCATGCGGGCCCTCTCGGGACGCATGAGGAGCCAGCAGAGGAAGGCCGCCGCCGCGAGAAAGCACGCTCCGGGAATGGGCGTCTGCGCCAGCCCGATGGTGTCCGCCGCCAGACTCCCCGCCGCCGTGCCGAGAGCGATGCCCGTATTCGCCGCCGTGGGGAGGAGCGCCCCCGCCATGAGGAGCGTCCCCGGATGAGACACCGCGGACACGTGGAGGAAATAGATCTGCATGCTTGAATTGTGGATGTAGATGAGGCCTCCGAGAAGGAGCATCACAAAGAGGCCCGCCCAGAGACTGTGCACCGCCGCCGCAAGAAGCGCCACCACAGCCGCTTCCGCCGCGAGGATCGGCCAGAGGATGTAAGCGCCGCCTGCCGCGGCCACGCGCCCGCTGCCGAGATTTGAAGCGATGGTCATCGCGCCGAAGAGGAAGAGCACCGGACTCACCCACCCGGCGGAAAGGCCCATGACATTCTCCAGGAGAGGCGTCACATAAGCGTACCACGTGTAGTTTCCCGCGAGGGCGCACATGCCCACGCCCATGCCGAGAAGGATGCGCCGGTCGCCGAAGAGGGAGAGCTCCCGCCGCACGTCCGGCGCGGCCGCAGGCGCGGAGACACGGGGCAGGCTCCGCATCATGAGGAAAAGATCGATCGCCGAGACCGCGGCGATGACAGCGAAGAGCCACTGCCAGGGCAGGTACGCCGCGGCGAGTGTCCCGAGAGGCACGCCCAGCACGGCGGCGATGGAGAAGCCCGCGAAGATCCACGCCATCACCGAGGGAAGGTACTTCCTCTCGGCGATCTCCGGGGCAAACGTGGTGGACACGGCGATCATCGTCCCAGAGAGCACGGCCAGGAAGAGCCGGTCCGCCAGCAGCGACGCGTAGGCCGTGCAGAAAAAGGCCGCCAGATTTCCGAGGATGAAAAGCACCGTGAGCGCTATGAGGAAGCGGTACCGGGAGAAGCGGCTCCCCCAGAGCGAGAGCACCGGCGTGCCCGCGGCGTAGGCGAGCGCGAACCAGGAAATGAGCATGCCCGCCTGAGTGAGCGGCACGCCAAGCGTCTCGGAGATATCCGGCACGATGCCGATCATGATGAATTCACAGGTGCCGAGGACGAAGCTCAGCGTGACCAGGGAGATGACTGCCAGATTCCACATGGCATCCTCCTTCAAAAAAATGGGTCTGAAAAATTTTAGGATGATTATATCACAGCCGGGACGGTCCGCCCTATATAACTCTTTTATAATCCGGTTACGAAGGCCCTCCCTGTTCCTATTTCCCCGCCGGTGCCTTATAATTTAGAAATGAGAAAAAATTCAGACCAGCGAGGTGGATCATGGAAAGAAAAGCATTTCATACGATGACAGTGGACGGATACCTGGAAGCGCTCGGCAGCGCGGCGCCCGCTCCCGGCGGCGGGGCGGCGGCGGGGCTCCTCGGCGCGCAGGCCTGCGCTCTTGCGGAGAAAGTGTGCGCCCTCACAGTGACGAATCAGAAATACGAAGCCATTCATGAAGAGGCGGAAGCGTGGCGCTCCATTTTCCGGGAGGCCCGCGCGATCATGCTCGACCTGATGGACGAGGACGCGGCGAATTTTGAAGCGCTCATGGCCCTCTTCCGTCAGCCGAAGCCCGCGGACGAAGCGGGAAAAGCGGCGCGGAAAAACGCGGTGCAGGAAGCGCTCTGCAAATCCGCGGAAGCGCCCATGCAGATCGGCCAGACCCTGGCGGACATGCTGCCCCTTTTCACGAAAGTCCTCCAGAAGGGCAATGCGAATCTCCTCACGGACAGCATCATCGCGGCGCAGTGCGCCATGGCGGGCATTCACGCGGCGATCCTCAATGTGCGGATCAATCTGAAATCCATAGAAAATGACATCTATGTACGGGAGATGGAAGATACCATCGGCACGTGGGAAAGCGCGTGCTCTGCCATCGACGCGGTGCTCACGTACCAGGTGACTTTATAAGTATGCGGCTCCCCGGGGAGCCGTATTTTTTGCCCGCGGAAAGGAGGGATACCGTGGACAGCAGGAACAATATGGCCGATGAGCTCGGCCGGGGCCTCCTTCGGCGGCGCGGTCTGCGGCTCCGCCTCTTTTTCGGCGGCATCATCTCCGGAGTAGCGGCGGGGCTTGCCGTCGCGGCGTACCGCTTCCTCATCGGGGAAACGGAAGGTCTCCGCGCTTCTCTCGCCGCGGCGTTCTCCGCATCGGGGCTGCTCCTTCCGTACGCGCTCTGGGCGGGCTTTCTCATGGCGCTGGCCGGAGCGCTCGCTCTCCTCGGCCGTTGGGAACCGGCAGCGCGGGGCAGCGGCATCCCCCACGTGAAAGGGGTGCTCCTGGGCTGTCTCCGCATGCGCTGGGCGCGGGTGCTGGCAGCGCAGATCTTCGGCGGGGCGCTCGCCATCGGCGCGGGCCTCTCCCTGGGCCATGCCGGGCCGGCCGTCCAGATCGGCGCGGCGGCGGCGGAAGGTACGAGCCGGGCGGCGGGATTCCGGCGCCTGGAGGAGCGCTGCCTCATCACCGGCGGCGCGGGCGCGGGGCTGGCGGCAGTCTTCAACGCGCCCCTCGCGGGGATGCTCTTCGCCGTGGAAGAACTGCACCGTCATTTCTCCGCGGCGGTGCTCCTCCCCGCCATGGCCGCTTCCGTCTCGGCGGCGGCGCTGATCCGTTTCCTTTTCGGAGACGCCACGATCTTCCATTTCACGGGCATCCGCCCCCTCTCGGCGGACCATCTGCCCTATGTGCTCCTCCTCGCGGCGGTCTGCGGCGCGGCGGCGCTCCCTTTCAACTACGGCATCCTCCATGCGGACCGGCTCTTTCCCCGCGCGCTCCGGCAGAACGCCTTTGCCCGTCTCGCCCTGCCTCTCGCCGCGGCGGGCCTTTTCACCTTCCTCTGCCCGGCGCTCACCGGCGGCGGCGATGGGCTCATCAATGCGCTCACCCTCTCCGCCCCGGCCTTTCCCGTCCTGGCGCTCCTCCTCTTCGGGAAAGCGCTCTTCACCTTCCTCTCTTTCGGAAGCGGCGCGCCGGGCGGTTTCTTCTTCCCCTCCCTCACCGTGGGCGCGCTCACCGGCGCGGCGGCGGGAAGCCTTCTGATCGCGGCGGGGCTCCTCCCGCAGGAGGCCATGACGAATATGATCATCCTCTCCATGGCGGCCTTTTTCTCCGCTTCCGTCCGCGCCCCCATCACGGGCACGGTGCTCCTCCTCGAGCTGACCGGAGATTTCCAGCACCTCCTGCCCCTCGCGGTGGCCTCCGCCGCGGCCTATGCGGTGAGCGGCCTCCTCGGCGGGCGGCCCGTCTACGGCGAGCTTCTCCGCCTCCGCATGGCCGGAAAGTCGGGCGCTTCCCCCGAATACGGGCCGGGTCGCATCGCGGAGCTCGCCGTTTCCGCAGGCTGCCCCCTCGACGGCCGGACGGTAAAAGACCTGCCCCTCCCGCCGCGGACAGCTCCCGCGGAGATCCTCAGGGAAGGGGAATACTTCGTCCCCGACAGAGACACCGTGCTCCGCCCGGGCGATCTGCTCTACGTCGTCACCCAGCACGCCGATCCGGAGCCCTTCCTCCGCCTCCAGCAGCCGTCCCTGCCGGAGAAAAAACTGCGAAAGAATTTCATGGAAAAATAAAAGACCCTCTCTTCTCAAAGAAGAAAGGATCTTTTTTTATTTTATAATATCAATGCCTCGGTAAAATCGGTTCCTCATCAGGATATTCAGTTGGTCTTTCCACATATCCATCCCAGTATAGAAAATCCCCAGACATCACAATTTTAAAATAATTGATTGGTTGTTCAAAATACTTTTGAACAGATGGATTCGCCCTGTCATATGCCTCCTTATACTCTTTAATAATTTTATTGATTTTAGGAGTTTGACTTGCAACATTCTGCCAGACAAAATAATTGTCCATCCCGTTTAGACGATTATATCCATCCATAAATATCTTCATATCAATTTCATTTTCTCTTTGAATCTTTGCAATTTCATTATATGCTTTTGTGTTCGCAACAAAATTTGCTGGTTCTATTTTTTCTAATTCCTCCAATACATTAATTGGGATATTCGTTGTATCAATCATTTGTATCTTATCTTGCGTCAATATAAAGTACGCTCTTCCCTGTACAGTCTCGCCAAGTCCATTCTTAGCATTAAAGTCTAAATGTGATAAGCCTGTAGATTCATTTACCTCATATTCAATCTTTTTAAATGAATCGGGAAATTTACAGCTATTTTTTACCATTTCTGTTGCTTCGCTTTCTCCTAATTTCCCACAACCAGTAATAGCCATCATTCCAATAAAAAGTAAAATTGTTAAATATGCTTTTTTATTCATACGTTTCTCCCATTCATTAACTTCAATAACTATTATTTTTAGTATATTCTATTTTTGTCTTCTGTTTCAACTTTTCATTTGCAGTCTTCAAAAGAATTCTGTTTATTAGATAATAAAATTTTTTGTCTACTAAGCAAAAAGGCCCTCTCTTCTCAAAGAAGAAAGGATCTTTTTTTATTTGCCGAAAAAACGCGTCCCCGCGACGAAGAAACCCGCCGCGTAGGCCGCAGCCATATTCGCCACATTTGACAGAGAGAGCGCCGGGAGCGACGTGAGCCCTACGGCAAGACTCCCGTAAATGGCCGCCCCTGCCAGCGTGTATGCCGCCGCGTCCCACACAGAGGCCAGCACCCACCCGAGGATGACCGACGGCGCGCGCCAGCTCGTGCGGTCCCGCGCCGTCCGGGCGACGATCTCCACCATGCCGTACTTGATGATAAGCGTCGGAATGATCCACACGGGGAAGCCCCCCATGAGATCGGCCAGCGCCGAACCGACCGCCGCGGCGAGAGCCGCTTCTTTCCGAGGCAGAAAGACCGCCGCCAGGAAGATCACACCGTCTCCCAGATTCGCGTAGCCAAGCGGGATCGGTACTTTCACGAACAGAGTCACCACAAAAATGAGCGCCGCCGCCGCCGCGCCGACGGTAAGCCTCCTTGTCATCGTCATCGTTTCTTCCATATCATCCGCCTCTTTCCCTCACATATTGCCGTCTATCATATCACAGATCATGAATTTCCGGCAGGCATTCCTCTCCCATTTATTAAGATTTTATATTCCGCCGTTGTCCGCCCCGCTGCGGCTGTGGTATTCTTAGAAATAGAGGATTTACAGAAAGGAAGAACTTATGAAAGACTTACAGTCCACCTGCTCCATCGCCGTCGTGCAGGCCGCGCCGGTCCTTTTCAACAAAAGCGCCTGCCTGGCGAAAGCGCTCGCCCTCATTGAAGAGGCCGCCGGACACGGCGCGGAGCTCATCGTATTTCCGGAGCTTTTCATTCCCGGCTATCCCTACGGAATGACCTTCGGTTTCACCGTGGGGAGCCGCACGGAAGAAGGCCGCCGCGACTGGAAGCGCTATTATGACGCGTCCATCCTCGCCGGCGGCGAAGAAGCGCAGGCCCTCGCGGAAGCGGCAAAAAAACACGGCGTCTATCTCTCCATCGGCATTTCCGAGCGCGATCCCGTCACGGCGACGCTCTACAATTCCAATCTCATGATCTCCCCGGAAGGCGTCATCATGAATCACCGCAAGCTCAAGCCCACCGGCAGCGAGCGCGTGGTGTGGGGCGACGCGGACCGGGATTTCTTCCCCGTCATGGACACGCCCTGGGGGCCCATGGGCAGCATGATCTGCTGGGAGAGCTACATGCCCCTCGCCCGGTGCGCGCTCTATCAGAAAGGAGTCACTCTCTATATTTCTCCAAATACGAACGACAATCCGGAATGGCAGGATACGATCCGCCACATCGCCATCGAAGGACACTGCTACTTCATCAACTGCGACATGTTCTTCACGAAGGACACCTATCCGGACGATCTGGCGGGAGCTGATGAAGTGCGGCGCCTGCCGGAAACGGTCTGCCGCGGCGGGAGCTGTGTCATCGACCCGTCAGGCCATGCCGTGACGGACGTGCTCTGGGACAGAGAAGGCATTCTCTACGCGGAGCTGGATATGCAGAAAGTCCCCGCAAGCCGCATGGAGCACGATGTATGCGGCCATTACGCCCGTCCGGATGTGCTGAAGCTCTCCTTCCGCGACGAGTAAGGATAAAGACGGACGGCGCCGCCGCTGTTCCTCCCGTTCCCGATAAAAAGCGCAAAAAAAAGACCCGTTATGAAATCGGGTCTTTTTTATTGTCAGATCTTCCCTGCTACATACAGTCTCGTGAGAGCGCGCTTCAAGGCGAGCTCAGCGCGATGCACATCGATATCCGCGCTCTTGCTGGAAAGTCTGTCTTCCGCACGTTTGCGGGCTGCTTCCGCGCGGGCCACGTCGATGGTCGAAGCGAGCTCAGCGAGAGGCGCTACGATATTGACGCAGTTCTTTTCCATTTCGAGGAAGCCGCCGAATACGGCCACTTTCTCTTCACCGTCCGCCGTCTTGATGCGGACAGGGCTGATTTCCAGCGCCGCCGCGAGGGGCAGATGATTTTTCATGACAGCAAATTCGCCGTCCGTTGCGCGGGCCACCACCATGACCGCTCCGTCTTTCGTATAGATCGGACCGTCGGGCGTGATGATTTCCACATGCAGCGGGGTGCCAAGGGTATCAGCCATAGCTTATTCCCCTTTCTTCATCTTTTCAGCCTTTTCGATTGCTTCGTCAATGGTGCCTACGAGATAGAATGCGCCTTCCGGCAGATCGTCATGCTGGCCTTCGAGGATTTCCTTGAAGCCGCGGATCGTCTCTTTCAGCGGGACGTACTTGCCGGGCTGGCCGGTGAACTGTTCTGCTACGAAGAACGGCTGGGACAGGAATCTCTGGATCTTTCTCGCGCGGGCTACGATGAGCTTGTCTTCATCGGACAGTTCTTCGATGCCGAGGATCGCAATGATATCCTGGAGTTCCTTGTAGCGCTGCAGGATCGCCTGTACGCCGCGGGCCACTTTGTAGTGTTCTTCGCCGAGGATGTTCGGATCGAGGATACGGCTGGTGGAGTCCAGCGGATCCACTGCCGGATAAATGCCCAGTTCCGCGATGGAACGGTTCAGTACCGTCGTCGCGTCGAGGTGGGTGAATACGCCTGCCGGAGCCGGGTCCGTCAGGTCGTCGGCCGGTACGTATACAGCCTGTACGGAGGTGATGGAACCGTCCTTCGTGGAGGTGATACGTTCCTGGAGTTCGCCGATATCGGTAGCCAGCGTCGGCTGGTAACCTACTGCGGACGGCATACGGCCGAGCAGTGCGGATACTTCGGAGCCTGCCTGTACGAAACGGAAAATGTTGTCGATGAAGAGCAGTACGTCCTGGTGCTGCACGTCACGGAAGTATTCCGCCATGGTCAGGCCGGTCAGGCCTACACGCATACGCGCTCCCGGCGGTTCGTTCATCTGTCCGTAAATCAGCGCTACTTTATTGATAACGCCGGACTCTTTCATTTCGCCCCAGAGGTCGTTGCCTTCACGGGTGCGTTCGCCTACGCCGCAGAATACGGAGCAGCCGGAGTGAGCCGTCGCTACGTTGTGGATCAGTTCCTGAATGAGGACCGTCTTGCCGACGCCTGCGCCGCCGAACAGACCGATCTTACCGCCTTTTGCGTACGGAGCGATCAGATCGACGACCTTGATGCCGGTCTCGAAAATTTCAGTTGCCGGGGACTGATCCTTGAAGGCCGGAGCCTGGCGATGGATCGGCCAGTAGTCCGAAGCATCGACCGGTTTGGGATCATTATCCACGGTATTGCCGAGGACGTTGAAAATACGTCCCAGGCTCGCGTCGCCTACCGGCACCGCGATGGCGCGGCCGGTGTCGACAGCTTTCATTCCTCTTACCATGCCGTCCGTGGAGCTCATGGCTACCGCGCGGACAACGCCGTCGCCGAGATGCTGCATGGTCTCGCAGACTACATCGACAGGCACGCTGCCGGTGTCATCTTTGACGTGGATGGCGTTATAAATAGCAGGCAAGTTGGAATCATCATCAAAGGCGATATCGACGACAGCGCCGATGACCTGTATAACTTTTCCTACCTGTTCCTTGCTCATGAAGAAGCATTCCTCCTTAAGACTATGTGCAGATTATTCGAGAGCGTTCGCGCCGCCGACGATTTCGGAAATTTCGTTGGTGACCTGCGCCTGACGGGCCTTGTTGTAGGTGAGGTTGAGGTCGGCGATCCTTTCCGTTGCGTTGTCGGTCGCGGCGGACATGGCGGCCATGCGGCTGCCCAGTTCGGATGCCGCGGACTGCAGCATCGCGTTATATACCTGCACTTGCACATACTGCGGAAGCAGTTTGTCCAGAACGTCTGCGGCTCCGGGCAGGAAGAGGTAAGGGATCTCTCCTGCAGGAGCGTCCGCTCCTTCTGCTTCCCCCGCTTCCGGCGCTTCGATGGGAAGCAGGCGGGTCACGGTGACCTGCTGGCGGAGAGCGGTGTAAAACTTCGTATAGATGATCTTTACTTCATCGATCTCACCGTTGACGAAGCGTTCGATCAGTTCTTTCGCCATGGCGATGGAATCGTCAGCGGACGGTTTATCGGAAAATCCGAAATGGTAAGTATCGGTCGTGTAGCCGCGGAATTTGAGATAGTTCCGCGCCTGTTTCCCGCAAACGTAGAGCTTGTAGGAATCTCTGTCTTTCCCGGAGATCTCCGCCATTGTCGCTTTCATGACATTGGAGTTGTAGGCACCGGCCAGGCCTTTGTCGCCGCAGATGACGAGGTAGCCTGTTCTCTTGATCTCTCTCTTTTCAAGGAGAGGATGGGAGAAATCCGTTGCCGCCGAAGAAGCCCGGCGCAGGAGCTCTTCGACTTTATCCGCGTAAGGACGGGCGCCGTGCGCTTTTTCTTCCGCTTTGCGGAGACGCGCCGCCGCGACCATCTTCATCGCTTTTGTGATCTGCTGGATATTGGTGACAGATTTGATGCGCCCCTTTATATCGCGAGTACTCTCCATTCAGATCACCCCGCTGCCGTTTCAGTATTCTTTGCCGCCTTGTAACGAGTCTTGAATTCTTCGATGGCTGCACGCAGCGCCGCTTCGTTCTCGTCGGTCAGTTTCTTCGTTTCGACGATGGAAGCGCCGATTTCCGGATGGCTGCTGTGGAGGAATGCGATCAGCTGATGTTCGAAATCGACGACCTGTTCGACTTCGAGATCATCCAGATAGCCCTTGACTGCGGTGTAGATGGCCATGACCTGGTCTTCTACCGGATACGGGCTGTACTGCGGCTGTTTCAGGATCTCCGTCGTTCTCTGGCCGCGGTCGATCTGGGCCTTGGTGGTCGGATCGAGGTCGGAGCCGAACTGAGCGAAGGCTGCCAGTTCGCGGAACTGCGCCAGATCCAGACGCAGCGTCCCTGCGACCTGCTTCATTGCCTTGATCTGCGCCGCGCCGCCTACGCGGGATACGGACAGACCGACGTTGATAGCCGGACGGATGCCTGCGTAGAAGAGGTTCGTTTCCAGATAGATCTGGCCGTCGGTAATGGAAATGACGTTCGTCGGGATGTACGCGCCGACGTCGCCTGCGAGGGTCTCGATGATCGGGAGCGCGGTGATGGAGCCGCCGCCGAGTTCATCGGAGAGACGGGCCGCGCGTTCCAGCAGACGGGAATGCAGGTAGAATACGTCGCCCGGATATGCTTCACGTCCCGGCGGGCGGCGGAGCAGCAGGGACATCGCGCGGTATGCGACAGCCTGCTTGGAGAGGTCATCATAAATGATGAGGACGTCTCTGCCCTTGTGCATGAAGTATTCCGCGATGGATACGCCGGCATACGGAGCCAGGTACTGCATCGGAGAGCCTTCGGACGCACCTGCGTGTACGATGATGGAATAATCCATGGCGCCTTCCTGTTTCAGCCGTTCGTATACGCGGACGACGTTGGAGTTCTTCTGGCCGATGGATACATAAATACAAATAACGTTCTGACCTTTCTGGTTCAGAATGGTATCGACAGCAACAGCCGTTTTGCCGGTGCCGCGGTCGCCGATGATCAGTTCGCGCTGTCCGCGTCCGATCGGGACCATGGAGTCGATGCACTTCAGACCGGTCTGCAGCGGTACGTTGACCGGCTGTCTGTCGGCAATGCCCGGTGCTTTGATTTCAATGTCGCGGTATTCGTCGGTATGGATCTCGCCCTTGCCGTCGATCGGCTGGCCGAGAGAGTTGACGACGCGGCCGATGACTGCGTCGCCGACCGGCACCTGCATCAGGCGGCCCGTGCGTTTTACGACGTCGCCTTCCTTGATGGTCTCGTATCTGCCCAGCAGTACGACGCCGACATTGCTCTCTTCCAGGTTCAGAGCCATGCCGTATACGCCGTTCGGAAGTTCGAGCAGTTCGCCGGACATGCAGTTTTCCAGTCCGTATACGTGGGCGATGCCGTCGCCGACTTCCAGGACTGTGCCTACTTCATCGACATTGAGGTCTACTTTGTAGTTTTCGATCTGTTTTTTGATGACAGATGTAATTTCATCTGAACTGATTTTCATTTCCTATAAGTCACCTCAGCCTCTTTGCATGATTTTTGCTTTCAGGGTTTGCAGCTGTCTGGCCACGGAGCCGTCGATCAGACGGTCGCCGATCTGCACGGTGAAGCCGCCGATGAGGGCGGAATCCACCTTCTGCTTCATGATGATCTTCTTCCCGGTCATTTCCGCAAGTTTGGCCTTGAGGCTGTCCGCCTGTTCCTGCGTGAGCGGGAACGCGGAAGTGACGAGCGCTTCTTCGATGCCCATGCCTTCATGAGCCAGCACGGTGTAGGCGCTGACCATTTCCGGAAGAAGGTCGAAGCGGTCGCGGTCGATCACGACGTAGCAGAACTGCAGCACCACGGGCTGCACCTTGTCTGCGAACAATTTCTTTATGGTATCTTTCTTGGCATCCTTCGTAAGGAAAGGATGATTAAGGAAGGATTTCAGCTCTGCGTTCTCAGCGATGGTCTCGCTGATGAGAGTGAGTTCCTCTTCTGTTTTTTCCAGGCTGTTCTGCTCGAGAGCAATCTCATAGATAGCGCGTCCGTATTTCTTGGAGACGATTACGTTCTTATCCATGATTATTTACCTGCTTTGTGGGCACCCAGCTTTGCAATGCTTTCAGCGATCAGGCGATCGTTGGTGTCCGGTGTCATATTCGTGCTGATGATCTTGGAAGCGATGTCGCAGGAAAGCGCCGCCACCTGTTCCTTCAGATCTTCAAGCGCTTCAGCGCGTTCTCTTTCGATCTGTTTGGAAGCGGCGTCCTTTTCTTTCGCGATGGCTTCACGCGCGGCTTCGATCTGTGCCTGTGCCTGGACCTGCGCTTCTTTTACCGCCTTGCTGACGATATCCTGCGCCTGGATCTGCGCGTCGCGGAGCTGCGCTTCATAGCTTTCTTTCAGCTTGTTCGCGTCAGCCGCCGCCGCCTTAGCGGAGTCGAGATCATTCTGAATGCGCGCCTTGCGGTCGTCCAGAACTTTCAGTACCGGCTTGTAGCAGAAATGTCCCAGGATAGCACAAAGGATGACGAAGTTCACGATCTGCCAGATCAGCGTACCATTTAATTCTACCAATGAACTCCCCTCCTTAGGCTAATGAATGTGAGAAATTAGCCGAGGAACGGGTTAGCGAATACGAGAACGATTGCGATAACGATGGCAATGATCGGAATGGATTCGATAAGGCCGATAGCGACGAGCATGTTCGTGAAGAGCTTGCCTGCCATTTCCGGCTGACGGGTCATGCCGTCAAGCGCATGAGCTGCTGCGTTGGAGTCGGAGAATGCTGCTGCGATGGAAGCAAGGCCTGCAATGATAGCTGCTGCGAGTACGGAATACTGAACGATAATAGTCTGATCCATGGTTATAATTCCTCCTGAGAATTAAATTATTTTCCGGCTCTGCCGGTGTACATTCCGTTTGGTCGGACGGTGCCGTTTTGGATGATGAGAGACTGTCCCCGATCATTCCACGCTTTCTTTCAGATAGATGGATACGAGCGTGGTGAAGATGTAGGCCTGGACTGCGCCGACGAACAAGCTGAACGCGATCCAGATCATAGGTACGAACCCGGGTGCCAGACCGTAGAGGACTTCCAGCAGGATTTCCCCTGCCAGGATATTGCCGAATAGACGCATGGCCAGCGTGATCGGCCGCGCGATTTCTTCGACCAGATTCATGATGACGAAGAGGGAGAAGGGCTTGAAGAAGTGGCCCAGCCAGTGTCCGAATCCCTTATTCTTCAAGAAATAGAAGTGAATCGCCAGGGATGAGGCAATGGCCAGTCCCAGCGTCGTGTTGACGTCGTTCGTCGGAGAAGCTGTCAGGTGATTGGTCGGCAGAAGCCCGATCTGGTTGGAAGTGAAGATGAACAGGAAAAGCGTCAGGAGCCATGTCGCCACCTGGCGGTATTTGTGCCCCAAATTGTCCTGGAACTGGCTGCACAGCGCTTCGATGAGCATTTCCATCACATTCTGCACGCCGCTCGGCACCATAGCGCGTCCGCGGGTCGCAGCGAACATGACGAGGATGACGATGAAGGCCGAAAGCCATGTCGTAAAGATGGTATCCAGATTCACCTGCATTCCAAATAAATCTGTCACTATGTGCGTACCTGTATGAAGATGCATAGTCTCACCCCCTCTCTCTTACAAGGATGTCAAGAAGATTTATTCCTTAATTACACCGACGACCTTGTCCGCGATGGTCGCGGCCGTCAGTGAAAGTAAGCCGGCAAGGAAGCCCACGACGGCCATTCCGGCCGCCATCGCCACGAGGACGCAGGCTCCGATCTCGAAGAAGAGCCTCGCGCCGGTATAGGCGACGAGCCGGCGGCCGATCTTTTCCGGCGGCCGTCCTTCTTCGGACCACTTGATGTATTTGGAACGGAGAAACCACAGAAAGAGGAGCTGAAAGAGCGCGCCCAGGAGGACGCCCGCTCCCATCTGCCATCCCCAGTAAGAGGCGCCCGCCGCGAAGGCCGCCGCGATCACCGCCGTAAAGCGCATGGCGCGCCCCGCGTAGACGGGAAACGTCTCATCGTAGATCATGTTATTTCCCCAGTATCTGTTTAATGACCGACCAGATGCCGGATGCCGCCCCGATGATGGACCAGATGACGAGCCCCCACGGCGATGTGCCGAAATAATCGTCACACCGAAGGCCTGCATAGACGCCAAGTCCGATGCAGGTCAGCATGGTGAGTCCCGCTCCGGAGGCAACCGCCGCCCCGCGCAGAAAGCTGATATCGGACTTTTTGTCCTTCGTGGGATCGCTTTTCTCCATGGGCCCTGCGCAGTCTCTCCTTCCGGGATGCTCGTCTTCAATTCAAATGGGCGCGGCAGAACGCATCTGCCGGGATAATTTTATACGTAAACATTGTAACATATCATATTTCAATCCGCTATATAAAAGAACGGCCCAATACTTCTGTTTTCCCCGTGTTTCGCCGTTATTTAGAATATCGTCAGGTTCTTTAGAGGGATAGACGAAAAATTTACGGCCAGTAAAACAAAAAGCGGGCCGCTTCCGCGGTATCCGCTTTTCTGCCGGTCTGTCATTCCGGTCGGAAATGGTCGGGCGCTTCATCCGCAAGGCCCGCGTTGTACAGGAGCCATCCGGCGATGCGCGCCGCGGCTTTCCCGTCTCCGTAGGGATTGACGGCTTCCGCCATCTGCCGGTACGCCGCTTCGTCCGTGAGGAGGCGGTGCGCCGTCTCGTAGATCGCCTCTTCGTCGGTGCCGACGAGGGCGACGGTGCCTGCTTCCACCGCTTCGGGTCGCTCCGTGGTGTCACGGAGGACAAGGACGGGCTTGCCGAGGCTCGGCGCTTCTTCCTGAATGCCGCCGCTGTCGGTGAGGACGATGGCCGACCGGGCCATGAGGTTCGTGAAGGGTTCATATTCCATGGGTTCCACCAGGTGGATGCGGTCATGCCCTTCCAGCTCTTCCGCCACGGCTTCCCTCACAAGGGGATTGCGGTGCACCGGGAAGACGATCTCTGTATCGGGGATGTCGTCCACGAGGCGGCGCAGCGCCCGGTAGACGTGGTGCATGGGCGCGCCCAGATTTTCCCGGCGGTGGGTCGTCACGAGGATGACCCGCTTATGTTCTTCGATCTGCTCGATTTCTTTATCTTCAAAGGTGTAGTCTTTTTTCACGGTTGCCAGGAGCGCGTCGATGACCGTATTCCCCACGACGTAGATATTTTCCCCTTTTTTATTTTCCCGAAGGAGATTAGCCCGCGCCGTCTCGGTGGGAGCGAAGTGGTACCTGGCGAGGACGCCGGTAAGCTGGCGGTTCGCTTCTTCCGGGAAGGGCGAGAGGAGATTGCCCGTGCGGAGGCCCGCTTCCACGTGACCCACGGGGATCTGCGCGTAGAAGGCGGCGAGCGCCGCGGTAAACGTGGTGGTGGTATCGCCGTGGACGAGGACGCAGTCGGGCCGCTCTTTCGCGAAGACTTCCTGAAGCCCCCGGAGCACGCGCCCCGTGATGTCGTAGAGGGTCTGCCCCTGCGCCATGATATTCAGGTCATAATCCGCTTTCAGATGGAAGAGACCCATCACCTGATCGAGCATCTCCCGGTGCTGCGCGGTGACGCAGACTTTCGTCTCGATCTCTGGATGGCGGCGCAGCTCCTGAATGACGGGCGCCATTTTGATCGCTTCGGGACGGGTCCCGAATATGGTCATAACTTTCACTGTAAAACCTCCTTCGATATCGATCTTATCGGGCCGCTTCTTCCTGCGCGGGCGCGTCTTCCGAGAGCACGCCCAGCTTCCTCGCCCAGAGGAGGAACGCCACGAGCGCCACGGCGAGAATGAGCCCGCCCGTGATGAGCCGCAGATGGATCACGAGCAGCGCGGTGCACGAGAAAAAGGCGGTGAGCGCGTACATGATGAGAACGACCTGCTTCTGGGACAGCCCTCTGGCGAGGAGCCTGTGATGCAGGTGCCGCTTATCCGGCGAGAAGATGGGCACGCCGGAGTGTTTCCTCCGGAAAATGGCCATGAGCGTATCCATGATGGGCACGGAGAGCGCCACCAGCGGCACGATGAGCACCGCCGCGGCGGCGGTCTTCATGGATCCCATGACGGAGACCGCGGCGATGACGTAGCCCAGGAACATGGAGCCCGTATCGCCCATGAAGATCTTCGCAGGATTGAAATTGTACTGGAGAAAGGCGATGGCCGATCCCGCCATGGCCACCATGGCCGCCGCGCAGATCCACTGCCCCATCTGGAAGGCGAGGAAGGAGATCGTCAGGGAGGCGATGGCCGCGATGCCCGCCGCGAGGCCGTCCAGCCCGTCGATGAGATTCACCGTATTTACAAATCCGATGATCCAGAAGATGGTGAGCGGGATGGAGATGAGCGCCGGGAAATAGAGATAGCCAACGAAGGGCAGATTCAGCCAGTCGATGCGGACGCCGAAAATGATGACGAAGATCGCCGCGGCGGCGATCTGGCCGCAGAGCTTCACTTTCGGGCGGAGCGAGAACCGGTCGTCCAGGATGCCCACGCCGATGAGAAACGTCGCGCCGCAGCAGAGGCCGAGCATTTCTCTGTCGCCGAATCCCACGGTGAGCGCGATGGAAATGATGAATCCCGCGTAGATCGCAAGACCCCCCAGACGCGGCACCAGCCCGTGATGGACTTTTCGGGCGTCCGGCCTGTCCACCGCGCCGATGGCTACGGCCAGGCGCTTTACGAAAGGCGTCAGGATAAATGTGACGGCCAGCGCGGCGAGGAATGTGTACGCATAGGCAAACACTGCGATCCCTCCTGTATAGTAATGGGAAAAAAAGTTTTATTTATATACAGCATTGTATCACAAAAAAGAGAAATGGGAATTTCTTTTCCCCGTCCCTTTCCGCAGCCTTCCCCGGGCTGTGATAAAATAGAGGCATCATCAGTATGAGGAGGCCCCATGCTTATACCCTACACCGCTCCGGAAGCGCCGGTCCGCGCGCGGACAGAGATTCAGAAATCCATATTCATCGCCGATCTCGCGCCGGCCGCGTCCATGGAAGAAGCGGAAGCATTCTGGGACGCCCGCCGGAAGGAATTCCGCGACGCCCGGCACCACTGTTTCGCCTGCCGCATCGGCGCGAGACAGGCGCGGGAGAAGTCGAGCGACGACGGAGAGCCGCAGGGCACCGCGGGCCATCCCATGCTGCGGGTGCTCCAGATGCAGGACCTCACGAACACCGTCCTCGTGGTGACCCGCTATTTCGGCGGCATCAAGCTCGGCGCGGGCGGCCTCACACGGGCCTACAGCGGAGCCGCGGCGGGCGCCTGCCGGGAAGCGCGGCTCATCCGCCATACGCCCCATCTCTCCGTGCGCCTCACCCTCCCTTACGACGCGGTGGGGCTCTTCGAGAAATACGCAGAGGGCACGGACATCCTCGTGGCGGAGCGTCTTTTCACGGACACCGCCGCCTTTTCCCTCCTCGTCCCCCCGGAGAGCTGGCCCGTCCACAGCCGGGCTCTCACC
Organism: uncultured Dialister sp.; assembly: GCA_900545365.1. GTDB lineage: Bacteria > Bacillota > Negativicutes > Veillonellales > Dialisteraceae > UBA1822. Next base: position 21,576 of record UQYL01000004.1, on the reverse strand, counting down.
GATCTCACCGCGGGACGGGCCTGCGCGGAAACGACGGGCGAGACCTATGTGCCTCTCCCCGCAGAAAGGAAGTGACCCTCTGTGCCGGGTTATGAACGCACAGCATACATGGATTTCCTGCTCCAGAACAGGGAGCGGGAAGTGGTGAGCGTCCTCACGGGCATGCGCGGCGCGGGAAAGACGTCCCTCCTCGCGCAGTACGTGAGCCGCCTCCAGGCGGAAGGCGTGCCGGAGAACCGCATCTTTTTCGCCGACATGTCCGATCCGGAAGCGCGCCGCTTCTTCCCGGAAGAAAAACTTTTCCGGGAGATCATGCGCCGCTTCGCCGGGCGGAAAAAAGCGTGGGTCATCCTCGACGAAGCGCAGGAGCTCCCCGGATTCGAGCGCCTCGCGGACAGGCTCTTCCGCATCCCCGATCTGGAGATCTGCCTGGCTGGTTCCGGCCTCGCCGCGGAACTGCCGAAACTTGAAAAAGCCCTCCCCGGCCGGTGCGCCGTGAAGACGGTGTATCCCCTTTCTTTCCGGGAAGTCCTGTCCGCGGAAGAAGACCGCCCGGCCGACGCGGAAGCGCTTCTCCGGTACGCGGAAAAAAGCGCCATGCCGGAAGCGGCGGCCCTCGCCGATCCGCGCCTCCGGCTCGACGGGATCGTCTCCGCCGCGCTCTATCATGAAGTGATCGGCGATCCCGCCGTCCGTCCGCAGCTTCTGGAAAAGCTTCTCCGCCTCCTCTCCCGCCGCGCCGGGAGCCTTCTCACGGAGAAAGAGCTCTGCCGCGACGCGGGCCGCGCGGGGAGACCCCTCCTCACGAAGACGCTCCGCGCCGTCCTCGCCCGCCTCTCCGACGCGGGCCTGCTCCTCGCTCTGCCCCTCGTTCCCCTCGACGAACCGGAGCCGGCCTCTCCGCCGGATACGTTCCGCTTCTTCTTCCCCGACCCGGCCATGACCCGCGTCTGGGGCCGGGACGAGGCCGCTCCCTTCCTGCCGCTCATGAACGCGGCGGCCGTGGAATTTCTCCGGCGCGGCCTTTCCCTCCGCACGGGCATGACCGCCGCCGGGCCTGTCGATTTCGTCGCCGGGAACGGCGCGCTCCGCACGCTGTGGCAGTTCATCCCCGACGGGAATGCGCCGGAGGCAGAGGAAAAGAAAAACGCCCTCGCCGCCGCGCCGGAAGCGTACCGGAAATGCGCGCTCACCTTCACGCCGGAAGCGTTTCCGAAGGAAAGCGGCATCCGCCCGGTTCCGCTCGTCCCGTGGTTTCTGGGAAAAGCGCCGTACCTGCTGTAACACAAAACGCGGCCCCGAAAAGCCGCGCTTTTATTTTGCCCATAAAAAAACTGTAAGGAAATCTTTCATTCCTTACAGTCTTTTTTATATTACTGCGCCTGTTCCTGCGCTTCTTCCGCCTTCGGTTCTCCTTCGTGGACGACCTTGATGCGGCGGTACCGGGACATGCCCGTACCGGCGGGGATCAGTTTGCCGATGATGACATTTTCCTTCAGGCCGATGAGCGGATCGGACTTGCCTTTGATCGCCGCTTCGGTGAGGACTCTCGTCGTTTCCTGGAAGGACGCCGCGGAGAGGAAGGAATCGGTGGCGAGCGCCGCCTTCGTCGTGCCGAGGAGCATATTGCGGCCCACGGCCTTTTCCTTGCCCTCATCTTCAAGGCGCTGATTTTCCTGACGGTACGCGACCATGTCGACGGTCTCGCCGGGGAGCCAGCAGGAGTCGCCGGTGTCTTCGATCTTGATCTTGCGGAGCATCTGGCGGACGATGATCTCGATGTGTTTGTCGTTGATCTCTACGCCCTGAGACCGGTATACGCTCTGTACTTCCGATACGATGTACTGCTGCGTGGCGTGCACGCCTTTGACGCGGAGGATATCGTGAGGATTCACGCTGCCGTCCATGAGCTTCGTGCCCGGCTCGATGACATCGCCGTCTTTGACGATGGCCCGCTTGCCGAAGGGCAGCTTGTACTGTTCGCTCGTCTCTTCGTTGGTGACGGTGACGATGGGCACGCCCTTGTTTTCTTCGGACTCGCTCACCGTAACAGTGCCGCCGATCTCACTGATGATGGCGTGGCCCTTCGGTTTGCGCGCTTCAAACAATTCTTCGACACGGGGAAGGCCCTGTGTGATATCTTCGTTGGATACGGTGCCGCCGGTATGGAATGTACGCATGGTGAGCTGCGTGCCCGGTTCGCCGATGGACTGCGCCGCGATGATGCCCACCGCTTCACCGATCTCCACGTGGCGTCCCGTCGCGAGGTTTCTGCCGTAGCACTTCGCGCAGATGCCGTGCGCGGAATGGCAGGTCAGGATGGAGCGGATCTTGAGGCTGCTGTAATGTTTCTCGATCTCTTCCGCCTGTTCTTCGGAGATCTCTTCGTTCTTCTTCGCGATGATCTCGCCGGTCTCCGGATTCACCACATCATCTACCGGGCAGCGGCCGGTGATGCGGTCGGCCAGCGTCTCGATGACGCCGCCGCTCTGCACGATCGGGGTGACTTCGATGCCTTCCACTTCATCCATATGGATGCGGATCTCCGGCACGTCCGCCGCGAGGATGCGGTCGGCCACTGGTTCGGTGATCTCCGTGCCCGCCGGGAAAAGTTCTTCCCCGTCTCGCGTCACGGCCGGCGCGTCGAGGTGCTTGCCGTGGAGGCGCGTATTCATGAAGTGGCGCAGGGAGGAAACGAGTTCTTCCGCCGCTGCCGCCGCGCCGAGGTCAATCGTTTCCGCCGCCGGCGTTTCCGCGCCTTCCTGATAAGCGGGAATGACGGTGACAGACTGGATCAGGCGGTGATTGAGGAGCGCCGTGTCTTCGGCGGTGAGGATGCGGCCTTTCACGAGGAGGACGCGGCCGCTCTTCGGGTCGAGCACGTCTTCATCGAGGATGGCCCCGATGAGGCGCGGCTTCAGGCCGTTCATGACGGAGCGGATGCCCGCCGCCGCGCGCGCCCGTTCCTTATCGAAATCGAGGACGACGATATCGCAGTCTTCCTCGCGGACGATGACGTCCTGCGATACGTCTACCAAACGGCGGGTAAGGTAACCGGAGTCCGCCGTACGGAGCGCCGTATCGGCCAGACCCTTGCGGGCGCCGTGGGAAGAGGTGAAGTAATCCAGTACGGTCAGGCCTTCGCGGTAGTTCGCCTTGACAGGCAGTTCGACCGGACGTCCGGACGTATCGGCGATGAGCCCGCGCATGCCGGCGAGCTGTCTCATCTGGCTGTCGTTACCGCGGGCGCCGGACTGGGCCATCATGGTGAGGGGGTTGAATTTCTTCATGCTCTCCTTCATGGCTTCGCCCACTTCGTCGGTCGCCTTGGACCAGATCTCGACGACTTTCTTATATCTTTCCGCGTCGGTGATGAGGCCGCGGCGGAAGAAATTCTTGACTCTTTCTACTTCGGCGTCTTTCTTCGCGATGATCTCGTTCTTATTTTCCGGCACGGCGACATCATTGATGCCGATGGAAATGCCGGAGACGAGAGCGTAATGGAATCCCAGCGCCTTGATGCTGTCCAGGAGGTCGCCCGTCGCCTTGAAGCCGAGCTTGCGGAAGCAGTTGTTCACGAGCTTGCCCATCTGCTTCTTGTCGATGACCACGCCCAGGCATTCTCTGCCGTCGCCTCTCTTGTGGAAGTACCGGAGCACTTCCGGGATGGCGTAGTTGAAGATCACGCGGCCCGGCGTGGTGATGACGAGGCCGTGGCCGGGGATGTCCATGCGGATGAAGTGCTGGAGGAATTCGCCGCCCCGCTTTTCATCCTTCGCCTGGTCGTAGGCGAGCATGATCTCATCGTAGCCGGTGTAGGCGGGGAGCTTGTCGTATTCCACGGTCTCTTCGTCTTCCGGCGTGATGGTGAGGTAGTAGCTGCCGAGGATCATATCCTGAGACGGAATGGCGACAGGCTTGCCGTCCTTCGTGGACAGGATGTTGTTGATGGAGAGCATGAGCGTGCGCGCTTCCGCCTGGGCCTCTACGGACAGCGGCAGGTGGCACGCCATCTGGTCGCCGTCGAAGTCGGCGTTGTAGCCCGGGCAGACCAGCGGATGCAGCTTGATCGCGCGGCCTTCCCAGAGGATCGGCTCGAAGGCCTGGATGCCGAGGCGGTGCAGCGTCGGGGCGCGGTTCAGCAGAACCGGATGCTCCTTGATGACGTCGGCGAGGACGTCCCACACTTCCGGCGCGAGCTTGTCCACTTTCTTGCGGGCGACTTTCAGGTTGTTCGCCATGCCGCGGTGGATGAGCTCATGCATGATGAAAGGCTTGAAGAGTTCCACAGCCATTTCTTTCGGCAGGCCGCACTGGTACATCTTCAGTTCCGGGCCGACGACGATAACGGAACGGCCGGAGTAGTCGACGCGCTTGCCGAGGAGGTTCTGGCGGAAGCGGCCCTGCTTGCCCTTCAGCATGTCGGAGAGGGATTTCAGGGCGCGGTTGCCCGGGCCGGTGACGGCTCTGCCGCGGCGGCCGTTGTCGATGAGGGCGTCTACCGCTTCCTGGAGCATGCGCTTTTCATTGCGGATGATGATCTCCGGAGCGCCCAGTTCGAGGAGACGCTTCAGGCGGTTGTTTCTGTTGATGACGCGGCGGTAGAGATCATTGAGATCGCTCGTCGCGAAGCGGCCGCCGTCGAGCTGCACCATGGGGCGCAGATCCGGCGGGATGACCGGGATCACGGTCATGATCATCCATTCCGGCTTGTTCCCGGACTGGAGGAAAGATTCCACCTCTTCCAGACGGCGGATGCTGCGCACGCGGCGCTGTCCCGTGCTCGTCTTGAGGTCTTCTTTCAGCTCTTCTTCGAGCTTTTTCAGATCCAGTTCCTTCAGGAGCGTCTGGATTGCTTCCGCGCCCATGCCCGCCTTGAAGGAATCACGGCCGTATTTCTGCACGGTCTCCTGATATTCCGCTTCCGTCAGGAGCTGCTGCTTCGTCAGATTCGTCGTGCCCGGATCGAGGACGATGTACGCCGCGAAGTAGAGCACCCGTTCCAGAGCGCGGGGAGAAATGGAGAGGATGAGGCCGATGCGGGAGGGGATGCCCTTGAAATACCAGATATGGGACACCGGGCAGGCCAGGCTGATGTGGCCCATGCGCTCGCGGCGCACCTTGGAGCTCGTCACTTCGACGCCGCACTTGTCGCACACCGTGCCCTTATAGCGCATTCTCTTGTACTTGCCGCACTTGCATTCCCAGTCCTTGGTCGGTCCGAAAATCTTTTCGCAGAAGAGGCCGTCGGTCTCCGCCTTCAGGGTGCGATAATTGATGGTCTCCGGCTTGGTGACTTCGCCGTGGGACCACTCAAGGATCTTTTCCGGGGAGGCGATGCCGATTTTCATGGAATCGAATTCATTTACATCTAACAATTGGATACCGCTCCTTTCCGGGAATGTTACTCATCGGACCCGGCGTTCGGGTCGTCCGTGATGGTGAAGTCGAAATCTTCGCCGCCGTCTTCGCTGTCCTGCGCCTCCTGCGCGTCCGGTTCATCCGTGTCCATCAGGTCGGATGCGGAAACGCCCGCGCCGGCCGCTTCCATGTCGTTTCTGGATACGGTGGTGCTGTCTTCGCCTTCCATGACTTCTTTCAGTTCTTTATCGTGAGCGGCTCTGTCGCCGTCTTTGCCGAAGAAATGATCTCCGCCGCCGCCGAAGCCCTGTTCCAGATCGTCTTCGTCCAGTTCCTTCAGGACGACTTCTTCGCCGTCTTCATTGAGGATGCGCACATCGAGGCCGATGCTCTGCAGTTCCTTCATGAGGACCTTGAACGATTCCGGAACGCCCGGCGCGGGAATGTTCTCGCCTTTGACGATCTTCTCGTAGGCCTTCACGCGGCCGATGACATCGTCGGACTTGACCGTGAGGATCTCCTGCAGCGTGTAGGCCGCGCCGTACGCTTCGAGCGCCCACACTTCCATTTCGCCGAAACGCTGGCCGCCGAACTGCGCCTTGCCGCCCAGAGGCTGCTGGGTGACGAGGGAGTACGGGCCGGTGGAGCGGGCGTGGATCTTGTCGTCGACCAGATGGTGGAGCTTCAGCATGTATTTCCAGCCGATGGTGACCGCGTTGTCCAGTTTCTCGCCGGTGCGTCCGTCGTAGAGGGTGCTCTTCGCGGAAGCGGGGAGATTCGCCGCGCGGAGGGTCTTCGCCAGGTCTTCGTCGCGGCAGCCGTCGAATACGGGCGTCGCGATGTGGATGCCCGCTTCGTCCGGCACGGGCATGCCGTATTTATCAAAATCATAGCCTGCTTCGCGGAGGCGGCGTTCCACATCGGGATCGCCGTTCTTGATCTCTTCGCCGAGAGCGTGGCAGGCCCAGCCCAGATGGATCTCCAGGATCTGGCCGATATTCATTCGGGACGGTACGCCCAGCGGGTTCAGCACCAGATCGACCGGACGGCCGTCGGGCATGAAGGGCATGTCTTCCACGGGGAGGACGCGGGAGCATACGCACTTGTTGCCGTGGCGCCCTGCCATCTTGTCGCCTTCGTGGATCTTTCTCTTCTGCGCGATGTAGACGCGGACGCTCTTGTTCACGCCCGGAGCGAGCTCGTCGCCGTCTTCGCGGGTGAAGACCTTCACGTCCACGACCTTGCCGAATTCGCCGTGAGGCACGCGGAGGGACGTATCGCGGACTTCTCTTTCCTTATCGCCGAAAATGGCCCGGAGCAGACGTTCTTCCGGCGTGAGCTCCGTCTCGCCCTTCGGGGTGACCTTGCCGACGAGGATATCGCCGGGGCGGACGTCCGCGCCGATAGAAATGATGCCGTTCTCATCGAGGTAGCGGATGGCGTCCTCGCCGACAGACGGGAGCTGGCGGGTGATCTCTTCATCGCCGAGCTTCGTGTCGCGGGCGTCGCATTCGTATTCCTCGATGTGAATGGACGTGTACAGGTCTTCCTTGCAGAGACGTTCCGAGATCAGCACGGCGTCTTCGTGGTTGTACCCTTCCCAGGATACGAAAGCGACGAGCACATTATGGCCGAGAGCGAGCTCGCCGCCGTCGGTGGCCATGCCGTCAGCCAGCGTCTGCCCCGCTTCCACGCGGTCGCCTACATAGACGATGGGGCGCTGATTGATGCACGTGCTCTGGTTGGAACGCATGAATTTCACGAGCTGGTACGTATCGAGCTCGCCGTTGTCCGCGCGGACCTTGATGGACCGCCCGTCCACGCTCTCCACCACGCCGGAGCGGGTCGCGAGGACGCACACGCCGGAGTCCTGCGCGGCGGTGAATTCCATGCCCGTGCCGACAAGCGGCGCTTCCGGACGGAGCAGCGGCACTGCCTGTCTCTGCATGTTCGCGCCCATGAGCGCGCGGTTCGTATCGTCGTGTTCAAGGAACGGGATAAGGGACGTGCCGATGGAAACGACCTGCTTCGGTGATACGTCCATCAGGTCAACTTCCGACGCGTCCGCTTCCAGCGGGTCTGCGCCGCGGCGGGCCGTGACGTTCCGGTTCACGAAATGATTGTTTTCATCCAGCGGTTCGCTGGCCTGCGCGATGATCTTGTCTTCCTCGATGTCGGCGGTGACATAGCGGCAGGTATCGGTGACCACCGGATTTTCCGGATCGGTCTTGTCGATCAGGCGGTACGGCGTCTCGATGAGGCCGTATTTATTGATGATCCCGTAGTTCGCCAGAGAGGAGATCAGACCGATGTTCGGGCCTTCCGGCGTTTCTACCGGGCACATGCGCCCGTAGTGGGAATAATGAACGTCGCGGACTTCGAACCCGGCGCGCTCACGGGAGAGGCCCCCCGGGCCGAGCGCGGAGAGACGGCGCTTGTGCGTCAGTTCCGCCAGCGGATTCGTCTGGTCCATGAACTGGGACAGCTGGGAGCTTCCGAAGAATTCCTTGATCGCCGCCACGACGGGGCGGATATTGATGAGCGCCTGGGGCGTCATCTTGTCCTGATCCTGGGTGGTCATTCTTTCGCGGACGACTCTTTCCATGCGGGAAAGGCCGATGCGGAACTGGTTCTGGAGCAGCTCGCCCACGCAGCGCACGCGGCGGTTTCCCAGATGGTCGATGTCGTCGGTCTTGCCGTAGCCCTGCATCAGGTTCAGCAGGTAGCCGATATTGGCCACCATGTCTTCCGCGGTGAGCGTGCGGTGATTGTCGGGAAGGTTGCTGTTATTGCAGATGACCTTCACTTCCGTGCCGTCTTCCTTCTCCGTCATCACTTCCACGAGGCCTTCGCCGCCGAATACGCCGCTCTCCTCGATCTTCGCGACGGCTTCGTCGTCGATGAGGGTGTGCGCCTCGATGACCACCTCGCCGGTCTCCATATTGACGATCGGTTCGGAAATGATGAGCCCTCTCAGGCGGTTCTTCCAGCCGAGCTTCTTGCCCGCCTTGTAGCGGCCCACCTTCGCCAGATCGTATCTGTGGGGATCGTAGAAGAGATTGTGGAGCAGCGTCGTCGCGCTTTCCACCGTCGGCGGTTCGCCCGGACGAAGCTTCTTGTAGATCTCGATGAGCGCCTCATTCGTGGAATGGGTCGGGTCTTTTTCGAGCGTTCTCTGGATGTGCACATCGTGCGCGAAGAGCTCCAGGATGTCCTCATTGGAAGACCAGCCGAGGGCTCTCACGAGCACCGTCGCCGGCATCTTGCGGTTCCGGTCGATACGGACGGCGATCGCGCCGTTCGCGTCGGATTCCAGCTCGATCCACGCGCCGCGGTTCGGGATCACCTGACCGCTGTAGATGTACTTGCCCAGGCTGTCCTGCTCGCAGCTGAAGTACACGCCCGGCGAACGGACCAGCTGAGAAACGATGACGCGTTCCGCGCCGTTGATGACGAACGTGCCCGTAGACGTCATGATCGGGAAATCGCCCATGAAGAGATCGTCGTTTTCCTTGATCTCCCCGGTCTCGCGGTTCACCAGCTGCACCTTCACCTTGAGAGGAGCGCAGTACGTCATGGCCTTGTCGCGGCAGTCGTCGATGGACGCCTCTTCCGCGCCGAAATAATAATCCTTAAAATACAGCGCCCACTTGTGCCCGCTGTCCTCGATGGGAGAAATATCCTCGAGCACATCCCGAAGGCCTTCCTTCTGGAACCATTCATAGGATTTCGTCTGGAGGTCGAGCAAATGCGGCATCTTCAGCACTTCCGCCGCTCTCGCATAGGTATATCTCTTTCTCGTACCTGCCTGTTCAGGTCTGAACAACATCCTGCGCCTCACCCTTTCTGAAACAAAAAGAAAAAGTCAATCCCCCGAAAAATGCAGGGGACAAAATGAAGCAAGGCCTCACTTGACAACCTTGCCGACACCGGTTCCACCGCGTATTTCCCGCGGCAGAAACCGCAAATATGCACAAAAATAGTCCTATTGCGAATTCATATTTTATCATACCTTCTATAAGGCCGCAAGAAAATCCGACGGAAATGCCCAATTTCTTCGCATATCCAAATATTTTATATGCATACCAAATATTTTTCTATCAATAGAATTATTTTTATTTCCTATTGAAAAATTTTATTGAAAATATTGGGCATTTCCCGATGAACGGCGCTCAATAGGAAGCGGTTTTTCTTCCGCCGCTTTTCGCCGGGCGCCGCCGCGGGCATTCCGCCTTTTCATTCATTTCCTCCCGGCGCCGGAGCGCCGGAAAATTTCCGGCCCTTTTTCTTCCGGGGCATCAAAAAAAGCGGCGCGCCGCCGCTTTTTTTGATGCCGTTTTTATCAGGACAGGAATATGTCCCACAGAGTCTTCGCGAAGAAGAGCACCAGCACGGCAAGAATGATCTTTTTTACCGAGCCCGCGCCGTTCCGCTGGAAGTACCGCGCGCCGAGATAATTTCCGGCGATATTGAAGAGCCCCGCCGTGAGGCCGAGGCCGACCAGCACGGCATCGTTCAGCAGGAAGACCGTGAGCGCCGCCGCATTGGTGGAGAGATTGATGACCTTCGCCATGCCGTTGGCGTCGGTGAGCTTCATGTGCGCCGCCGAGACGAGGAGGAGCAGAAGAAAGGTGCCCGTCCCCGGCCCGTAGAAACCGTCGTACACGCCCATGATGAGGGCGCACGCCATGGCGACGGCGGCGGTCTTCGTCTCCCCGTAGGGCGGCTTGTCCGTGTCGATGGATTTTTTCATCATCACGTATGCCGCCGTGCAGGGCAGCACGACGAGGATAATGACGCGGAAATATTCCGGGTCGATATAGAGCGCGATGTGAGCGCCCAGCGATGAGCCCGCGAGAGCGCACGCCATGCCCGCAAGAGCCGGCCGCCATTTCACATAGCCGCTCCGCGCGAATTTGAACGTCGCTACTGCCGTCCCCATGCAGGAAGACAGCTTGTTCGTCCCGATGACGAAATGGACGGGAAGCCCGCTCATGAGGTACGCCGGGAGCGAGATGAGCCCCCCGCCGCCGGCCACGGCGTCCACGAAGCCCGCCAGAAAAACAAGGGGACAGATCAGCGCGTACTGCGCCGCCGTTAATTCCATAGAGACACCTCAGATGATCACTTCATGCCCGACAGATCGAGGGAAGCGATGAAAGCCTGCCGGTTCCTTTCATCGGCCCGCGCGCCCGCTTCTTTCGCCAGATCTTCCAGCGCGTAGCCCAGAATGGCCCGGCTGTCGTCCGATGTGATGAGCGTCACTACCCGGTAGGAATCGCCGTCGCGGTACATATAGGCCCGCCCGTAAAGAGGCAGGATGAGCCCTTCCGAAGAGAGAAGGATCCGCGCGCCCGCCGTGTACATGATGTAATTCACATCGCCCACGCGGCGCACCGGTTCCATGTCGGCGAGCTTCACATCGAGCGCCGCGCCGCCGCCCGCCATCTGGTCCGCCCACGCCGCGACGGACTGCTCCACTTCCCGGTGGAGCGCCGCTTCGGGATCAAAAAATTCTTTATTCAGCGCCGCCAGCCCGGCGAGAGTCTCCCTGTCGAGGCCGTACCGGAAATAGGGGGCAAAGAGAGGGCCCAGGGCAGGATCGGTCCTGGCGGAGATCACATAGCCCGTGACGTACAGGCTCTCCCTGCCGAGCTCCGCCACGAACTGCCCCGCCGTATAGGGCACGGTGCGGCCCGCGAAGATGAGAGACCGCGCGCCGGACAGCTCATGATAGGAGATATAGCCGGGAAGCGCCGCCTGCGCCGCTTCCGTGAGATCAGACGCGGCGGCTCTGCCGGCGAGACACGCCGCGCACAGTACCGCCGACGCCCATACTTTCCATTTCATACCTTTTCCCTCTCTAACCGGTACAGCGCGTACAGGATCTCATCCTCCATCTGCCGTCCCGACTCATGTCCTCCCGTAAAAATGAGGAAATAATACCGTCCCCCGCTGTTCCGGTACAGCACCGATTCCATCCACATCGGCACGACGAGACCGTCTTCCCCGGTGACGGTGAATTTCACGCTCTGCTGCCACCGGACAGTGCCGTCGTCATTGTTATAGACCTTCCACGGCACGGCATCGATGATGCGGAAATCCGGCGCCGGGCCCTTCCCGCCCGCCACGGCCTTCGCGGTGGCGTCCCGAAATTCGTCCAGCGAGATGAGCACCCGGTCTTTTTCTTCCGCCGGGAGCCGGCCCGTGCGGAAGACCGTTTCCAGCCGTTCCCTCGCCTTTTGCCCGCCTTTCGGGAAGAGCTCGTCCCCGTCGCCGGAGAAGGCCACCGCCAGCATGGTGTACGTGCCGTGGGTCTCTTTCTTCACCAGCTGCCAGAGGCGCGCCCCCGCCGCCGGAGAATGGGCCGTCCCGTCGGCGAGCGTCATGCCGCCGGGCACCGTGAGGAACCGCATGAGCCGGTTCCGCTTCGTATTTCTTTCCTGCGGGGCGGAAGCCTGCCGCCGGATCATGCCTTCCACCGCCGTGCCCGCGCCGTCCGTCACGGCGATATCCCGGTCAAAGGGAAGCGTCCCCAGCCCGCTGATATAGAGATTATCCGCCCGGGCCGCTCCCGCCGAAAGCAGGAACGCCGCCAGGAGCGCCGCCGCCAGTTTCTTTCTCATACATCCTCCCTGCCGGACCGCCCGGCCCTGACCTGCGCCGCCGGAGGCACGAAAGCCTCTGTCAGCCCTTTTTCAAAACGCGGCAGGAAATACGCCGCGTCCGCCCCTTCCATGACGAGGAGCACACTGTACGTCTCGCCCCGGCCTTCCCGCAGCGCCGCGAAGGCCGCGCGGAAAGGGAGCCGGAGCATCCCGCCGTCAAAAGAAAGCGCCGCCGACGCCGTCCGATACGGCACGCCGCCCGACGAGACGCCCCGCGCCATCGGCGAAGCGCGGAGAAGGGAAAACTTTCCCGCCGCCGCATGGCCGTCCCGCTCCATGCCGGAGAGATCGGGCCGCGCCGCCTCCGCGAAGAGAGCTTCCGCCCGGCGGAGCTCCTCATCGGTCACATACACGGAGAAAAAATACGCTTCCCCGCTCCCGCCGATGAGCCGCCGCGCTTCCGAGCGCCGCGCGATGGAAGCGATGATGGCGGCCAGCTCATCCCGCTCCGCTTCCTGTCCCGCGCCGAAAAGGCCGAGGTCATCCGCGGCATGGGCGAGATGCTCTTCCGACGCCGCGTCCACGGCCTTCTCCGCGAGCAGCCCGCCGAGAAAAGAGGACGACGCCGCTTCCGTGCCGTCCATGGGGAGCGCCGCGCCGCCGGGGAGAGAAATATCCGCGCCCTGCGCCGCCGGCGCCGTCCACAATATCACTGCCGCCGCCGCGGCAGTCAGCCATTTTTTCATCATCCCGCCTCCCGAGATCCGACCTGCCTGATTATTTCTGATTGTACAAAAAAGCGGGCCCTCCGTAAAGCGCAGAAAAAAGCGGCCCTGCGCCGCCCTTCCGGGCTGTCCGCGCAGGACCGCTTCTTTTTATTTCTTTCTTCACTTCTCCGCCGCGAGCCGCTTCATGAGAAGATCGCCCGCCCGCTGCGCCGCGTCCTTCTCGCTGTCGTTTGTGAAAAGGAGCGCCGCCCGGTACGCGCCGTCTTCTTTAAAGAGGTACGCCTTCAGGTAGACGGGAATAATCCAGCCGTCCGCGTAAATGAGCGCCCGCGTGCCCGTCGTATAAATGAGGGGCTCCGTCTGCATGGCGCGGAGCGCTTCCGTGCTGCGGAGCTCGATGTGAGCGATGGAATAGGGTACGGGCTCGCCGCTGGTCTCGCGCAGCTTCCCAATCTGTTCCAGCAGGAAAGCATTCATCATGGGCTCGGCTTTCTCCAGCATCATATTGAAAACGCCGATCTTCATCATCCCTTCCGCCGAGGGGCCGCTCTTCCCGCCGAAGAGACCGGACAGCGCCGCGGAGGTCTCCTGATTCTCCGGCAGCGTCACGCACACGACGCCTGCCGTCTCCAGAATGCCGCCCTCTCGGATGCGGAGCTGTCCGAAGGGAATAGGTATTTCTTTCCCCTTTTCATCGGTCAGCTGAAACGGCACATAGTCCATCGTCCCGGAGAGCTTCATCGCCGGAAGGGGCCGGAAGTCATTCTCTCCGATGACGCCCGCCGACGCCGCCGCGCCCAGATCATCCGACAGAACGGAGACCGCCCCCACCGGGGATGAAGGTTCCGTTTCCGCTGCCGCCGCCGGGGAAATCAATGCCCCCGACAGGAGGAGCGCCGTCAGCCACAGTTTCTTCTTCATTTCGCCGCCTCCCTTTCCGCATTCTCCAGCGCCTTCGCGAGGAAAGGCTCAAAATATTTGCCCGAAGCCTGATCGGCATAGACCACTGTTATATTGAGATGCTCTTCATCCGTCCCCTCTATGCTGAACGCGCCGAGGTACATGGGAGACGCCCATCCGTACTGCTCCGGCGCGAGCCACAGGGAAGAGGAACGCCAGTGAAGTCCGCCTTTCGAGACGCCTTCCGCCGTCTGCTCCTGCTGCACCGCCGTGATGGCCTTCACCGCTTCGATCTCTGCGGCAGTCTCCGGCGTCTTCATGCCCGCCGACTCGGTATACTCCTCCCACCGATGATCTTCCGCTTCCGCCTGCCAGTATGCCGTGTCGATGGGCAGGGAGAGAACGAACGCCGTGTACATCGTATTGCCGGAAACGCTCCGCAGCTGGTACACCCGGCTGTCCCGCCAGAGTTCTGCCGTCTCTTTCGCGAACTGTTCCGCTTCCGCGCGCTCGCTCTCCTTGTACACGCCTCGGTCGATCACAGCCTGGGCCATGGACTGCTCAAAATCATCGCCTTCCAAAATTCCGTTCAGCTTCCCGGCGAAATAGGAATCGCTTCCGCGCCACACGGTGACCTTATCGCCGAGAGGCAGCACCTCCCCCGAAGGCAGGCGCAGATCGTCCGCCGAGACCGGCGCCGGAGCTGATGCCATACACGCCGCGGCGAGAAACGCCGCCGCTGTCCACGCTGTCTTTTTCATTTGGCCTCCTCCATTACTTTCATCAAAACAGGCTCAAAATACCGGCCCGATGCCTGGTCTGCCAGAAAGAGCGTCTCCGTGAGATCGCTCCCGTCGGCTTTCGTCGTGCCGAGCATGCCAATCCACAGAGGGATGGCCATTCCGCGCGCTTCCGCGGTGAGGCAGACGAAATTCAGCCGGTAGGACACGCCGCCTTTTGATACGCCTGCCCGCAGGGGAGACGCCGTGAGCGGGCTCACGGTCATCTGTCCCGGCGCGGCGTTTCCTTCTTTCATGGTCTGCCCCGCGGCCATGGCCGCCTTCATGATCACGTCAAAACTTTGGGCGGTCTCGCCATGCTCGGAGAGCTTCTGCCTCTCCTTTTCCGAGAGGCTCCCCGCCCGGGCTGCCATCTCTGCCCAGCGCTGCCACCGCAGCACCTCCGTCTCCGAGAGCGGAAGAGCCATGGGAAGCGAGAAGACGAACGCCGTGTACATCGTATCCCCGGAGGCGCTCCGCAGCTGGTATGCCCGGCCGTCCCGCCAGATCTCCGCCGCCGCTTCCGCGAATCGTTCCGCCTCGGCGCGCTCGCTCTCCTTGTACATGCCCCGGTCGATCAGGCCCTGCGCCAACGACGTCTTAAACGCATCGCTTTCAAAAAGTCCGTTCATCTTCCCGGCAAAATACGAATCGCTTCCGCTCCACACGTTGACCCCCGCGCCGAAAGGCAGCACCTCTCCGGAAGGCAGGCGCAGATCGTCCGCCGAGACTGATGCCGGGAACAGCGCCATCCACGCTGAGGTGAGAAACGCCGCCGCTGTCCACGCTGCCTTTTTCATCTGGCTTCTTCCATCCCCTTCATCAAAACGGACGGCAAATACCGGCCCGGCGCCTGAGTCACAAAAAGGAAGCCCGGTCTTTCCCGATAAGGATGCAGGACGCGTCCCTGTTCTCCCGCTGCCGGCGGAGCCTCTTCTCTTTTCCCATCGTCCTTCCGTCTCCCCTTTGTTACGGCTCCGGGACAAAGGCCGCCAGGGACTTCGTCGCGTTCCCGGCTTCCAGCCCTTTATGCAGGCGCCACAGCCATGCGCTCAGGGTGCTGTAATTCAGGCGGAAAAGGAAATGGCCGAAACTGTCGCCGAAGCTGTCGCCTCCTTCAAAAAGGGGGACCCGCTCCAGATCGAAGGGATCATCCCAGGGAAAATCCCGCCCTGTTTCTACAGTAAAGCCGTACTCATATCCGGCCGCCCGCGTCTCTTTCATGACCATGCCGTCAAATTCCCCTTCAGGGAAAGCGATATACTCGCAGGGCTTCTGCAAATGGGACTCTATGGCCGCCTTGGATTCCCGCAGTTCCGTCCGCACGCCCTGACGGTCAAAGCCGGTCAGGGGCTTGTGACTCATCGTATGGGAACCGAATTCCATGCCGTTCCGCCCCATTTCCTGTACCTGATCCCACGTCAGATACCCCGGCTTGCCCACCAGATCGACGATGAGAAAAATCGTCCCCGTAAAGCCGTATTTTTTCAAGATGGGATAGGCCTGTTCATAATTATCGACATACCCATCATCAAAGGTGATCATGACCGGACGGTCGGGGAGACTGCCCTCGCCGCGCATATAGGCGGCGAACTGTTCCTGTGTGATCGAATGATAACCGTGATCGTGAAGATACTTCATCTGTTCTTCAAAATCTGTCGGCTTCATCGTCAGCACGGTTTGAAACCTGTCGTTTACCTGATGATAATTCAGGACCGGAACGCCGGTCAGCAAATAATTTGTCGAGCCGAAACGCCAAAACAACCCCAGGCCTGCGGCCAGGATGACCCCTGTCAGCACCAGGCCGACAACCCCAAATACGAATTTTTTCATCGCCAGGATCTCCTTTGATGCGCGTTCTAATTGCCGCCTAATGATTGCCCAATAGAGTAACACATTTGACATGAGGATGCAAGGATGAAATCCGGTTTTGACTGTCTTTTGCGCCCTGTCATTCAGCAGCGCCGGTCTTGCCGCATCCGTTCCGGGCCGCTCCTGAGCGGTTCCCCTGTCAGAGCGGCTCTTCCGGCGGCCCCTTCATTCTTTTCCTTCCCGTCCGGCGCTTACGGTTTTCTCCTGCCCAGTTCCTTTTCGATGATATCATTCTTCATCCGCTGGAGCGGCTCGGAAAGATTCACCTCCATGATGTCGGGATTCAGCAGGCGCGTATATTCCGGCCAGAGCGTCTCCATCTGCGCGTCGGCATAGCGGATGATCTCCGGGAGCTCCGGCAGAGCCTGCCGCTCCCCGCCGAGGAAGACCGGCTTCAGCATGTCCTCCGCGGTGTATGTCCCCGCGGCGAGCTTCTTTCTGCGCCACTTCGCCGACTCCGTGGTGAGCGTGAGATCGCCCCCGTCCGGCGCGGGCTCCGAAGCGAGGCACACCAGATCGGTGATCATCTTCCCCGTGTCCTTCCGGTAGAACCGGCGCACCGTCTTGATGCCGGGATTCGTCACCTTCGCCACATCATTGGAAATCTTCATGACCGGCACCATGGAGCCGTCCGCCCCCTCGCGGGCGCACATCTTGAAGACCCCGCCGAGAGACGGCGAGCCGTCGGCGGTGATGCACTTCGTCCCCACGCCCCAGGAGCTCACCATGCAGCCCTGCGTCTTGAGCGAAGAGATGGTGTACTCATCCAGATCATTCGAGCCGGAGATGATCGCTTCCGGGAAGCCCGCCTCGCGGAACATGCGGCTCGCCTCCTTCGAGAGATACGCCAGATCGCCGCTGTCGATGCGGATGCCGTACACCTTCGGGAGCCGCCCTTCCGCACGGAGCCTCGTGAAGACCCGGATCGCGTCGGGCACGCCGAATTCCAGCACGTGGTACGTATCCGCCAGGAGGAGCAGATTCTCATGATACATATCGGCGTACGCCTCGAAAGCCTCCAGCTCCGTATCAAAACTCATCACCCAGCTGTGGGCCATCGTCCCCAGCAAGGGAATATGGAAACGCTTCCCCGCCTCCACATTGCTCGTGCCGTTGAATCCGCCGATCATCGCCGCCCGTGTACCCCAGAGCCCGGCGGAATGGCCCTGCGCGCGGCGGAGGCCGAACTCCATGAGGCTGTCCTTCCCCGCCACCGTGCGGATGCGCCGCGCCTTCGTGGCGATGAGACTCTCATGATTCATGATCATGGAAAGCCCTGTCTCCATGAGCATCGCTTCCGCCGTCGTTCCGTGGAAGCGGAGGATCACCTCGCCGGGAAAAGCCACCGTCCCTTCCGGCATGCAGTAAATATCCCCGGTGAACCGGAAGCCTGCCAGATATTCCAGGAACCCTTCATCGAAAATGCCGAGACTCCGCAGATACGCCACGTCGCTTCCGCTGTAGCGGAAATGTTCTGTGAAATCCGCCAGATGCGCCGTGCCCGCCACCACCGTGTAGCCGCCGCCGAAAGGATTCACCCGGTAGAACCGGTCAAACACCACCTTCCGGTCGTGACGGCCCATGCGGAAAAGCGCGTTCGCCATCGTCAGCTGGTACAGATCCGTTACCAGACCCTCATATGCCATAAAAGCCTCCCTTCCCCGCCGCCGAGCGGCGGATGACGCCTGTTTTTCTGTAATTACAACGATTATACCACTCCCCGCAGGCAAAAGAAAAAAGAGAAACCTTCCGGTTTCCCTTCCTTACGGGAGCGTCCATTCCTCTGTCTCTCCCATGATATGATGCCGCACCGCGCGGCCCCATTCCAGACGGAAAGGCGCGCACCGCGCAGCGGACGCTTCCGTCCGGCTCGGTGGTCTGCTCTAGATCCAGTGTCAGGACCGCGCCGATGAGCTGGTCGGGCTTGCTCTGGGTGCTCAGGAAATTTCCCAGCGAATAGGCCACAAATACGTTCCGCCCATCGGCTGCGGTGCGCCATTCGGCGTCCTGCAGAACGTGCGGGTGGGTGCCGATGATCACATCCGCGCCCCAGTCGGCCAGAGACTGAGCTAAGGTGCGCTGTGCCTGCGTGATGTTGTGGCTGTCCTCGACGCCCCAGTGTACGCCGACCACCACAAAATCGGCCTCCTGCCGGGCCGCCCGCACCTGCTGCTCCATGACATCCTGCTGGCTGGTGTAGATGATGTTTGCGGTCATCTTGCTGTTCCGGGGGATGCCGTTGGTGTGCTCGGTGTAGGAGAGGTACGCGATCTTTACGCCGTCCACGGTCTGGATGGGGATGCGGCCATAGTCCGCCTCACCCTTCCACAGGCCGGTGGTGATCACATCCTCGGGCATCGTCTCCCAGAACCGGAGGGTGGCGGCAATGCCCGCAGCCCCCTTGTCGTAGGTGTGATTGTTCGAGAGACTGAACACCCGGAAGCCTGCCCGGTAAAGCGCTTCGGCGCACTCGCCGGGAGTCGAGAAGCAAGGATAGGTAGAGGGCGCAAGCTCTTTGCTGCAGAGCGTCTCCTGATTGATCCAGTTGATGTCCTGCTGTGCATAGAAATCGAGCAGATTCGCGTAGCAGTAATCGAAGCTGTATCCTTCGCCCTCTGCAGCCCGCCGGGCGGCCTGTGAATAGATGGGCTCATGAATGAGGTTGTCCCCTGTAGCCGAGAAGCGCAATGTCGTGACGACAGGCTGCGGCTCAGGCACAGCAAGCTCCTCCGAAACAGCAGGGGACTCCACCTCCGCTGCCGGAGGAACTGCATCCACGATGCGGCGGGGCCAGAAGCGCAGAGAGAGCAGCACCGATACAGCTACCAGCAGGACCCCCAGTGTGTACAGGGTGACGCCCTTATGCGAGGCGTGCTTTTGCGCGGAATGCCGACGGCGGGGAGGGGCTGTGTGCTTGGCCATAGGCTCGTCTCCTGACGCACGATACCGTGCCTTATGATGCCATGCGCAGAAAAGCTTACATCTCTGCAATCATGTTACTCATATTGTACAGGCCGGGCTCCTTTTTTGCAAGATAAACGGCAGCATTTATTGCGCCATTTGCAAAGATATTGCGGGAATATGCCGTATGGCGGAGGGTGATGACCTCATCCGGGCCGCAGAACAGTACCTCATGGTCGCCCACGATGCTGCCGCCGCGCACGGCGCTAATGCCGATCTCCTTGGGGTCGCGCTTCTGGCGGACAGCGGAACGGTCATAAACATAGTGGTATGCGCCATCGTTCTCTTCGTTGATGGCGTCAGCCAGCATCAGAGCCGTGCCGCTGGGAGCGTCCAGTTTGTTGTGATGGTGCTGCTCAACGATCTCGATGTCGTAGTTTGCGCCCAGAATGGCCGATGCACGCTTGCACAGCTCGGACAGGACGTTGATGCCCATGGACATATTGGCACTCTTGAACACCGGGATGCTGCGGGAGAGCTGGACGATCTTCAGCTGCAGCTCCTCGGACAACCCGGTGGTGCAGACCACGATGGGCAGCTTGTGAGCCTCGCAGTAGGGCAGTGCCTTCTCGACTGCCGCCGGGGCGCTGAAGTCGATGACGACATCACCTTTGCCGTCCAGCTTGTCCAGACTGTCGTATACAGGGATGCCGTTCAGCTCGCCGTCCTTCATGTCGATACCGGCCACGACGCGGCAATCCTCCCGCTGGGCGATCATCTCGCACAGCACATGGCCCATCCGGCCGCCGATGCCCTGAATGATAATATCGGTCATTGTCAATATCCTCTTTTTTCTCATACGGCAAAATGCCCGGAACACACTGCGCCGGGCATTCTGCACATAAAATCGTTTATTCCTTGATGACTCCCGCAGCCTGCAGGGCCTGCTCGATCTGCTCCTTGTGAGCGTCGCTCGGCTCCACGAGGGGCAGGCGGCACTCACCGGCCTCCCAGCCCAGCACGTTCATGGCATACTTGACCGGGATGGGGTTGACCTCACAGAAGAGAGCGTCGCACAGCGGCAGCATCTCCAGCTGCAGTGCGCGGGCTTTTGCCGTGTCGCCGTCGAACCATGCCTTGCAGCAGTTGTGCACCAGCTCCGGCTTGACGTTGGAGACGACGCTGATGACGCCCTTGCCGCCCAGAGACAGCAGAGGCACCACCTGATCGTCGTTGCCGGAGTAGATGTTCAGTTCGTCGCCGCAGAGGGCTGCGATCTTCGCCACCTGACCGATGTTGCCGGAGGCCTCCTTGATGCCGTTGATGAGGGGGTGCTTGCTCAGCTCCTTGGCAGTCTCGGGGGCGATGTTCAGGCCGGTGCGGGAGGGCACATTGTACAGGATGACCGGGATACCGCCGGCCTCAGCCATTGCGGTGAAGTGGGCCACAAGACCAGCCTGAGAGGTCTTATTGTAGTAGGGAGTCACCAGCAGCAGGGCGTCCGCACCGCAGGCAGCAGACTTTGCGGCCAGAGCACAGCCGTGGTCGGTATCGTTAGAACCGGCACCGGCGATGACCGGCACACGGTGGTTTACGAGATCCACGGTGTACTTAATGGCGGCCAGCTGCTCTTCGTCGGTCATGGTAGAGCATTCACCGGTGGTGCCGCAGATGACGATGGCGTCGGTGCCGCGGGTGATCTGATCCTCAACGATGCGGCCCAGCTCGTCAAAATTGATGCTGCCGTCCTCGTACATCGGGGTGATGATGGCAACACCTGCACCGGTAAAAACAGGATTCTTCATAGCAAAAACTCCTTTGCAGCGCGTTGGTTCTCAAAAACGCGCAGATCAATCGAAATAGCCCTTGGCTGCCAGAAGCTCGGCCAGCAGCACAGCTCCGCCTGCCGCACCGCGCAGGGTGTTGTGGCTCATGCAGGCAAACTTGTAGTCGAACAGGGTATCTTCCCGCAGACGACCGATGCAGACGGCCATGCCGTGCTCGGTGTTGCGGTCCAGCTTGGGCTGGGGACGGTCGTTCTCCTCAAAGTAGTGGAGGAACTGTTTGGGTGCACTGGGCAGCTCCAGCTCCTGTGCGGGACCGCGGAACTCCGCCCATGCCTTGAGGATCTCTTCCTTGCTGGGCTTCTTCT
Organism: uncultured Dialister sp.; assembly: GCA_900545365.1. GTDB lineage: Bacteria > Bacillota > Negativicutes > Veillonellales > Dialisteraceae > UBA1822. Next base: position 275 of record UQYL01000004.1, on the reverse strand, counting down.
CGAAGCTCACGAAGACAGCGGCGGTGTGGCCGTCGGAGACCGGCACACGGAAGCACTGAGCGGTGATGACCGGCTTTTCGGCGTTGACGATCTGGTCGCCCTCGATGTGTCCCCACAGCTTGAGCGGCTCGCGCTCGCTCTTCTCTTCCTCGCCGCCGATGTAGGGAATCACGTTGTCCACGATCTCGGGCATACGGTCAAAGGTCTTGCCTGCACCGGAAATGGCCTGATAGGTGCACACCAGAGCCTTGCTGACGCCAAAATCCTTCATCAAC
>UQYL01000003.1 GCA_900545365.1 uncultured Dialister sp. | reverse complement strand
TCACCGGCTCCGACCTCCTCCCGCCATTGACCAGACAAATAACGCGCCGAACGCGATCCATGACATGATATAAGACATGATGCCCAGATCCGTCAGAATATTAATGACCGTCAGTCCTAACATGAAAAACATATTGGCGCGCAGGTCGGAAAAATAATCTCTCCGGAAAACAAAATAGGACGCGCCGAGAATAGCCAGATTCACAATGAATACCGCGCTGATATAAAAGTAATACGGCACCAGCTGCAGCGCGATATTCCCCGCCATCAGCAGCAGAAAAATATATAGCCACGTATATGTCATTTTATCCACTCTTCTCCTTCACAAACAGGGATCCACAAAGGCGTATCCCTATAGCGCCACCGAAATTCATAAGACGGACACCAACGGGCGCCGCAGGCATGCATCGGAATGAGGAGCGTTCTGATTTTTATACACTCCAGAAACCGCTTTACGCCCCATTCCCGGGCGACTTCCAATCTGGCATCCACAGGGAAGAAAGCGATATCCGCTTCAGTCTCCCCGATTTTTTCCAATTCCTCCATAAACTGCCGGCCGGCGCGGCGGTTCTCTTCATCACTTTCGCCCGCCCAGTGCCACCAATTCAGATCTCCGGCATGAAAAATGCGCCCCTGCGGATGACGGATCATAAAAGAGCCGCCTTCGTCGGTCGATCCATACATATGGACGGTAAATTCCGGAAAAGCCCTTTCTTCTCCCGGCTCCATCAATCTGACATTTTCAGGCATGTCCGAAAAACGGCATCCGCTGTGGAGGATATATGCCGCCGTGTGCTTTTCCCATTGAAAAACAGCCGGGCTGAAATGATCGCTGTGCACATGGCTCGCAAACACATAGACCGGTTTTCCCGCTTTAAAAAACTGGGGCAGCTTCCCCGCCGGATCTATGTAATAATCAAAAATCAAAACGCAATCCGCCAGCTCCAGGGCAAATCCGCTGTGCCCTAAATATGCCAGGTGAAACTTTTCCATTCTCCGCTCCTCTTTTAATGATGTTCAGACTGCTGTTATTATAACATACCCCTATCCTTCCTTTTTATTTCCGTGAGAGCACACAAAAAGCGGATCTTCTGCGATCCGCTTCTCAGTGATTCACGCCTCCGCGCCGACCGGCGCGATCTGTCCGGAAGTCAGGCGGAAAAATACCCCTGCTCCCAGAGACCGGCCTTCTTCCTCTGCGAGTTTGAACGTCCGTTCATGGCAAGTAAAAAGAAAAATCTGGTGCCGTTTCCCGAGTTCCAACAAAAAGCGCACAGTTTCCCGCTGCCGCTTTTCATCGAACCGAACAAAAATATCGTCCAGGACGATAGGCAGCGATTCCATCTGCCTGCTGAATGCGAGCGCCATAGCAAGCCGCAGCGCCAGATAGACCTGATCCCCTGTCCCGGAAGACCAGAGTTTCGCGTCTTTCCGATTCTTCATCTGATCGACAGTGCAGACGCTTTTCCCGTCTTCACTGACTTCCAGCCGATAGCGATCCCCTGTCATGGCCTGAAGAAATCTATTTGCTTCCTCTACGATCTGCGGCTGTTTCCCCACTTCATACTGCTGCTGCGCTTCCTGGAGAAAATGAACGGCATACAGTCCGGTCAGCCACTCTTCCATGGCCTGGCGGAGCTCGGATTCCGCCGACTCCCTGTCCTGCAGCGCCCCGGTGATCCGTTCGTCATTGGCCAGCCGGTAAATCTCGTTTTCCGTTGCTCCCTGCTGTTTCTGCAGCTCGGACAGCCGGCGTTCGTCCGCTTCAATCCCTTCCTGAAGCGTTTTATGTGAATTCGTCCATTCATCATAATCGCCGCTTTCCAGTGCGGCCCATAATTTCTGAAATTCCGGCTCATTTCCCGCGTACAGACGAATGCTCTTTTTGACAGATTCCCATTCTTTTTCCAGCTGGTCATGCTGTTCGCTTGCAGTGATCCTTTCCGCAAATTCCTCCGCATTCCCCGCATTGACCAGAGACAGGAGTTTCTGCATTTTTTCCTGACAAGCCGTCCACTGCAGATCCAGCTGTTCCATTTCCTTCTGATACTCTTCGTGCTGGTTGTTTTTCTCCGCGATCGCCTGCCACAAAAGGAGCCGCTTCCTGTTTTCTTCATAAATATCGGCAATCGTCTCCGGAGACGCTTCGAGGGCCGCGCCGGTCATCCGAATGATGGAAAGCGCTCTTCGCACGAAGCTGTCCAGCCTTTCCTGTGCCTTTTCTATCCGCACGTCCAGGATCTTTCCCGCCCCCTGTTCCGCATACAGTTTCTGCCATTCTTCCTGCAGCGTACTGAGCTGATCCGCCTCTACCTGCGGCAGATGATTTCTCTGAAGCCATCCCGTCCAGGCGCTTCTCGCTTCCCCGCCGGACTTTTTCAGCGCTTCGCCTTCCGCTTCCCACTTCTCATGTTCCTTTTTCTGCCGCTTCATCGATTCCTGCTTCCACGACAGCGCCTGCAGTTTTGCCTGTTCCCGGTAAAACTCTGTCCGTTTCTGCTGCAGTGCATTGTGAAAAACGGGAAGATCATCCAGGCTTTCCGGCAAAGGAAGAGGAAAGCCCTGTTTCAGCGTTTCATTTTCAAGATTTACCGCCGCCAGCTCCTCCTGAAGGCGTTTCAGCTGTTTTTCTTTTTTCCTCGCCGACTTCCCGTTGAGCAGGAACGCGGCGACCGCCGCGAGGAAACATCCGCCTGCCGCATACAGCGCTGCAAATCCGGCAAAGGAAAGATAAAACGCCGCCGCCCCGCCGACCGCGCCGAGCCCGCTCACAGCGGAGATCCAGAACCAGACCGTGCGGCCCGATGTTTCTTTCTGCGCCAGTTCCTCCAACTCTTCCTGAAGATCTGTCTTTTTATGAAGAAGCGCTTCTGCCCGGGATGCTTTTTCTTCAAAAGCGTTCCACTCCTCCTCTGCTTCTTTCTGTGAGGTTTCTTCATTGATCTCCAGATCTTCAACTTCCGGTTCTCTCTGCTTCCAGAAATGAAGCTCGTTGTCGCGAATCGTCACGCCCTGCGCAAGTTTTCTACCTTCATCCCAGTTCACCGCTGGGAATTCTTCGTCCGGCGAGATCATCCGATCCCACAGCGGCAGCTTATAGCCCAGATGAGCAAAATCCGCCCGCCACATCTGTTTTCTGCGGCGAAGCTCATCCGTTTCTTCAATCGTGCGGCTCCACTGCCCCAGGTCTTTGTAGAGCTGTTCCAGAGCCTCAGAGGCTTCCGTCCACGGAATGACTTCCTCTTTCGTTTTCGGCGTATAGCTGTTCAATTTCTCCTGCAGCTGCGTTTTCTGGTCATGGAGAAGCTCCATGCGGCTCATGAGCTGATTCCACTGCTCTTTTCCGTCCTTGGGGAACATTTTTACCTGTTCCCCAAGAAGAAGCTGCCGCTTGATTTCCCTGGCGCGGACATAATATTTCCACGCGCCAATCTTCTTTTCCAGTATGCGGAACTCTTCTTTTTCCGCTACCAGCCGCGCGGTGATCTCTTTGATCTCCTTCTGGCAGTCTGCCTGCGCTTTCTGCAGTTCTGCAAAATGCTCTTCCTGAAGCGACAGCTGGCCGATCTCCATATTCGCCTGATCCAGTTTCTCCAGGATCTGATTGATCCTTCTCTTCCCCTGCGCAGACGGAAGGAGAAGTTTTTCCATTCTTTCAGTCAGAGTTTTTTTCGCTTCCGCCAAAATATCTCCGCCCTGCAGCATAAAGAAACGGCTTCTCACATCATCCTGCGCCAGAAAGCCGGCGCCCTGGAGATCTTCAAGCCCCACGGCAAAAATTTTCTCATACATGGAACGATTTAGACCATGCCACCACAGCAAAGGCAGTTCTTCCGTATATCTGGTGCCTCGTCCGTCTGCAAACCAGCTTTCTTTCCCATGCCGGTATACTCGGAAAAATTCTCCGTCGCCGCGGAGAAATCCCATATTTCCGCTGCGGTCCTGCCACATGCCCCGGCGGTATCCGAAAAGCATATCACGGATAAAGTTCAAAAGCGTCGTTTTCCCGCTCTCATTTTCTCCCATGACCACGATCAGCTGATTCTGCGGTGGTTCCCAGCTGACATCGCGGTAAATGCCGTATCGCTCCAGCTGTAAATCAGTGATTTTCATCGGTATCCTCCTCTGCGAGCAGCTCCGCGCCTACGAGCTCCGCCTTTTGAAAGGCCCGGAGAATCATGCCGTCATCTACCCGCTCAAAGACATTTCGGAGTTTCTTCATCTCCGGCTGACGGGCCGCTATCTCCCGCAGCATGAGAAGCTTGTCTGCCGGCGTCAGCACCGCTGCCCGGTCGTATGCCTGCAGATATTTTCCCATGACATCCGGAAGCCGTCTCCGTTCCTGCAGATCAATCATCGGCTGCGTTTCATCTTCCGCTTTTATAAAAAACGCAAACATGTGGCGGAATTTTTCTTTTTCATTCAGCGTCTGCAGAATAAATTCTCTTCCCGATTCAGAAACCAGCATCCGGTGCAGTTTCCCCCTGCCCCGGAAAATCAGGCGGATCATGTACGGCTTCCCCTCACTGCGCAGCGCCGCCCGCCGTTTCATGATATCCCGAAGCAGCTCATCCTGATTCTCATACTGACTGATATCGCAGATCATATCCATCCATCGGATCGAGCAGGTCTCGATAAACTGCATCGTGACGGTGCCGTGCATACCGACATCCACCAGCCAGCAGCCCCGCGCGCCGGTCTCCGCAATGCTGAGCCCCTGTGTATTCCCAGGATACACGATATACGGAGATGTACTGACGATTTTTCTGGTATGGACATGACCAAGCGCCCAATAATCCATTCCGGCCGCGCGCAGCTCTTCTTCTGTACACGGTGCATACGGGCTGTCCGCTTTCATATCCGTATGAAGCATGGCGATCGCAAATCCGTCATCCTCTTTTCTCTGAAACATTTTTGCCAGATTTTCTCTGATGTGCCGCGTCCGATAACTGATTCCGTACACTGTCGCGACAGTCTCTCCGCCAACTGTCAGCGGCAGGGCCTCGGTCTTTTCCGCAGAAAAGATATGGACTTGCGGAGGCAACGGAATATCCGCCCGCCAGGCTTCGGCGGAATCATGATTGCCGTGAGTGATAAAAATCTGTATGCCCTGTTCCGCCGCCCGATATAATTCCCGGGCAAAAGCCATCTGCGCCGCCAGGCTGTGATGGTCGCTGTTATAGACATCCCCAGTGATCAGGATCGCATCGGCATGAGCTTCCGCCGCCGCGTCCACAACACGCTCAAAGGCGGAAAACGTCGCTTTATTCACAGCGTCTGTCCACGGGCCTTTTTCTTCGGAATTCATCCCTCCCAGAGGCTCGCCCAGATGCAGATCCGCGCAGTGTATAAAAGAAAAATGTTTTCCCATATATCCTCCTGAAACATTTTTTCTCTGAAATATTTTTATTTTACCATAAGAATAACGCCCTGTATCCGCCAAATATACACGTAAAAAACAGGATCCCGTTTCCACAGGATCCTGCCCAACTTATGCCCGCTTCTTACATTTCGTCATAAATAGCGGCGACAGCGTCATATTCCTCATCAGTCGGAGGCACATATACCGGCTCTCCGTCCGTTTCGTCAATATCAATCCGCGCCAGAATAATTTCCGGTTCTTTGTCATCGTCTTCCGATTCGGGAATCGACACGAGAACCGCGAAGTTTTTCCCGTCATAGGGAATCACTACATCTTCCGCAAAATCTTTTTCATTGCCGTCCGGCCCGGTGATCGTTACCACCACGGGCTCTTCTATTTTTTCTTCCACTTTTGAACCTCATTTCTGACGGGCGAGCCGGTCCAGATATCCCTGCAGGATGACTACGGCTGCCATCTTGTCGATTACTTTTTTCCTCTTCTTTCGGCTCACATCCGCCGCGATCAGTTCTTTCTGCGCCATGACCGTTGTCAGTCGTTCATCCCAGAAGACTTGCTCCATCTCCGGGAAAGCCTCTTTCAGCGCCGCCGCAAAGGCTTCTGTCCTTTCTGCCCGCACACCTTTCGTGCCGTCCATATTCAACGGCATGCCGAGAACGAACATCTCTGCCTGATACGAATCCGCCAGTTCTTTCAGCCGCGCAAAATCTTTTTCCCGCGTCGTATGCCGGATCGTTTCCACGCCCTGCGCCGTCCATCCGAAAGGATCGCTGACCGCCACGCCGATCGTCTGAGAACCCACGTCGAGTCCGAGTATCCTCATATTACAGGCCTTTGCCCTTTACATAATACCGGATCAGCTCTTCCAGCAGTTCGTCTCTTTCGATCCCGGAAATCAGCTTCCGCGCGTCATGACGGCTGGTGATGTATGTCAGCTCTCCCGATAAAAGATAGCCCACAAGCTGTGCCGACGGATTATGCCCCGCTTCTTTCAGCGCAGAATATACGGTCTTCAGAATCATTGCAGCCTGCGTATTTTCATCTTTATCCGTTTTGCTCAACAAAATCGTTTCATCTGAGACTGCCATTCCCGTACCTCCTTACTGGATCATGTCCGCAATCGCCCGGGCGCCCGCCGAGACCGCATCCGAAAGTTTTTCCGGATTTTTTCCGCCGGCCTGAGCCATTCCCGGCTTGCCGCCGCCGCCTCCGCCGCAGATCTTCGCTGCCGCGGAAACGACCTTGCCCATATGAACACCGGCATGCACGGCGCTTTCCGATGCCATGCCTACCAGATTTACTTTTCCGTTATGCTCCGCTCCCAAGATAAACGCCGAATCCGGAAGTTTTGCCCGGATCAGGTCCGCTGCCTGCCGCAGCTCATCCATAGATTCCGCATGAACGACCGCGCCGAAATAAGAGATTCCTTTCTTTTCCTCTTTATTTTTCAGCAGCTCGCCGATTCCGTCTTTCATCATCTGCTGTTTCAGCCGGGCGCATTCCGCTTCAGCGGCTTTCAGCGCTTCCAGAATTTTAACGATCCTGTCATTCAGCTCTTCCGGTTTCCCTTTTAGGAGTCCCGCAGCCTTTCTGATGGCTTCCCGGTCTTCTACCGTGGAGTCATAGGCCGCTTTCCCGGTAATCGCTTCAATTCTGCGGATTCCTGAACCGATGCCGCCCTCACTGACGATGCGGAAAAGGCCGATCTCCCCGGTATTCGCCACATGTGAGCCGCCGCAGAGTTCCATACTGAAATCACCGATGGTAACGACGCGCACGATATCTCCGTATTTCTCGCCGAAAAGCGCCATGGCGCCAAGCTTCTTCGCCTCGTCGATCGGCATTTCCCGGAATGCAAGAGCCGTGCCTTTCCAGATCTGTTCATTCACCAGCGCTTCTGCTTTTTTCAGCTGTTCTGCGGAGACCGCTTCCGGCCAGGTGAAGTCGAAACGCAATCTGTCGGGAAGGACCAGAGAGCCCGCCTGATTCACTGTATTGCCAAGAACTTTTTTCAGCGCTGCCTGCAGAAGATGCGTCGCTGTATGATTGCGGGCCAGATCTTCTCTGCGCTCACGGTCAACAACGGCTTTCACAGTTTCGCCTGCGGCTACAGTGCCTTCCATCACCGTACCGATGAGGTACACGATGCCGTCGGGCAGCTTCTTTGTATCTTCCACACGGATCATGCCTTCCCCGGCAATGAGCTGTCCCTGATCTCCGGCCTGTCCGCCGCCTTCCGCATGGAACGGATTGTTCTGCAGGATGATGGTAACTTCATCACCGTCTGCGGCCTGCGCAACAGCTTTTCCCTCTTTTCCGAGAAGAAGCAGCGTTGTTTCTCCGTCTTTGTCTTCTGTCGTAAGGGACTCCGCATCCAGCATGGTCGTATCCGGCGTCGCAACTTTCAGAGATACTTTCACTCGTGCGCTGCGGGCTCTTTCCTTCTGTTCGGCCATGGATGCTTCGAATCCTTTTTCATCGATATCCATTCCCTGTTCACGGACGATTTCTTCCGTCAGTTCCCACGGGAATCCGTATGTATCATAGAGCTTAAATACATCCGCGCCGGGCAGGATCGTCTGCTGCTTCTTTTTGAGATCTTCGATCATCTCGGAGAGAAGATCGGTGCCCGCATTCAGCGTCGTCTGGAAACGCTGTTCTTCCGTACCGGCGATCTTCTTTATAAACTCCTGCTTTTCGATAAGCTCAGGATACGCCGGGCTCATCATTTCCACGACCTCGTCGATCATCTGACCGATAAAAGGCCCTTCAATGCCGAGCAGCTTTCCGTGGCGCACCGCGCGGCGCAGGATCCTGCGCAGGACATACCCGCGGCCTTCGTTGGACGGAAGCACGCCGTCTCCGATCATATTGGCAATCGCTCTTGTATGGTCGGAAATGACCTTCAGAGACACATCAGTCTGCGCGCCCGCGCCGTACGCCGTATGCGCCAGCGCCGCGGCCCGTTCAATGATCGGGAAAAACAGATCGGTTTCAAAATTGTTTTTCTTATGCTGCATCACCGCCGACAAGCGCTCCAGTCCCGCGCCGGTATCGATGTTCTTCTTGGCGAGCGGCAGGTACGAACCGTCTTTCTGCCGGTCAAACTGGCTGAATACGAGATTCCAGATCTCAAGGAACCTGTCTCCGTCGCCGCCCATCTGATTTTCCGGATCTGTACCGAATTCTTCGCCCTGATCGTAGAAAATCTCCGAATCCGGACCGCAAGGGCCCTCGCCGATTTCCCAGAAATTATCACTCAGCGGATAGATGTGATTTTCCGGCACGCCGATCATTTTATGCCAGTAATCATAGGCTTCCTGATCATCCGGATAAATCGTCACATATAACTTTTCCTTTTCCAGCTGGAGAACTTCCGTCAGGAATTCCCAGGCCCACGCAATCGCTTCTTTTTTGAAATAATCGCCGAAGGAAAAGTTTCCGAGCATTTCAAAAAAGGTATGATGTCTTGCCGTGTGTCCGACGTTTTCAATATCTCCGGTCCGGATGCATTTCTGGCTGGTCGTCACGCGGTGGCAAGGCGGCTCTATTTTCCCCGTAAAAAACGGTTTCAGCGGAGCCATACCCGCGCCGATCAGCAGAAGGCTCGGGTCATTCTGCGGGATCAGTGAATAACTGGGAAGTCTCAGATGCCCTTTAGATTCAAAAAAAGAAAGATAATTCTCGCGAATTTCATTGCCTTTCATTGTATGCCTCCTTACATTACGGCAGTTTATCATTGTTATTTTCAGTGTTATTTAATTATACACGCCGTGCCATGGCAGGTAAAGGAAAAACCGCTTTCTCAGTACCCAAGATCTTCCCCGACGATGATCACTTTGATGCGGTTCGGATCCATGCTGTTCCGAGTGATGACCAGCTGACTGCATATGCAGGATGGCTGAAGACAATTTTTGCAGAGGCCGCCCTTCCGGCAGGGAGACTCTCCGGGAAAGCGGAGCGCATTGATCGGCGCCGCGGTATGTCTCACTCTTTTTACTGCCGCTTCCACATCGGACACCAATTTATTCATGCCCGCAATGACGATGACGTGATTCGGACCATAGCAAAGCGCCGCCACGCGGGGCCCCCGTCCGTCCAGATTCACGAGAATGCCGTCCTCTGTAATGGCATTTGTCCCCATCAGGTAATAATCCGTGAAAAAGCACTGCCGTTCCAGCTGTTTTCTTTCTTCGGCATCTTTTTCCGTATCTCTGTCAATCACCGAATACGGTCCTTCTTTGACGGCCTGCTTCAGCCCGATCTCTTCAATGCTCGCGCTTCCGCCCCAGCCGACAGAACTTCCTTCCGGAATCATTGCCAGTGCCGCGGCCAGAGCCGTTTCTTTATTTTCCGCATACACACCTTCAATGTGCCGCCGTTTCAGTGCGGCGATGACCATGTCCGCCGCCATTTGATTTCTTTCCGCAATATAGTTTTTCATGACAGTCACCCCTGCTGTGCATTCCTTTCTGCCCGAAGGGCCGCAATGTGTTTACCAATACTTTCTTCCGTATTTGTATTATACTCCGCATAAAGAATCGTTTCTTTCTCTCCCGCTTCAGCCAGGACATTCCCTTCCTGATCGACGAAGCAGGAATGTCCTCCCATACGGATCCCATGATATTCTCCCGCCATGTTGACCGCGCAGACGGCCATCCCGTTTTCGATCGCCCTCGCTCTTGCCAGAATCTGCATGCGCTCAATGCGGGGCGCCGGCCACGACATGGGAACAATTGCCATATCCGCACCCCGCGCGGCGATCTCGCTGAAAAGCTCCGGAAAATATAGTTCATAGCAGACCGCAAACCCGCACGTAACCCCGCCAATCTCTGTCTGACTGCTTCCCGTTCCGGGCCGCAGGAGCTCAGATTCCAGATATCCGTAAAAAAGCCTCCTTTTGCTGTATGTGCACTGCAGGCACCCGTCCGGGCCGAAAACCATCGCCGTATTATAAAGAGCGCCTTCCCGGCGCAGCGGCACGGTTCCCGCCGCGACCGTCACCCGATGATACGCCGCAAACCGGGACAGACTTTCCATCAGCGCATCGCCGGGACACACCGCCTGTTCCTGAATCTTTCGGAAATCATAACCGATCATCCATAATTCCGGCAGGATCAAGAGACCGCACCGGGGCGCAGCTTTTTCCATCAAATGAAATGCCCTGCTGATATTTTCCTCTTTCTCCCCGGCGTCTGTCTTCATCTGAATCATTCCGATAATCATCTTTGCCTCCCCCGGATTTTTCAGAAAATAAAAAAGAAACACGGAAATCGATCCGTGCCGCTTTTGTTTTCATAAAATTCTTTTCGCACCGACATAACAGTTCCGCCAGTATCCGCTCATCATATCTGCTACGGCGATCCCGCGGCTGCTCGTTGCGCTGATAAAGTTTCCACCGCCCATATAAATGCCGGAATGAGAGACTCCGCTCTCATACGTGGAGAAAAAGACCAGATCTCCCGGCTCCAGCGCATCAAAGGCGACTCTTTCTCCCACAAGATACTGTTCATCCGCCATGCGGGGAAGAATGACTCCTTCTTTTTCAAAGATATACTGAATAAATCCGGAGCAGTCAAATCCGGCGGTATCCGTACCGCCGAACCGATAAGGGATCCCAATATATTTTCTTGCCTCTTTTGTGACCTCTTCCGCCAGTCCGCCGATACTATTCTGCCAGATACCGTTTTGGGGATACGATGCCGATTCCGTCTGCTTCTTCATGACCGCGTCAGTCATGCCTTTAATCCGATTTTTCTCTTTTTTCCGCGCCGGAATGACATCCGGCAGGGTCTGTCCAGTCAGAGCCCGGTAGGTTGCCGGTCCAACGACCCCATCCGCCGTCAGGCTGTGGCGTTTCTGGAATGCCCTCACCGCGTCGGCCGTCTTTGTACCATAAGAACCGTCGACCGCAACGGAATAACCGGAACGGTTCAGGGCCTGCTGTACAGACCGGACGAGCACGCCGGAATCGCCGTTCTGTACAGCCGCTTCGCCGTGCGCCCATCCCCCGCAGATAAAGATCCCCGCAGCCGCCAGTATTTTCCATTGCTTCTTCATATATCCACATCCATCCGCCTGTATTCTATATTCTGCCGCAATCCCGCCGCCGCGTTCCAGCAGAGGTGTTATTTTTTATTATATCATTCTGATCTGTGCCGACAAATGCCCATAATCCGCATCTCACATCTTTATATCTTTATCCATTCCTGGCTCCCCGTCCTCATTCCCCATAGCGTTTTCCGCTTATAAAATTGCGGTCTATCATCATATCGATGTGGTACTGCAGATTGAAACGCTTTATTTCCGCATCAAGGATCTCATAGATCTCCTGATCCGTCTTTTTACATTTCTCTGTGAAAGTCAACTCGAAAGAGAGCCGGATCTTTTCCCCCGATTCCTCCACAAAAAAGTCATGATAAGCCAGAGGAAGCCGCGACCGATAAATCGCCGATTCCAGATCCCGCGCATACATGCGTGCCCTCGGATTATCCACCGCCTTCGGATCCACATGGATCACCGCCTGCATGTGAAAAGTTTCCTTGATCCGTTCTGCCGCCTGCTCCGCCAAGTTGTGACTATCAATCAGCGTCATCCGGCTGTCCATTTCCACATGCGCGGAAAGGAATAGATTCCCCGGCCCGTAATCGTGAATGATCAGATCATGGACACCGTATATCCCCTGTATCCCACAGATAAAGGTTCTGATTTCTTCATAGATCTCTTCGTCCGGCGACGTGCCGATAATAGAATTGACCGCCTGTTTCAGGATACTGTAGCCCGTATAAATGACCGCCAGCGCCACGAGGCCTCCGACCCAGCCGTCAATATGGAATCCCGTCATTTTTTCCGCCGCCACAGCGATAAGAACGCCGCCCGTGGAAAGCACATCGGAAAGTGAATCCGCGCCGTAGGCGCTGAAGGCCTGCGAACCCGTCTCTTTCTGCGCTTTTCTGTATACAAGGGAAAGAAGGAGTTTCCCGATAATGCTGGCGATCAGCACTGCCGCAAGCAGCCCGCTGAATTCGATTGGCTCCGGATCCATGATCTTCTCCGCAGAATTGCACAGGAGAGATATTCCCACGTAAAGAACGGCGGAGGCCATGATTGTAGAATTCAAATATTCCAGCCGCCCGTGCCCAAAGGGATGCGTCCTGTCCGAAGGCTTTGCCGCATAGTAAAACGTGAGGAGGAGCAGAAATACCGACCCTGCGTCGGTCACATTATTGAATCCGTCCCCGATCACCGCAATGGAACCGCTCTGCCAGCCCATCCAGATTTTAAGGAGGCCGAGAACGGCGTCAACCGCCATCCCGATAAGACAGAACAGATATGCTTTTCTCTGTCTTATATTGCTTTTATTGTTTTCCTGCATTATGCCATCCATTTCTGTCCTCCGCAGAACCATGAAAGCGATCCGAATAAACGAAAAAGGCCTCCTCGAAAAGGCCTTTTTTAGTCTTTCAAAAATCCTGTCGGTTCTTTAAAGAATTTAATCTTCGTATTTTTCAAAATCAAGCTGATTCAGCACATCGCGGAGATTCATCAATTCCTCTTTTGTCAGGGTCAGTCCTTTGGTCATGGAAGTGTGATCCCCATCCCAGGAACGGAGATCAAATTTCGGACTGCGCCCATTCCAGCTCGTATAAGTCAGCTGTTTTTTCCATCCGTTTGCACTGACGGAAAGGTCGCCCAGTTCTTCAAGAATTTCTACACTGATTTTTGTCGGCATATTCTTTCACCTCAATGAAAATATTGTTTGTATCCTATCATATTCCCGAAAACAAAATCAAGAAATCCGTCTTTTTTGAAGTATCGCACAGGGCCTGCTATTTGTCAAAATAAAAACAGCCGCATTTCTGCAGCTGTCTTTATTCGATTTATTTAATTAGAACAGACGGCGGAGCAGATGACGGATATGTCCGTCCCCGTAGACCGCATTGATGTCCAGATCTTCTTCGATGCGGAGAAGCTGGTTGTATTTCGCAACGCGTTCCATTCGGCCCGGCGCGCCGGTCTTGATCTGGCCCGCATTCAGCGCTACGGAAATATCTGCGATCGTTGTATCTTCCGTTTCGCCGGAACGATGAGAAATGACCGCCGAGTACCCGCTGCGCTTCGCCATTTCCACCGCTTCAAAAGCCTCTGTCAGCGTGCCGATCTGATTGACTTTGACCAGGATCGAATTGGCGACGCCTTCATGAATACCGCGGGAAAGCCGCTTCGTATTGGTAACGAACAAATCATCGCCGACGAGCTGGATCTTCTTCCCGAGCGCGGCTGTCAACATTTTCCAGCCGTCCCAGTCTTCTTCGCCCAGTCCGTCTTCGATGGAAATAATCGGATAATTTTCGATCAGTCTTTCATAATACGCGATCATACCATCCGCGTCTTTTGCTGTATGGTCTCCGGTCAGATGATACAGGCCGTCCTCTCCGAGGATCTCAGACGCCGCCACATCGAGAGCCAGCGCGATATCTTTGCCGCATCGGTAACCGGCTTTTTCAATGGCTTCACAAATCACTTCGATCGCCGCTTCATTGGACGGAAGATCCGGAGCAAACCCGCCTTCATCGCCGACAGCAGTAGAGAGGGATTTCTCATTCAGCACACTTTTCAGCGCATGGTAGACTTCTGCGCCCATGCGGAGACCTTCTGTAAAGCTCTCCGCTCCCACCGGCATGATCATGCATTCCTGGATATCTACATTGTTGTCCGCATGAGCGCCTCCGTTCATGATATTCATCATCGGGATCGGGAGCACGTGCGCATTCGTCCCTCCCAGGTACTGATATAGCGGAAGGCCCGCAGACTGCGCGGACGCATGCGCCGCCGCCAGGGATACCGCAAGGATCGCATTTGCGCCGAGACGGCTCTTATTCTCCGTGCCGTCCAGATCGATGAGCAGGTGATCAATGCCGCGCTGATCGGAAGCGTCCAGCCCGATCACCGCGTCGGCGATCTCCGTATTGACATTTTCGACCGCCTGAAGCACACCCTTGCCGCCGTATCTGGCTTTGTCGCCGTCGCGCAGTTCCGTTGCTTCATACATGCCCGTTGACGCCCCGGAAGGAACAGCGGCTCTCGCAAAAGTGCCGTCTTCAAGCTCCATATCGACTTCTACTGTCGGATTTCCTCTGGAATCCAGAATTTCTCTTGCATGGATATCAGAAATAGCTGCCATTTTATTATCCTTTCTTCAGACATCTGCCCTTTTGTAAATAGAAATGAATTCCTCAGCATTCAGACTGGCTCCGCCGACCAGCGCGCCATCGATATCCGGCATTTGCAGGAAAGATTCGATGTTCACGCTGCTGACGCTGCCGCCGTACAGGATCCGCACCGTGTCCGCCGCTTCTCTGCCGAACAGACGGAATACACATTCTCTGATCCATCCGGCCGCTTCTTCCGCTTCTTCCGCTGAAGCCGCCTGTCCGGCGCCGATCGCCCAGACCGGCTCATAGGCAATGATCATGCGTCCTGCGTCTGCCGCGTCGATGCCGCGGAGACCTTCTTCGATCTCTCTCTGAAGCACAGCGGCGGTTCTGCCGTCCCGGCGTTCTTCCGCCGTTTCTCCTGCGCACAGCACCGGCACGATCCCCGCACGGAACAGCGCATGAATTTTTCTGTTGATGAACGCATCCGTCTCTCCCAGCAGCTGCCGTCTTTCCGAATGCCCGCAGATCACATAGCTGCATCCCAGCTCTCTCAGCATATCCGGGGATATTTCGCCGGTATAGGCGCCTTTCTCCTCGGGATACACATTCTGCGCTCCCCAGCGGATGAAAGTGCCTTTCAGATATTTTTCCGCCTGCCAGATCGCGGTAAACGGCGGAAAAATCGCCATTTCCGCACGTCCCTTTGCGGCTTTCGCAAGCTTCTGAAGCAGCGCTTCCGCTCCGGCGGGGGTCCCGTTCATTTTCCAGTTTCCCGCAATCAACGGTATTCTCAAGATCAGGCCTCCTTATCTGCCAGCACAGCGATGCCCGGAAGCACCATGCCTTCCAGCATTTCCAGCGATGCGCCGCCGCCGGTAGACACGTGGGACAGACGGTCTTCCAAGCCCAGTTTATCCACGACTTCTGCCGATTCGCCGCCGCCGACGACAGTCGTCGCATCGATCTCGGCCAACGCTTTCGCAATGGTAAAGGTGCCTTTGGAGAAAGGCTCCATTTCAAAAACGCCCATCGGCCCGTTCCAAACGACGGTCTTCATCTTTTTCAGTGTATCCATATACAGATCAATGGTCTTCGGTCCGATATCAAGCGCCATCCACGGATCGGAAAATTCTTCCGCCGTCAGCACTTTCACATTGGCCTTTTCCGAGAAGGCATCTCCTGCGGTAAAGTCTACGGGCAGAAGCATCCTGGCTCCAAGTTTTTCCGCTCTCGCCATGAGCTCTCTCGCCAGATCAAACCGGTCTTTATCCTGAAGGGATTTCCCCATATCATGGCCTTCTGCCGCAACAAATGTATTTGCCATGCCGCCGCCGATCAAAATGACATCCGCTTTTTCCATCAGATTCGCAATGACATGGATCTTATCGCTGATCTTCGCGCCTCCGATGATCGCCGCAAAGGGCCGCTGCGGATGATCGATCACACCTTCCAGAAAATCGATCTCTTTTTTCAGAAGCAAGCCCGCCGCCATTGGGAGCAGTTTGCCAACGCCCACGACAGAAGCATGAGCGCGGTGCGAAACGCCGAAAGCGTCATTGACCGCCGTGCTGCAGCCGCGGACCAGCGCTTCCGCAAATGCCGGGTCATTTTTTTCTTCTTCCTTATGGAAGCGGAGATTTTCCAGCAGCAGGACTTCGCCGGGCCGGAGCGCCGCTTTCATCGCGTCCGTTTTCTCGCCGACGCAGTCTTCCGCAAATCCGACCGGCATGCCGAGCAGTTCCGACAACCGCTCGCCTGCTTTTCTGAGAGACAGCTCCGGTTTGTATTCTCCCTTCGGCCGCCCCATATGGCTTGCCAGAACGACCGCCGCCCCCTGATCAAGCAGATACCTGATCGTCGGCACAGTCGCTCTGATCCGGCGGTCGTCTTTTATCGTCCCGTCCGCTTCATGAGGAACATTGTAGTCCACTCTGACATAAACGGTTTTTCCCGCAAAGGAAACGTCATATACAGTCTGTTTCATTTTTATAACCCCTTTGACGCCACAAATGCAGCCAGATCAGCGATTCGGCAGGAATATCCCCATTCATTGTCGTACCATGCGATCACTTTGACCAGATCGCCGTCGACAACCATCGTGAGATCTCCGTCTACGGTGCTGCTCACATTCGTTCCGCGGAAATCGCTGGAAACGAGCGGCTCATCCGTATATGCCAGAATGCCTTTCAGCTCGCCTTCCGCCGCTGCCTTCAGGGCCGCATTGACCTCTTCTTTTGTCACTTTTCTTTCTACTTCGCAGGACAGGTCCACAAGAGAAACATCCGGCGTGGGAACGCGGATCGCCAGTCCGTTCAGCTTTCCTTTTAATTCGGGAATGACCGCGCCGATCGCTTTTGCCGCGCCGGTCGACGTGGGAATGATATTTTCCGCCGCCGCTCTTCCTCTTCGCGGATCTTTATGCGCTTTTTCCAGAATCGCCTGGTCGTTCGTGTAGGAATGAACCGTCGTCATCATGCCGCGGCGGATGCCGAATGTCTCATTCAGCACCTTGACTACCGGCGCCAGGCAGTTCGTCGTGCAGGACGCATTGGAAATGATATGGTCTGTTTCCGGATTGTAGCTGTTCTCATTGACGCCCATGACGAGAGTCGCGTCATCATCTTTGCCCGGAGCCGTAATGATGACTTTCTTTACCGTGCCGTGAATGTGCTTTCCGGCGCTTTCATGATCTTTCAGCTTGCCCGTTGATTCGATGACCATCTGCACCCCATAATCTTCCCATTTCAGATTTTCCGGATCTCTGTCATGGAACACATGGATCCGGTGCCCGTCGATCAGGAGATCATCGCCTTCTACGAGGATGTCTTTTTCCAATCTGCCGTGCACCGTGTCATACTTCGCCAGATACGCCGCTGTTTCCGCGCCGCTCGGATTGTTGATCGCCGTAATTTCAAAATCATCGCGCTCCAGCATGACCCGGAATACAAGACGTCCGATTCTGCCAAATCCATTGATGCCGATTTTTGTTGCCATTTCCATTACCTCCTGAAAACAATTTACAATACCGCTTTATAATAAAAGAATTTTCCTGTCTCACTGAATGCTCTCTTTTGCGGAAAGCCTGAGAATCTCTTTCCCCGCTCCTTCATCGGTCACCAGGATGCCTCTCACCCCGGCCCGCGCCATCGCAAGTATGGCCGAGCCTTTGGATGCGCCGCCGGCGGCGATGATGACCGTCGGAATAGACCCCAGTTCTTCCAGCGTAATACCGACATTATTCATGCGGTAGAGGATATCCCCTTTAATATCCGCATAAAGCCCCAACGCTTCCCCGCAGGCGCCTTCTGCGATCAGCCGGTTTTTCCGTCCGGATTCCAGCTGATGCCGCTGTGCCATGCGGTTGGCTTCTCCCACGCCGATCGCCAGAATATCCGCACGATGGATCAGTGACTCGATCTCATTAAGATCCGGCGTTTCCCGGCGGAGCATATCGATCAGTTCCGGGCTGAAACCGTCCGGGATGTGAAGCATACGGTACGTTCCGCCGATCTTTCCCGCAGTAACCGCCGCTATGGTATTAGCCTGGTATTCGATCTTCTCGCCGAAGCCTCCCCGCGCCGGTACGACCGTCACATCGAGATTCAGACGGGGCAGTGCCGACGCCAGCGCCGACATCGTCGTCCCGCCGCTCACGGCGATGATCTGCCCGTGCTTCAGAAAACGGCTCAGAATCAGCGCCGCTTCCTGCCCTACATTCTTTTTCACGATCTCATCCTGATCCATGTCTCCATGGACCAGAATGACCCGCTTCATGGATAAAACATCTTTCAGGTGCCGCTCCAATTCCGCAAAAGAAGGCCGCTTTAAAAAATATCTGGCCAGCGGCGCCAGCACCATTTCTCCCTTTTCCGTCAGGCGGATCCCATTGGGCTGTACGTTCACAAGGCCGGAACGCTCCATCACTTCCACGTGTCCCCGCACAATCCGCTCTGTCAGTTTTGTCTGTACTGCCAGCGATCGTCTCCCTACCGGCTGTGAAAGAGCAATCTGACGAAGCACTTCATATCGTTCCGCCGCCTGTTCCATGATCTCAGGAACAAGAAGCGACAGCAGAGATTCCTCTTCCACAAATTCACCTCCCATCCCAGTGGACAAATTGTGTCCCGACTGGCATAAAATCATACATCTATTTACACATTTAGTATATCATATTTCTTCTTTCTCCGCATGAAAGGCTGTCATAAAATGATTCTATTACGCCTGTTGCCGTACAGGCGCACAGCAATGCCTTTTCCGCGAAATGCATCGGATATTCCCATGTTCTCAAAATAAAGAAAGTCTTTTTCTTATGCGTTTCTCAGCTTTACAACCCCCATAAAACCCCATATAATGCAGATATGGTATAGATATGTGTTTTTGTATAAAAAGATCATATAATTGATTATTACTTACAAAGGAGGCTCCCGTATGTGGAAAACCAAAATCACTGAACTTCTTGGAATCAACTATCCGATCATCCAGGGCGCTATGGCCTACCTCTCGGAGTCCAATCTCGTAGCAGCCGTCTGCCATGCCGGCGGCACAGGCGTCATTGCCACGGGCGGCGCTGATATTGACACGGTCCGCGAACAGATCCGCCGCACGAAAGATATGACGGATAAGCCTTTTGGCGTCAATCTGATGCTGCAGTCCCCCAATAAAGATGATGTGGCGCAGCTCGTCTGTGATGAAAAACTGGCGTTTGTCACGATCGGCGCAGGAAATCCGGTTCCTTATTTTGAACCGCTGCAGTCGCACGGCGTCAAATGTATTCCCGTCGTGCCCAATGCGAAGCTCGCCGCGCGCGTGCAGGACAAAGGCGCAGACGCCCTTGTCATCGAGGGCATGGAAGCCGGCGGCCATGACGGCAAACTGACGACCATGGCTCTCATGGAAAATGTCATCCCCGAAGTAGAGATCCCTGTCATCGCGGCGGGCGGCATCGTAGACGGCCGCGGCATTGCCGCCGCGCTGCTCATGGGCGCATCCGGCGTGCAGATGGGCTCCCGCTTCCTTCTCGCGGAGGAATGTATCCTTCATCCGAAGGCCAAGCAGGCCATCATCGACGCCGTCGATACGGATTCTACCGTGACCGGATTTACGAAAAACGACAGCGTCCGCGGTCTGAAAAATAAATGGAGCGAAGCGTATCTGCAGAAAGAATACAGCGGCGCGCCGGCAGAAGAACTGATGGCTCTCGCCAGAGGGACCAACTGGAAAGGCGCCATGGAAGGCGATACGGAAAACGGATTTATCCTCGTCGGCATGTCGCTGAATCGGCTCAACCGCATTCAGCCCGTACAGGAAATTATGGCTGAACTGGTTTCCGAAACAGAAGAACGCCTGGCGCTGGGCGCGCAGCTTCTGCGGATTTGACGATTTATTTCTTGTAACTTTTAAAAGGAGGACTGCTCTATGTATACCCTTACTTCTCAAAGCTTCAAAGGAATCTCTCCACAGATCGACGATAATGCGTTCGTCGCTCCCGGCGTCCATTTGTACGGCGATGTCCGCGTCGCGGAAGAAGCCAGCCTCTGGCCCGGCGTCGTGGCGCGGGGCGACGTGAATTATATTTCCATCGGAAAATGCAGCAATGTCCAGGATCTTGTCTGCCTGCACGTCGCTGATCACAATCCCTGCATCATCGGCGATTATGTGACCATCGGCCACTGCGCCTGCGTACATGGCTGTGAGATTGAAGACCATGTCCTGATCGGGATGCACGCCACCGTCCTCACCGGCGCGAAGATCGGCAGAGGTTCTATCATTGCTGCCGGCGCTCTGGTCCTGCAGGATCAGGTCATTCCGCCGAATTCTCTGGTCGTCGGCGTTCCGGGAAAAGTCGTCCGCAAGCAGGACGTCATCCGAAATCTTCATGAACAGGCTCTGAAATATAAATGGGAATGGGCCGTGCAGTACGGCGCCAATCCGAACATCGGCGGCGAAACGTACGACGGAAGCAAAGTATTCTGAAAGCAAAAAAAGAGAGACTCCTCTTTATGAAGAGGTCTCTCTTTTTTGCTGCCGTTTTGACGAACCGCGGAAAATCCATTACAATACATAAAAAAGGAGGGGAAAATTATGGTTAATCACGATGCCTCCAACCACAAATTCACCATCGATAATCCGGAAGGTGTTTCCTGGCTGGAATACGCGGAAGATGATCAGTCTGTCACCGTACTTCATACGGTCGTGCCCTCTGCCCTCTCCGGAAGAGGACTTGCCGGTCAGCTTGCCGCCGCAGCCTGGGACTACACTCAGAAGCAGCACAAAGAAATCCGCTCGGAATGTTCTTACATGACTGCCTGGCTCAAGCGCCATTCCATTTCTCAGTAACAGCGGGGCAGGATCGAGCAAAGAGCAGCTGCCGCTGCTTTTTGTTTGCGTATTTTGCCGTTTTACCAGGGTGATTCCATGTATACATCTTCTCTTTTCCAGTCGCCTGCCGCCTTTGGAAGCATACGGGACGAACTGGAAGATATCGTTCTGCATTTCACGTACTTGATGCGTCTGAAATCGCAGCAGCTCTACGAGCATTCTGTCCGCGTAGCCAATTTCGCCGGGACGACAGCGCTTTACATGCGGCTGCCGTCTAACGAAGTCACGCTGATCCACTATGCCGGTCTCCTCCATGACATAGGTCTTTTAACCATGCCCAACCGCATTCTGGAGCGCTATCCGAATCTGACGACGAGAGAATACCAGCTGTATAAGAAACATCCTGAACTTGGCGCCAATATGCTTGAGACAAATCCTGCCTGTCAGGATCTGATCCCGTATATCCGATTCCACCATGAACAGTGGAACGGGAGCGGCTATCCCAAACATCTGCAAAATGTAAATATCCCCATCGGCGCACGGATCATCGCCATCGCCAGTTATTATGACAGCAAGATTTATTCAGCCCCGGATTTCCACCTGAAATCCAGAAGCGAAGTATCACAGGCCATTTTCAGCGGCTCCGGCACGCTCTTTGACCCGGAGATCACGCTTTCTTTCCTGAAAATTCTATACAAATAATTCCAATAAAAAAGACCGTTTCCGGATGGAGGAAACGGTCTTTTTTTACGTTCAGTCAGCGCCGCTCGCCATGACCAGCCCCATGACCGATGAGGCGCCGGCCCTTTTCAATTCCCGCGCCGCTTCATGCATAGTCGCGCCGGTCGTATAGACGTCGTCGAGCAGCAATATATTTTCTCCCCGGATATCCCGGCCCCGGTTAATATGAAAAACGCCGCGCACATTTGCTTTCCGCGACTCCTGATCCAGAAGCGATTGTGTTTCCGTCGGACGTATTCTCACCAGCATGTCCGGATCGTACCGCTTTCCGAGCGTCTTCATATAGGTCTGAAAGATCAGGTCGCACTGGTTATAGCCTCTCTCCTTTTTCCGTTCTCCCGAGAGAGGCACGGGAACAGCCACATCATAGTTTTTCAGCCGCGCCCACCAGGGAAAGCGGTCAAGCAGCATGGGAAAGGAACTTTCATATTCTTTTTTCCCACTATATTTTAGACCGATAATGCACCGGCGTATTCCTTCCTCATACTGACAGCAGGCATAGCATCCTTCCAGCGCCCGGTCATGGGAACGGCTGAGCAGCCTGGGATGCCAGAACAGCCGGATGCAGTCTTCGCACCATGGCGCCTCCGCATCGGTCATTTTTCCGCATCCCGGACAGCAGCAGGGAAACAGGAGATCCAGCAATGCTTTTTTCCACGGATTCATTCCCGCGCCTCCCCAGCCAGCAGGGGCAGCAGCATGCTGCATCTGCCTGCAGTCTTATGGCTGCGCACAGCTGTCTGCAGCGCGCCGCCCATGGTGATCAGAATCGTCCGCTTTCCCGCCCGGGTCACGCCGGTATACAGCAGATTCCGCTGAAGCATCATCCGCTGCGACGGGAGCAGAACGAGAATGACCATATCATATTCGCTGCCCTGACTTTTATGCACCGTCACCGCATAAGCCAGCTGGATATCCCGCCGTTCATCGCCTTCATAAACGACTTCTTTCTCCGCAAAATGAACGAACACCCGGTTCCCGTTCACCGCCCAGACAAGGCCGATATCGCCATTGTAGACGCCTTTTTCGTAGTCATTCCGCATCTGCATGACTTTATCGTCTTTCATAAAGCCGGAGACCTCGCCGCCATGAACATACTGCTGAATGGCCCGATTCAGATGATCAACGCCGCACAGGCCCCGGTACATCGGCGACAGCACCTGCATATTCCACTTCTTCTCATCTGTCTCGTATCCATATTCCCGGCAGAGAGTCATGACCAGAGAATAGGCCTCCTCTTCACTGTCCGCAAAGCAGATCTGAAAATCTCCGCTCAGATCCGGTTCCGGCATGAGCCCCTCACGGATGCGCGCCGCGTTCTGTATGATGCCGCTGCCTTCTTTCTGACGGAATATGCGCTGCAGGCGCACTACGGGCGCTTCGCCCCACTCGATCAGCGCTTTCAGCGGGGCGCCGGGGCCGACCGGCGGCAGCTGATCGATATCTCCCACAAGGATCAGCCGCGCGCCGGGTTTCAGGGCGCACAGCAGCCGATAAAACAGGAGCATATCCATCATGGATGATTCGTCCACAATGATCAGGTCTTCCCGCAGCGGTTCCGACTCATTTTTTCCGAAAAAAGTCTTCTCTCCGCGGCGTTCCGCCTCCAGTGCTTTATGAATGGTATCCGCATTCCTCCCGGCGGCGATGGACAGACGTTTTGCCGCTCTTCCTGTCGGAGCCATGAGCCGCACTTTCATATGGTGCTGCTCTGCTGCCGTAATGATCGCCTGGATAATGGTCGTCTTTCCCGTACCAGGCCCGCCTGTAATGATGAGCAGCCCCGATTCCATAGCCGACCGGACAGCCTGTTTCTGCTCTTCCGCCAGCGCAATGCCGTTTTCTTTTTCAAATTTTCGGATAGACAGCGCCGCGCTTCCGATATATCCGGCGCCGGACATCTCCCGCAGACGCTGCGCGGACTCCGTCTCCGCTTCATACAGCGACGGCAGGTACAGAAAAAGCCGGTCCCGCCAGATGACGGAAGGAATTTCACCGATCTCTTCCGCTTCCTGTCCGGCTGATTCCACCAGCTCCTGCGCTAGGCCCAGCGTCTGCGCCGTCTGGAAATACAGCGCGTCTGCCGGAACGCAGCAGTGGCCTTCGGATGCATATTGAGACAGCACGTAAAAGAGACCGCCCAGGATGCGCTCTTCGCTCCCCGGACTCAGCCCCTCCGCCAGCGCGATGCGGTCAGCCATCTGAAAGCTGAATCCCGGAATCTCCGACACGGCCCGATATGGCTCGTTCTTCAGAACATGCTCCGCTTCCTCTCCGTAGGTCTTCAAAAAAGACGCGGCAAAGCGCACCGGCACGGACGCCGCCTGCAAAGTGAGGGTGAGCGTCCGGAGCGCAGTCCCTTCCTCATAGGATTTCCGTATCTGCTCCAGTTTTTTCAGTCCGATGCCGGGCACGTCGAGGAGCGCTTCCATATCTTCATCCATGATCTCCAGCGTACGGCTTCCGAACCGGTCGGTGATCCGCTGCGCGAGCTGCGGACCGATGCCTTCCACGCTGCCGGACGCCAGATAGTCCCTGATCTCCTCCGCATTTTCCGGCCGGCTTTCTACAAAAGCCTCCGCTTTGAACTGCATGCCAAAACGGGGATGCCGCACCCAGCATCCCCGCACTGTCACCGACTGACCGACTGAAGGAGTGCCCGCTTCACCCGCCGCCGTAATTAGTTTTCCGCTGTCTTTCAGTTTCATCCGAAATACGCAGAACACGCCGTCGGCGCTGTGAAAAACGATTGCTGCAACAACTCCCCGCAGTTCTTCTGTCATTTCTCTTCCTTCTCTGTATCCCGTTGCTTTTCTTTCGATACGTCCATCAGCATCTGATACCACTTCCGGAAATAAGGCCGGTCAGATATGTCCGTCAGAAGTTCAGACAATTCGCGGATATTCTTTTCCTCCCGGCCCGCGTCGTACACGGGCATTTGCTTTTTCATCTTGCAGACTGCCACTTCCCGGGAAAGCGCCATACGTTTTTCAAATAAGACGATCAGGTCTTTATCGATTTCCCGGATCTTTTCACGGATGATCTCCAGCTCTTCCATCCTGTCCTCCTGCCCGCCAATGCGCGCTGATCACTGATTTTTGCTGTGCAGATCGCTGAGTACGGCAAGAACTTTTTCCCGGCATTCTTCCAGCGGCACTTCGATGGTCTCTCCTGTGCGGCGGATGCGGATCTCCACATTGCCCGATTCCTGCCATTTCTTGCCGATCGTCACCCGCACCGGATACCCGATGAGATCCGCGTCCTTAAATTTGATGCCCGCTCTCTCATTTCTGTCATCCAGAACGACTTCGTCGCTCTTTTCCTCAAAGGACTCATACAGCACCTGCGCCGCCGCCATCACTTTCTCGTCTTTGTTGTTTGCCGGTACAATGACCGCCTCATAGGGAGCAATCGCGACCGGCCAGATGATCCCGTCGTCGTCATGGCTCTGCTCGATCGCCGCCGCCATCGTGCGGGATACGCCGATGCCGTAGCACCCCATGACCATGGGCTGGGATTTGCCGTTCTGATCCAGGTAGGTGCAGCCCAGTGCTTCGCTGTACTTCGTGCCCAGCTTAAATACCTGTCCCACCTCGATGCCCTTCTTCATGACGATCTCACCGCCGCATTCCGGGCACACATCTTTCTCATTGATCATCCGGATGGTCTCTACACGGACATCGCCGAAATCGCGGGCCGGATTGACATGGATATAATGCATGTCTTTCTGATTGCCGCCGCAGCAGGCATCCTGCATTTCCATGACGGACTTGTCGACAACGATATCGAAATATTCCGATTTTTTCAGACCGATCGGGCTGATGTAGCCCGCGGTCAGACCGCAGCGGGCCAGATCTTCTTCCGAAGCCATGCCGACCACAGCCGCGCCGTAAATATTCTGCAAATGCACTTCATTGACTTCGTGATCGCCGCGGACCATTGCCAGCACGACCGTATCGTCCAGTTTATATACCACCGCTTTGACCGACCGTTCGATCGGCAGCCGAAGGTAATCGCAGACCATTTCGATCGTGTGCTGGCCCGGCGTCGCCACCAGTTCTTTCTCTTTATCATTTTTAACATCACAGGGCAGCGTATTCGGAACGACCGCTTCCGTATTGGCCGCAAAATCGCAGTGCCGGCAATAGACAATATCCGCTTCTCCGGAATCGGCCAGCGCTTCAAATTCATGCGTCGTGCTGCCGCCGATCGCGCCGGAATCGGCCAGTACCGGACGGAAATGCAGGCCGCACCGGGTAAAGATATTCGTATAGGCGTCATACATGCGCCTGTACTGGATATCCAGCCCTTCCGCGTCTTTATCAAAAGTATAGGCGTCTTTCATAATAAATTCACGGCCCCGCATCAGCCCGAATCGGGGACGAAGCTCATCGCGGTATTTATTCTGGATCTGATACAGACTCACCGGCAGCTGTTTATAGGAATTGGTATCCATGTGCACCAGCGTCGTGATCATTTCCTCGTGAGTCGGCGCGAGGCAGTACTGGCGACCGTGCCGATCCTGCAGGCGGAACATCTCGTCACCGTAGACGGCCCACCGTCCGGTCTGCTGCCAGATCTCCGCCGGCTGAATGATCGGCATCTGGATCTCCTGAGACCCGGCCTTATTCATTTCCTCGCGGATGATCGCTTCGATCTTCTGCAGCGTGCGCCACGCCAGAGGCATATATACATAGATCCCGCCGACAATCTTGCGGATCATTCCCGCCTTCAGCATATATTTATGGCTGATAACAACGGCTTCCGCCGGAATTTCTCTGAGTGTCGGGCTGTACAATCTGGATGCTAACAAAGAAATCTCCTCCTGTATTCTTTTCCCTCTGTGACGGGAAAAGAGAAATGATAAACCGTAAATGGATTCCCGCTGATTATTATACACCAGCCCATAATTGATTCCAAAATAAAAACGCCTTCTCCCGGATTCGCAAAAAATACAGCCGTCTTTTCCCCCGCAGGCGCGCACGAAAAGAGCCCGCCGATACCCGGACAGGCTCTGTAAAAATTATTGATTTTCTTTTTCATACTTCCGGATTTCTTCCATCAGCGCATCAATCAGTTCCGATTCGGGAACGCTCCGAAGAATTTTTCCTTTACTGAAAATCAGACCGCTGCCTTTTCCGCCGGCGATCCCGAAATCCGCTTCCCTCGCTTCGCCGGGGCCATTCACGGCGCACCCCATGACGGCAATGCGGAGCGGCGTTTTAAATTCTTTCAGCTTTTCTTCCACCGCCTGCGCCATGCGGATCAGATCGACCTGCGTGCGCCCGCATGTAGGACAGGAGATCATCACCGGCCCGTACTGCTGTATGCCGAGGGCCGATAAGATCTCTTTCGCCGCGCGGACTTCCTTCAGCGGATCATCGGTCAGCGAGACACGGATGGTATCCCCGATGCCGTCAAGAAGGAGCGAACCGATCCCGATCGCCGATTTCACTGTGCCCCTGTATTCCGTTCCCGCTTCTGTCACGCCCAGATGCAGCGGATAGTCTGTCTGCGCCGCAAGGAGCCGGTTGGCCTTCACCATCATAGGCACATCGGTAGACTTTACGGAAATCACAATATCATGAAAGCCTTCTTCTTCCAGAATGCGCACATGACGCATGGCGCCTTCTGCCATGCCTTCCGCCGTGGGATGTCCTCCGTATTTCTCCAGAAGATCTTCCGGGAGAGACCCCGCATTAATCCCGATCCGGATCGGCACATGGACCTGCCGGGCCATTTTCACGACTTTGACTACATTTTCCCTGCGTCCGATATTTCCCGGGTTGATGCGCAGCGCGTCGATCCCCGCTTCCATGGCGGTGAGCGCCAGGCGGTAATCAAAATGGATGTCCGCCACCAGCGGCGCGTCCGTCATCTGCTTCAGGTCTTTCAGCGCTTCCGCCGCTTTCCTGTCCGGCACAGCCACCCGGACGATATCCGCGCCCGCTTTTTTCAGCGCATTGATCTGCGCCGCCGCGTATGACGTATCCACGGGACTGAATGTGCTCATGGACTGAATGGCGATCGGGGCTCCGCCTCCGACCCGCACGCCCCCTACATTGACCTGTCTGGTTTTTCTCATCATTGCCTCCGTTGAAAGATCTTTCAGAATCTCAGAAATCCTGCCGCCTTTTTACCGGGACAGCGCGGACAGATCATTGATCATTCCCAGCATGAACAGGCTGAGCAGAATCATGATCCCCGCGGTCTGGATGTAGTACAGCGCCCTGTCCGGCAAAGGCCGCCGCAGGACGGCTTCGGCCAGCGTCAGGAAGAACAGCCCGCCGTCCAGGAGAGGTATGGGAAACAGATTCAGCACTCCCAAGTTCAGGCTCAGTACCGCGATAAACAGCAGGAACTGAAGAGCGCCGGTTTCCGCTACCGTTCCGGCCATGCGGGCTACGCCGATCGGCCCGGACACATCCGCTGTTCCGCCGGCGATCATCGCGCCAATGCCGGATAAAACTGCCTGGATGACAAAAAGGCAGCGGTCCGCGCCCAAAACAGCCGCTTCTCCCGGCGAAACGGACCGGCTTTCCATGAAAGGCGTAACGCCGATCACGGCCCGCCCGTGCCCGTTATCTTCGGGAATCACCGAGATCGACCGCTGTTCTCCGCCTCTTTCATACGAGACGGCAACGACCTGATTGGGGCGGAGACTGAGACGCTCCGCCAACTCTGTCCACTGAGAGACTGCCTGTCCATTGACGGCCAATATCCGGTCTCCCGGACGGAGGTCTGCCGCCTGTGCGGGAGAATCGGGAAGCACGGCTCCGATAACGGGCTGATTGGGAAAAGTCTGTATCCCGACAGCCATGAACAGCCCCGCAAAGATCAGAAACGCGGAAAAAATATTCATCACCGAGCCCGCGGAGATCACGATCAGCCGCTGCCATACCGGACGCGCGCAAAAAGCCCGGGGATCCGATGATTCTCCGGGCGCCATGCCCATGATTTTATTAAAGCCGCCCAGAGGGATCAGACGGAGTGAATACACGGTCTCCCCTTTTCTGCACGACCAGATTTTTGGCCCGAACCCCACGGCGAATTCTTCCACTTTCATTCCGGTCATTTTGGCCGTAATAAAGTGCCCGCCTTCATGGATGAGGACAATGAGTCCGAAAACGATGATCGGCGCCAGAATCGTCATCACCGTTCCATCCCCCGGATCACCGCTTCCGCGGCTTCTTTCGCTCTCCTGTCAGCGTCCCGCACATCGCCGAGCGAAGTGATCGGCCCGGTCTGCCAGCCGTTCAGGACGCTCTCCACCACATCATAGATCTGGAGGAAAGATATCCGTCCCGCCGCAAAAGCGCCTACCGCCGCTTCATCCGCCGCATTGAAGGCCGCTCCCGCGTCGCCGCCGGCCTCCCCCGCTTCATACGCCATCCGAAGCGAACGGAATACATTCATATCCGGCTCGCTCACAAGGATCGCCGTAATTTTGCTCCAGTCCACAAACTGATGAGAAGGCGACGGCAGCCTGTCCGGCCAGGTCAGCGCGAACTGGATAGGAAGCCGCATATCGGGATTTCCGATCTGCGCGATGATCGAGCCGTCCTCATATTCCACCATGGAATGAATCAGGCTCTGCGGCTGCACGACGACGCGAATCTGCTCATAAGGCACACGGAACAGCCAGTGCGCTTCTATGATTTCCAGACCTTTGTTGAACATGGTCGCGGAATCAATGGTCACCTTCCTGCCCATATTCCATGTGGGATGTTTCAGGCAGTCCGCCAGCGTGACTTTTTCCAGCTCCTGCCGGGTCTTCCCGCGGAAAGGGCCGCCCGACGCCGTCAGGATCAGGCTGTGCACTCCCTTTCTGTCCTGTCCCAGAAGCGACTGGAATATGGCGCTGTGCTCACTGTCTACCGGCCGGATCAGGATATGCCGCTGATCGGCCGCAGCCGTCACAAGACGGCCCCCGGCGACAAGCGTTTCCTTATTGGCAAGGGCAATCTCCTTTCCCTGCCGGATCGCTTCCAGCGTCGGCGCGAGACCCGCAAGACCGACAACAGCGATAACGGCCATATCCACGTCCGTTCTTTTCACCGCTTCGGTCAGCGCGTCCTCCCCTGTGATGACCTCCGCCGGTCCGCTGTATTTCTCACGGAAAATTTTCCCCGCTTCCGGATCAGTCACCGCGATGCAGTGCGGGCTGAATTCTTCCGACTGCCGCAAAAGCAGATCAATATTTTTTCTCGCCGCCAGCACCGCCGCATGAAAACGCTCTTTATGGAGACGAATGACGTCCAGCGTCTGCGTGCCGATAGAACCGGTGCAGCCCAGTACCGCGATTTCTTTCATCAGAAACTCCTAATAAACAGTAAAAAAGCCGTCATCAGCGGTGCGACAAAAAGAAGGCTGTCGAAACGGTCCATCATTCCTCCATGCCCCGGAAGGATATTTCCGGAATCCTTAATATCGCACACTCTTTTTATATAGGATTCAAACAGATCGCCCATCGGCGCCGCCACAGCGATCATGAGGCTCAGGAAGAACGCGTAAAGCAGCGAAAAAGAAAAATATCCCGCATACGCCATACACATGACGATGCATCCGATCACCCCGCCGATCAGCCCTTCCACCGTTTTATTCGGGCTGATGTGGGGCGCCATTTTCCGGCGGCCGAAATTCTTGCCTGCCGCATAGGCAAATGTATCGCTTGACCATGTACCGATCAGGGCGAACCAGATCAGAAACAGGCCGCTGGGGATATCCGCCGCGCCCGGTGCGAGCAGGCTGTCGCCGCCGCGGAGAAAGACAAACGAGCCGTAGCCGATCCCGAAATACATGACCCCGATGACCGTATAGAAAAGAGAATGGATCCTTTTCTGCGGAATCACAAGGATCAAAAACAGCAGCAGGACGAAGGAAGTCAGCAGCGCCGCCGCAAAAAGTTCCACCGAGGAAGACACTGCCGCCGCCAGAATGACCGCCAGCGCGGTCAATGCCGGCCCCGTATAGACAGGCATCTGCGGCTTCAGCATCCGCGCATACTCATACCAGGACAGCGCCGCCACAATGACGATCGCCGCGGTGAAAGGGATTCCGCCTGCCGTGACCAGCGCGATGACAGTGGCAATGCCCACAACGGCTGTCAGAAGACGCGCCTTCATTCTTCCTCTTCCTCCGTCAGTCCGCCGAAGCGGCGGTCTCTTCCGCAATACCAGTCAATGGCTTTATGAAATTCTTCCACAGAGAAGTCCGGCCACAGCACAGGCGTAAAGTAGAGTTCTCCGTAAGAGATCTGCCAGAGCAGGAAATTGGAAATGCGCGATTCTCCGCCTGTCCGGATCATCAAATCCACATCCGGCGCATCGCTCTCATAGAGGCGTCTTCCGATCAGTGTTTCCGTGACGTCTTCCGGCGAAAGAGTCCCCGCTTTAATGTCTTCGGCAATCCGGCGGACAGCGTGGACGATCTCATCCCTTCCGCCGTAATTGATCGCCACATTCAGAATGAGCCCTGTATTATCCTTCGTATCCGCCTCGCAGGCCTCGATCTCCCTGCGAAGACTTTCCGAAAGGCGGGTCCTGTCGCCCACCACATGAAGCTGTACGCCGTCTGCCATGAGATCGCGCAGCTGCTTCAGCAGATAATCCTTGAAAAGCTCCATCAAAAAATCGACTTCCGGCTGCGGACGCTTCCAGTTTTCCGTAGAAAACGCGTACACCGTCAGTCTTTCTATCCCCATGTGCCCGGCTTCCCGTACAATGGTCTTCACATTATCCGCGCCGAACTGATGCCCGTACGTTCTTTCCCGTCCGCGCCGTTCCGCCCAGCGGCCGTTTCCGTCAAGAATGATCGCCACATGCCTTGGCAGATTCCGTTTCTCCGACAAACCGATTCTCCTTGCCATACAAATCAGTCAGGGCTTCCGTAATTTCCCTGCCGTAACTCATCCGCGGCATGACGACAGCGTCCGCGCCGCTACGCACCAGATATAAAAAATTCTCTTCCAATGAATAATGACGGCCCCGGGTGACGGAGACCTTTCCGCAGGGGAAAAGCTCCGTCAGTCTGAGCCGCGCATTTTCATCAAAAGGCATCCCTTCAAAGAGCCCTGTCCGCATCATACCGACATGATCTCTTTGATCTTTTTCTCAGTGACTGCCTCTACTTCTTTGATTTTCTGATCCGTCAGCTTCTGGATCTTGTCCTCCGCTTCCTTGATCACATCTTTGGAGACGTCGCTCTTTTTGCCTTCTTTTTTCAGGAAATCATTGCCGTCTCTGCGGATATTGCGGATCGCAACTTTTCCTTCTTCCGCCTTTTTGCTGACCACCTTGCAGAGTTCCTTGCGTCTTTCTTCCGTGAGCTGAGGAACCGCCATGCGGATCAGATTGCCGTCATTCATAGGCACCAGGCCCAGATCGGACTGGAGAATCGCTTTTTCGATCTCTTTCAGGAGCGCTCTGTCCCACGGCTGGACGACGATCATGCGCGCCTCAGGGACGGTGATAGACGCTACCTGCGTGACGGGAGTCGTCGTTCCGTAATATTCGACGCGGATGCGGTCCAGAAGACTCGCCGACGCCTGACCGGTGCGGACGGAAGCGTATTCCGCCTTCAGCGCCTGAATGGACTTGTCCATTTTTTCCGTCAATTTTTTCAGTTCTTCTTCGTACATCGTTATTTCCCCTCAATCAATGTCCCCAGCGTTTCGCCAAGGCAAGCTTTTACAATATTTCCCGGTACGTCGATGTTGAATACCACGATCGGGATCGAATTATTCATGCACAGCGTGATCGCCGTATTATCCATGACCGCAAGCCCCTTCTGAAGAACTTCGCCATACGTCAGATGGGTGAACATCTTTGCTTCCGGATGGAATTTCGGGTCCGCGTCATAGACGCCGTCCGTCTGCTTTTTCGCCATGAGCATGACATCCGCTTCAATTTCCGCTGAACGGAGAGCCGCTGTCGTGTCCGTCGTGAAATACGGATTGCCCGTGCCTGCCGCAAAGATCACCACACGGCTCTTTTCCAGATGGCGGACAGCGCGGCGGCGGATATAGGGTTCCGCGATCTGGCGCATTTCGATGGCCGTCTGTACACGGGTCGGGATCCCCAGTTTTTCCAGCCCGTCCTGCATTGCCACAGAGTTGATGACTGTCGCCAGCATTCCCATATAGTCGGCAGAAACGCGGTCCATGCCGCCGGCGCTCCCTTTCAGGCCTCTCCAGATATTTCCGCCGCCTACAACGACCGCCACTTCGACGCCCGCTTCGCAGACCGTCTTGATTTCTCCGCACAAGCGTTTGACCACTTCCGGATCGATGCCGAATCCCTTATCATTTGCCAGCGCTTCACCGCTCAGCTTCAGCATGACTCTTTTATACTTCTTATTTTCCATATCGCGCCTCCGTCTGAAAATATATGAAACTGCCGATCTTCTGCTTCATCATAACCGAGTCCCGCCGGAGATTCAAGATGTCCGCCGGGCCCGGCCGATTCTGCCCAAAAAATAAGAGAACACAAAACTGTGTCCTCTTATCCGCGGAAATACCGGATCAGCTGGAGCTCTCTGCCGGGCGGGACATGCTGCCCCGCAAAGCGCCTGAAAACTGATCCCGGCGTTCCTCTTATTCGTTCTGATTACTGATTAATCTGCTTCTGAATTTCTTCCGCAAAGTTTTCCTGTTTCTTTTCGATGCCTTCGCCGAGCTGGAAGCGCGCGAAACGGACAACTTCGGCATTCTTCGATTTCAGCAGCTTGGAAATGGTCAGATCGCCGTCTCTGATGAATTCCTGATCTACGAGGCAGACTTCCTTATAGTACTTGTTGATGCGGCCGATGACCATCTTTTCGATGATGTTTTCCGGCTTGCCTTCATTGCGTGCCTGTTCGGAGAGGACGGCTTTTTCGTGTTCCAGTTCAGATTCCGGAACTTCGCTGCGGTCGAGATAGGACGGATTGGCTGCCGCGATCTGCATGGCGATATCCTTGCCCAGTTCTGCGTCGCCGCCCTTCATTTCTACGAGAACGCCGATCTTGCCGCCGCCGTGAATATAGCTGTACACCTGGCCTTCCGCGCTTTCAAAGCGGACGAAACGGCGAACAGAGATGTTTTCGCCGATCTTTGCGACCGCTTCCGTGACCATGTCTTTGACCGTCTTGCCGTCCAGTTCAGAAGCGAGGAGACCTTCCAGATCTGCCGGAGCCGCTTCCGCAGCCTGCTTCGCAATGGATTTCGCAAGGGTCTGGAAGCCTTCATTGTGGCCGACGAAGTCCGTTTCGCAATTGACTTCCGCTACAACGCCGACTTTTCCGTCTTCCGATACGAAAGAAACGACCGCGCCTTCCGCAGCGATGCGGCCCGCTTTCTTTGCCGCCTGGGACAGGCCTTTTTCACGGAGAATATCTACGGCTTTCGCCATATCGCCGTCAGCTTCCGCGAGTGCTTTTTTGCAGTCCATCATGCCTGCGCCGGTGCTGGCGCGCAGTTCTTTTACCATACTTGCAGTAATAGCTGCCATTCGAGTGACCTCCTGTACTTTTCAGATAAAAAATGCTTACAATCTATTTCAGCACATAAAATTAGAAATTCCGCCGCCGCTATATGCGGCGTCTGCCGGAATTCCTAATCTTTCATGCCTCGTTCCTTTACGATTATTCCTGTTCTTCCGCAGCAGTTTCTTCTGCTTCGGCTGCTTCTTCCGCCGGAGCTTCAGCCGCTTCTTCCTGCTGGCCCTGACGTCCTTCGAGGACAGCGTCAGCCATTTTGCCGGTCAGGAGCTTGACAGCACGGATCGCGTCGTCGTTGGCCGGGATCGGATAATCAATGAGATCCGGATCGCAGTTCGTATCGACGGTAGCAATGACCGGGATGTGGAGCTTGCGAGCTTCGGATACGGCGATTTCTTCTTTCTTGGAGTCAATGATGAAGATAGCGCCGGGGAGTTTCTTCATGTCTTTGATGCCGCCCAGGTTCCTTTCCAGTTTTTCCAGTTCGCGGCGCATCAGGATAACTTCCTTCTTCGTGTACTGAGAAGTCGTGCCTTCCGCAAACATCGCTTCCAGTTCTTTCAGACGGGCCACACGGGTCTGGATGGTGCGGAAATTGGTGAGCATGCCGCCGAGCCAGCGTTCATTGACATAGAACATATTGCAGCGCAGCGCTTCTTCCTTAATGGAATTCTGAGCCTGCTTCTTCGTGCCTACGAAGAGGACCGGCTGGCCGCTTGCCGCGACTTCACGCAGGAAAGCGTATGCTTCTTCAACTTTCTTTACAGTCTTCTGCAGGTCAATGATGTAGATGCCGTTGCGTTCGGTGAAAATGAACCGCGCCATTTTCGGATTCCAACGGCGGGTCTGATGACCGAAATGAACGCCTGCTTCGAGTAACTGTTTCATGGATACAACTGCCATAATATAACCTCCTGTTATTCACTTCTGCCTGCTTCCTCTCCCGCAGCCACCGCAGAAATTCAAAATTTTTCCTGTCGGCACAGATGCGGGATCCGCATGGCATGTGTACTCATGCTTTCCCATTGTATCAAAGGCCTTCCCGATGCGCAAGCGCGAAAATGAATTTCCTTCCCGTTTCTTGAGTCCCTATTTTATCCGTGCTATGATAAGGCCGATCATTTTATAGTCATGCGGCGCGTTGCCCGCTGAAAGAGAGGAGCGATCCTTACGAATCCGCCGAAAAAGAAACTTCACATAGAATTTCTCCGCATCCTCTGCATCTGGCTCGTCATGTTCACGCATTCGTCGACGTCGGGATTTTCACTGTACCTGATGCAGCAGGACTCTCCCTGGTTTCCGCTGTACCTCATCGTTCCCTTCTGGGTAAAAACGGCAGTCCCCATCTTCTTTATGATCTCCGGCGCGCTCCTCCTCGGCAAAGACGAACCGATTCCGGTCCTGTTCAGGAAAAGGATCTGGCGGTTTCTCCAAGTCATTTTTGTCTTTTCACTGATCAATTATATCTATTTTTACGCCGTTCCTGAACATCATTTCAGCGTCAGCCGCTTCCTGACGCTCACCTACGCTTCCAATATGGCGACGGCCTATTACTTCCTGTACATTTATGTGGCGTTTCTCCTCATGCTCCCGCTCTGGCGCGCCATGATCAGGAGCATGACCAATCCGCTCTACCTGTACCTCATCGGGCTGAATCTGTTCTTCGTGGGATGCGTCCCGGTTTTTTCCTTTCTCCTTTTCAAGGGCAGCGCGGAAATGAACGGATTTCTCAATCCGCTTCTCGCCGTCAGCGAACCCAGTTTCTATTTCATCATCGGCTACTGGATCGAGCACGTGCTTCCCGAAAGCTGGATCAATAAAAAGAATCTGATTCGCCTCGGCGCGGCGGCGGCGCTCGGCACCATCATCGCCGCCTTCATGACCTGGTACCACGGCTGTGCCGCAGGCGCGCTGACAGAGCAGATCTCTCAGCGGTTCTACGACTCCTTCCTTTTCCTGAACACGGCGTTTCTTTTCTGTCTCTGCCGCTGGTGGTTCCGCCGTCACAGCATCTCTCCGAAAGCGGAAAAAATACTGATCCTCTTCGGCGGTCTTTCCTTTGGGATCATGCTTTTTGAAGAAATCACCCGCGCGCTGACGCACTGGTTCCTCACACGGGTGCTTCTTGTTCATTTCCCGTCAATTCCCTTTATCGATGCGGTGATCTGGATCTCTCTGGCCTTCCTTCTTGGCGCCGTCATGACATACATCGTGAAAAAGCTCCCTTATTTCAGCCGCCTCATCTGACTGCGGACATAAAAAAACATCTGGAATCCGTTACAATTCCAGATGTTTTTTATTTGCTCTGCTACTCAGAATCCCAGGAGCGTTTTAAAAAAAGAAATGACGCTGTCATACCAGCGGCCGAGCATGGCGGAAAAACTTTCCGTTTCCTCCGCTTCCGCCTTGTCGCCGTCGGAAGCGGCAGCTGTGCTGTGACCGCTGAACCAAAGCCACGGCCACAGCGAAAAGCCGCTGAAAAAGCCGCCCGTGCCGCCGCTGAAATTATTCTTTACCGCGCCGCGGTTCTGCGCCGTTCCCGTTCCGGCAGCCGTGTTCCCCGTATTTCGTTTCCCGTAATCCTTCGGATCGATCCCCTGATCGATATCCCGTTTTGTCTCCGTCCGCTCAGGCGCTTCCGCCGTCCGATTCTGCTGCGGCCGAGGAGCCTGCTGCGCAGGGCGGGACACTGCCTGGCGGGAAAAAGACGGACGCCCGCCGAAAGAACCGCCGCCCCGGCCGCCCTTTGCCAGGCACGGCGCCGCCATAGCTGTCAAGATCAGACATACTGCCGTGATTTTATAGATTTTCTTTCTGTCCATTATTTCCCTGCCATCTGCTTCTTCATACTGCCCGCGTCAATGAAGCACACCAGAATGCCCTCATCGCTGCTTTCCACAAAAATATTGGTCTTCTTTCCCGTCCACAAAGCCGACTGTTTCGTCCTTTCCGAGGGAGCGCCGCACCGTTCTTCCAACATTTTTGTATAGTCAGCGAAAGCGCGGTCCGCCGCTTCCCTGCCTTCCATCCGCAGCGGCACATTGATCTGCGTCAGCTTTCCCCTGCTGTCAAAAGCGCCCATCACCGTAATCGGCCCGCGGATGCCCAGGATCTCTCTGAAATCGGAAAAATTCACCGCGTACAGCGCGCCGCCGCCGCGCGTCTCTTCCAGATACTGAACGGCATACCGTTCCCTTACTTTTTTCACGGAATCGCCCCAGTGCATATCGCCGAAAGACTGCGGCTCTTCCTTATACGCGCCGGCCGTCCCCGCGCACAGGATCGCCGCGGCGGCTGCCAAAGATAAAATTCTGCGCATTTGCCGGATCTCCTTTCCGTGCCTGTATTATACCAGATTCTGAACGCGCCAAAAAACGGACAGCTCCTGCCGCCATCCGTTTTCGCCCGTCACTTGTTCAGTTTTTCAGCGTTTTCTTTCAGCCCGGGAAAATCAAGCGTAGCGAAAAGGTCGCTCAGCGTTTCATTCCGCCGGATGACATCAACGCTTCCGTCTTCATGCAGAAGCAATTCCTGGTGGCGGAGCTTGCCATTGTAATTGAACCCCATGCTGTGGCCGTGTGCGCCGGTATCGTGGAATACGATCAGATCTCCCGTGTCGATCTTCGGCAGTCTCCGCTGAACCGCGAATTTATCATTATTCTCGCAAAGGGAACCCGTCACATCATACACTTCTGTCAGCGGCGCGTCTTCTTTCCCCACCACGGTGATGTGATGATAGGAACCGTACAGCGCAGGGCGCATAAGATCTGCCATGCAGGCATCAACGCCGATATATTTTCTGTAAATATTCTTATAGTGAATCGCTTTCGTCACAAGGTAACCGTAAGGACCGGTGATCATGCGGCCGCATTCAAAAGAAATGCGGGTATTTTCAAAGCCTTTCATTTTCTGCGCGAACAGCGCCTTTGCTCCTTCGCCCAGCGCCTCAATATCAACTTCCTCTTCTTCCGGGCGGTAAGGAATGCCGATGCCGCCGCCGAAGTCGATAAAGCTTACCGTAACGCCCTGCTTTTCTCGAATATCATTGGCCAGATCGAACATCATGCTGATCGTACCGAGCAGGCCGGCCAGAGAAAGCTCGCAGGAAATGACCATCGTGTGGATACCGATATAGGAAATGCCCTTTTCTTTTGCCCAGGCCACGCAGGTCATCAGCTGATCATAGGTCATGCCGTACTTGGCTTCTTCCGGTTTGCCGATGATCGCATTTCCTCTCGTCAGTTCCGGCCCCGGATTATAGCGGAAGCAGATCTTCTCCGGCACGATGCCGAGCCGCTCCAGATCATCCAGATTGGATACATCATCCAGATTGATGATGGCCCCGAGCTCAGCCGCCTTAATAAATTCCCTGTCGTCCGTGTCGTTGGAAGAGAAAACGATATTATCCCCGCGGAGGCCCACCGTTTCGGAGAGAACGAGCTCTGCCATAGAGCTGCAGTCCGCGCCGACACCGGTTTTGTCTTTCAGCAGCTTCATGATCCACGGATTGGGCGTCGCCTTTACCGCGAAATACTCAAAGAAATTCGGATTCCAGGAAAACGCTTTCTGCAGCCGTTTTACGCAGTCCACGATCCCTTTCTCATCATAGACATGAAACGGCGTGCCGTATACCGACGCCAGTTCACGGATCTTTTCATCGCTGCAAGGTAATCTTTTTTCAGACATCTTTCTACTCCTCTCCGGTTGTATCGTAATAATATTTGCAGTATATCATTAACCACATTCAAAGTAAATCGTTTTTTGTCGATAAGCAAAATCCGCCGTTCTCTCGGGAGCGGCGGATCTTTCCGCAAATTTTACTTGCTCTGGGCATTCTTTACAGCAAGCTCGCTGTATTCCTGAACCCAGTTCTGGATATTTTCTTCGTTTTCAGCAATCACTTCATTGACGAGTTTCACGAAATCTTCGTTGCCCTTCGGGATCGCCACGCAGGAAGAGCTGCGCACATTTTCAAATTTGACGCCCGAATCGGCCAGCGCCGGATTCATGATGAGGTACTGCTGCGCTACGACACCCTGAGAAGCCACCGCATCCAGCTTCCCGTGTTCCAACTCGATCAGCGTATCAGGAATCCGGTCAAGCGCTACGACCTTTGCGTCCGGCACCTGTTCACGCGCCAGTTTTTCCTGAAGCGTGGATTTCTGCGCGCCTATGGTAGCGCCCCGGAAATCTTCCAGCGTTTTGTACTTTCCCGCATCTTCTTTACGGATCAGCAGGATATGCGGACTGTGCATGTAGGACTCGGAGAAATCCACGGCCTTTTTCCGTTCTTCCGAAGCATTGATGCCGGATATCGCAATATCGATCTTATTTGCCGCGATAGAAGACAGCAGCGCGGAGAAACTCATATCCTGCACTTCCAGTTTGACGCCGATCTTGTCGGCAATCTTCTGGGCCAACGCGATATCGATGCCGACCACCGTTTTTTCCTTCTTCGACGTATCGATAAATTCATAAGGCGGGAATCCCGAAGACGTCCCCACAATCAGCGTGCCTCTTTCTTTGACTTTCTGGAGAAGATCCCCTTTCGCCGCGGAACCGGACTGGCTGTCCGCCTTATCCCCGCCGCAGCCGGCCAGCCCAAGCACCCCCGCCGCCATAATTCCGATCACTGCTGCTTTTACCATCTGATTCATTTTTATTCTTCCTCCATTAATAGCAATCAATTACCGAACGGCTTTGATTTTGAACTTCCATTCCAGCGCGCGCAGGATGTTCGATACAGCAAACGTCAGGATAAAGTAATATACCGCGACGATGACAAGCGGCGGGAACGGCTGGAAGCTGATCCCCTGAATTGTCGTCGCCGTGTACATGAGATCAGCCATGCCGATGACCGATACCTGGGAAGATTCCTTGATGAGCGTTACAAATTCATTGCCGATGACAGGCAGAATGTTTTTGATCGCCTGCGGAATGATGATGCGCACCATGGATTCCCATTTGGAAAAGCCCAGGGA
The DNA here is from genome assembly GCA_900545365.1 of uncultured Dialister sp. Classification (GTDB taxonomy): domain Bacteria; phylum Bacillota; class Negativicutes; order Veillonellales; family Dialisteraceae; genus UBA1822. The sequence goes on along the minus strand of UQYL01000003.1, from coordinate 74,555 downwards.
CATGGCGCCTTCTAACTGCCCTTTCCCGATGGACTGAATGCCGGAACGCACGATCTCACATTCGTACGCGCCGGAATTGATAATCAACGCCAGTATGCCGGCAGAGAGACGTTCAAAATCGACGCCCATGAACTGGAAGCTCGGAAAATGAATGCCCAGGAACGGCAGACCGAAAAATACGAGCGAGATCTGAACCAGAATCGGCGTGCCCCGGATCACTTCCACGTAAACGGTGGCAATGGCCTGCAGGACCTTGATCCCGGAAATTTTCATAAACGCAAGGATAATGCCCAGCAACAGGCCGAAGAAGCAGGACATCAGAGAAATCAGGATCGTCACTTTGATCCCGGACATGAATATGTCATTATATTTGACGGCTGTATCGATAACCAAATCCATTTCGTTCTACATCTCCTTAAATATCCGCATGGAGCAGGCGCTTCAGAAATGTCTGAGTGCGTTCTTCCTTCGGATGTGTGAAAATATCCTCCGGATCGCCTTCTTCCACAATATAGCCCTTATCCATAAAGACGACACGGTTCGATACAGACCGGGCGAACTGCATCTCGTGCGTCACCACCGCCATCGTCATCCCATTTATTGCCACGTTTTTCATGACTTCCAGTACGTCCCCGACCAATTCCGGATCCAGTGCGGAAGTCGGTTCATCGAAAAGCAGCATCTTCGGCTTCATGGCCAGCGCGCGGGCAATCGCCACACGCTGCTGCTGTCCGCCGGACAGCTGTTCCGGATAAAAATCCGCGTGATCCGCCATCCCTACGCGGGAAAGCAGCTCCATAGCCTGCTCTTTCGCTTCTTTTTCCGGGGTCTTTCTGATATGGATCGGCGCGTACATGACGTTCTTCAGAACGGTGAACATGGGAAACAGATTGAACTGCTGGAAGACCATGCCTACTTCTCTGCGGAGCATCTTGATATCCGTGCCGGAATCGATCTTCTTCCCCTCAAACCACAGCTCGCCTCCCGTTGGCGTCTCCAGAAGATTCAGGCACCGGAGAAATGTGCTCTTACCTGAGCCGGACGGTCCGATGATCGTAAGCACCTCTCCATTCCGAATCTGCATGCTGATATCTTTCAATACTTCAAGTTTTCCAAAATTTTTCTTGATGTGCCTGATGTCGTAAATAATGTTCTGTTTCTCGCTCATTGTTATCCTCTCCTAATAATGCATACCGCATATTAGCATATTTATTCATCTGTGTCAACGAAAAGCACCCACGGCTTTTTGCTTTTCTTCCTGTTTGCGGGGATTTTCTCTTTCTTCTTTCTTCTTCCGTGTCAAAACATTCCCCCTCCGGTTTTTGCAATGAAAATTTATGCATTTTATTCATTTCACAAAGCAAACAAAAAAGCTCCTTTTCTTAAAAGGAGCTTTTTGCCTGCGAAACGCGGGAACAACCGAGGAGGGTTACAGATACATCCAAAACTTGCCTGCTTCCAGTGATAAGACCATTACCTTCCCAAAAATATTCCCAATCATTTATTTATGGACAGATAATTATTCCTTATCCCTCTGTGCTTATCATATCATAAGAAATAAATATAATCAAATTTCCGCAGCAAAAAATCTCTCCCGCAATGGGAGAGATTCCTGTACCCGCTTCCGGATCAATATTCTTCGTACAGCGGATATTTTTTGCAGATCACCTGCACACGCGCTTTGGCATTCTCTTTGACTGCCTCATCTTCCGGCGCTTTCAGCACCGCGCAGATAATATCGGCGACTTCCCGGAAATCCTCTTCCACCAGACCTCTCGTGGTCAGCGCGGGAGAACCAAGACGGATACCGCTCGTAACAAAAGGAGAAAGCTTTTCAAAGGGGATCGTATTCTTGTTGCACGTAATGCCGACTTCATCCAGCACATTCTGCGCGATCTTGCCGTTGATGCCGATATCCGTCATGTCAGCGAGAAGCACATGGGTATCCGTGCCGCCGGACACTACGCGAATGCCGTTCTTCTGCAGCTCGTCGGAAAGCACTTTCTCATTTTTCTTGATCTGCTTTGCGTATTCTTTGAAAGAATCTTCCAGATCTTCACCAAAAGCCACCGCTTTGGCGGCGATCACATGCATCAGAGGCCCGCCCTGCATGCCCGGGAATACCGCTTTGTCAATCGCTTTTGCAAATTCTTCCCTGCACATAATGATGCCGCCTCTCGGACCGCGGAGCGTCTTGTGCGTCGTGGTCGTCACGATATCCGCATGCGGAACCGGGCTCGGATATTCTCCGCCCGCTACAAGGCCGGCAAAGTGCGCCATGTCGACCATAAAGAGCGCCCCCACTTCTTTTGCGATGGCCGCAATCCGTTCAAAATCAATAATGCGGGAATAGGCGCTCGTCCCTGCGATGATCAGTTTCGGCCGCACTTCTTTCGCCGTCTTTTCCATGGCGTCATAATCCAGCAGTTCATCTTCTCTGCGGACACCGTAAGGAACGACATGGAAATAATTGCCGGAAATATTCACCGGGCTGCCATGCGTCAGGTGGCCGCCGTCAGTCAGATTCATCCCCATGATCGTATCGCCCGGCTTGAGAAGTCCGTAATAGACGGCAAAATTTGCCTGAGAACCGGAATGAGGCTGCACATTGACATGATCCGCGCCGAACAGTTCTTTTGCCCGGTCAATGGCGAGCTGTTCCACTTTGTCCACATATTCGCAGCCGCCGTAATATCTTTTCCCCGGATACCCTTCCGCATATTTATTGGTCAGAACGCTACCCTGCGCCTCCATGACCGCATAACTCACGATATTCTCCGAAGCGATCATCTCAAGTTTTTCTCTCTGGCGCCCCAGTTCTTCCTGTACCGCGCTGTATACTTCCTTGTCGTCTCTTAAATGTTTCATGGTCTTGCTCTCCTTGTGCAAAATGGGAAAATTCCCTCATCCATTCTGACTTATTCCCTTGTATAACGGGCCCGTTCCCCGCCGATCAGCGGCGGTCTCGTCCTGGCTCCGCAGACGAGCGCATTCCCGATGCGATTATGTGTCAGACGTACCGGGACCGCCACTCTGCGAAGATGCATGCCGATCATCGTCAGCCCGATATCCAAACCGCCGTGCGCACGGACAGTTTCCACGACCACCGGTTCTTTGAACCGTTCATAGGCGCTGGTTGCGAAAGCCCCGCCGGCATGGAGCCACGGAACGACCGTTACCTCTTCCAGTCCGAAACGCTCTGCCGTCTCTCTCTCCACGACGAGCGCCCTGTTCAGATGTTCGCAGCACTGAAAAGCGAGACACAGACCGTTTTCTTCAGCTGTCCGCATCAGAGAATCCACCACAGTGGCGCCCACTTCATAGGAGCTGTCTTTCCCGATGCGGCCCCCGCGGATCTCGCTGGATGAACCGCCGATAACGATCAGATCGCCTTTTCTGAAGTGTGACAGCTCAATCAGTTCCCGAAAAGCCGCTTCCGCTTCCTGCTTCAGCTCTTCATACATGATGCTCTTTCCTTTCAATCTCCGCGATCTTATCAATACGGCGCTGATGCCTCCCGCCTTCAAATTCCGTATCGAGGAATTCATCCAGAATCATTTCCGCCAGTCCTTCGCCGGTCACTCTGGCACCCATACAGAGCACATTGGCATCGTTATGAGCTCTTGTAAACCGGGCAGAATACGTTTCTCCGCAGAGCGCCGCGCGGATCCCGGTCATTTTATTGGCCGAGATGCACATGCCGATGCCTGTGCCGCAGATCAGGACAGCCCTGTCGGCTTCACCGTTCTGCACCAGACGGCACGCTTTTTCAGCGAAATCAGGATAATCACACGATGCCGTACTGTCTGTTCCGCAGTCCAGGTATTCTGTCTGTCTCTCTTCCAAATGCTTTTTCAGAGCTTCTTTCAGCGCGTATCCCCCATGATCGCTGGCAATGGCTATCTTCATCATTGTCCCCTTCTCTCCGAATAAAAGTATACTTATCAGTTATTTTGCATACTTTTTATGATTTTCTACAATGATATGATATCCTGATGCCTTCGTCAAGCGGTTCATGACGGCCAATCCCAATCCAGAATCCTCCGTGCCTTCCCCAATGATCTGGTCAACGGGATGATCGTTGAAATAATGCAGTCCTTCAAAAAGACGCCGCGCCATTTCCTGCTGATCTCCCCGTTTCCCCCAAATGAAAACCACCGCTTCTTCCGGAAGTCTCTCCGCCGTTTCCTCGCTGACAAAAAAGCCATAGGTTTTGTCCTTTTTATCCGCAAAAGACAAAATCGCTTCCTCCGCCGTCTCCGTATCGCCCGTATAGACAACCATCGGAGCCGCCGGCGCATAATGTCTGTACTTCATGCCCGGTGCCTTGGGATGTGCGTCCGGCAGCAGCCCCCGGTCAATCTCCACGGGCGCATACGTTTCAAGAACTTCCTTCGGCAGACCGCCCGGCCTGTAAATGATGATCTTTTCCCCTTCGCAGGCGACGATCGTCGACTCCACGCCGATGCGGCAGGGGCCTCCGTCAATGATCGCCTCGATCCGTCCATGAAGATCTCTGTATACGTCATCTGCCGACGTAGGACTGGGCTTCCCGGAAAGATTCGCACTCGGCCCCGCAATGGGAACGCCCGCTTCCCGGATCAGCGCTCTCACGGCAGGATGGACCGGACACCGAAGCGCTACTGTATCCAGACCGCCCGACGTCTCTGCCGGTATGACTGATTTTTTAGGCAGGACAATGGTCAGCGGCCCCGGCCAGAATGCTTTCATGAGCTTCCGTTCCAGCGGCGTGATCTCCTCTGCCAGCGCTTCCGCCTGCGCGATGTCCAGCACATGGACAATCAGCGGATTATCAGACGGCCTTCCTTTTGCCGCATAGATCTTTTTGGCCGCTTCACTGTCAAGCGCATTGCCGCCGAGACCGTAGACGGTCTCCGTAGGAAACGCCACCAGCCCGCCGTCCCGGATGATCTGTCCCAGTTTTTTTACTTTTTCTTTAAAATCCGCCCTGTCATCGGAAATGATTTCTGTTTTCATCGTATGCCTTCTTACAGTAAAACCCGGCTTTATTCCGCCCGATCGTCCGGACGTTTTCCGCAGACCGCCCGATCAACGCCGCCGTAATCCGGGATGATCTCAATATCCGTAAGTCCCCCGTTCTCGAAAAAAGTCCGCACCGTCTCCGCCTGTCCGATCCCGACCTCCGCCGCAAGCAGACCGCCCGGCCGGAGGAAACGCACGGCTTTCTCTCCCAGCGTGCGGTAAAATTTCAGCCCGTCCGGACCGCCGTCAAGCGCAATCCGCGGCTCCCGGCGCACTTCTTCCGCCAGCCCGTCGATATCCCCCGACGGAATATATGGCGGATTGCTCAGGATCACATCGAACTGCTCATCTTCCCGCAGCGCGTCCAGGAAATCGCCGCGCCGAAATTCGACTCGGTCCGAAATCCCTGCCCGCTCCCCGTTTGTTTTGGCCGTCTCCAGAGCTTCTTCTGAAATATCCACCGCGACGCCCCGCGCTTCCTTGCAGTAGTACAGGAAACTTACCGCAAGCGCGCCGCTTCCCGTTCCGAGATCCAGCACCGATATATCAGGCAGATTCCGAAACCGCTGGATCACCTTTTCCAGCCACGCCTCCGTATCCGGCCGCGGCACCAGGACATGCTCATTCACACGGAAGGGGATCCCCATAAATTCCTTTTCCCCGATGAGCACTGCGGTGCAGTATCCCGCTGCCCGGCGCCGAATCAGCTCCCTGTACCGGGCCAGCTCCTCTTTGTTCATGATCTGGTCATAATTCGTATACAGATAAATCCTGGGCTTTCCGAGCACGTATCCGAGGAGAAGTTCCGCGTCCAAGCGAGCTTCTTCCACACCGTGATTCCGGAAGTATCCTGCCGTCCACTGGATCAGCTTTTTTATCGTCCAGATTTCAGATCCGCTCATTTGCCGCCGCCTCTTTCAACTTCTCCGCCATATCCGCCTCAAGAAGTCCGTTCAGGATATCGTCCATATCTCCGTTCATAAACTGCTCCAGCTTATACAGTGTCTGTTTTGTCCGATGATCCGTCACCCGTCCCTGGGGAAAATTATATGTTCTGATCCTTTCCGAGCGGTCGCCGCTGCCTACCTGTCCCTTCCGATCGGCCGCCGTCTTTGCCTGAGACGCATACTGGGCCTCTGCATACAGCCGGGATCTCAGAATCTGCAGCGCTTTCTCCCGATTCTGCCGCTGGCTTCTTTCATTCTGACAGGTCACGACCATCCCCGTCGGCAGGTGCGTGATGCGGATAGCCGACGACGTTTTATTGATATGCTGCCCGCCGGCCCCGGACGACCGGTATACGTCAATGCGCAGATCGTCCCGATTGATGTCGATGTCCACCTCTTCCGCTTCCGGGAGGATCGCCACCGTGACCGCCGATGTATGAATGCGCCCCGCGCTCTCCGTATCCGGCACACGCTGCACCCGATGCACACCGCTCTCAAATTTCAGAAGAGAATACGCATTCTGCCCCTGAATGATGCATGTCACTTCCTTATAGCCGCCCAGTTCCGTTTCATTACAATCAGTAATCTCCGCGGACCATCCTTTCCGCTCCGCGAATTTCAAATACATCTTCAGCAGATCCGCCGCGAAAAGCGCCGCTTCCTCGCCGCCGGTGCCTGCTCTGATCTCCAGGATGACATTCTTCTCATCATTCGGATCTTTGGGCAGCAGCAAAATATGAAGCCTCCTGTCCAGCGCCTCTATCGCCGCTTCCTGTTCCTTCAGCTCCTCTTTTGCCAGTTCATGGAGCTCCTCCTGCGTATGGTCGCCCAGGATCGCCCGGGCTTCTTCCGCGGCCTGCCGCGCCGCTTTATACTTCCGGTATGCGGTGACCGTCTCTTCCAGGCCCGCATGCTCTTTCGACAGTGCTCTCCATTTTTCCTGATTTGCGATCACCGACGGATCGCTCAATTCTATTTCAATGCTTTCAAATCGGGATTCCATCCCATCCAGCCGGTCAGTCTGCATATTCTGATCTCCTGTTTCTTCTATTTATCCGGCAAATCCGCCTCCCTAAGTATAGCACACCGCGCATGCGCCGGAAAAAAAGCATAAAAAAACAGGGCATATGCCCTGTTCCTTATTCCGCAGTTCTTCCGTAACGTTTGTTGAACTTTTCGATACGGCCGCGAGCTTTACCGAAACGCTGCTGTCCCGTATAGAACGGATGGGACTTGCTGCTGATATCGATATTGATCAGCGGATATTCGTTGCCGTCTTCCCACTTTACGGTCTGATTGGAAGTAGCCGTAGAACGGGTCAGGAAGGAATAATTAGCGCCGATATCGCGGAATACTACAGGATGGTAATCCGGATGAATTCCCTTCTTCACTTCTTGCACCTCATTTCACTTATTCAAGATAATTCTTGAATATTATACACTGATAAAATCGTTTTGTCTACACGCCCCTGCTAAAAAAGCACCCCGGCATTTTATGGCCGGTTCGTCCCGCGGCTCCGCAGGACGAACCGGCGCCGTTCGGAAGTTCCGCCATATTCTGACCCGAAACATTCAGGCAAAAGCGCCTGTATTCAAAAGGGCATGTTTCATCTCTGGTCAGTTATTCTTCTTCGCCATCAAGGCTTTCAGCTTGCCCATGAATGTCTGCCGATCATTATAGCCGATAATGCGGCCGACCTCCGTGCCGTCTTTAAAAAGCACGAAAGACGGCACGCCCACGAGCCGGAAGGATTCCGCCAGATCATCCAGCGCGTCCACATCGAGGCGGCAGAATTTGACTTCTCCGCCCATTTCCTCATCGGCCCTTTCCATCACAGGCGCCATCATTTTGCAGGGACGGCACCAGGACGCGAAGAAATCAAGGAGCACCCAGCCTTTGGCTTCGCCCACTTCTCTGTCAAATTCCTGTTCGGACTGAATATCATATATCATCTGTCTGACCTCCTTCATATCCCGCCGCGCGGGTCTGCCAGTATGCTGAACACGTCCCGTCGGAAATCCGGCCGCCTTTCGACCCTCACCGGCCGCAGCATGGTGCTTTTCAAATACCACTGCTCGTCCTGCGTCTCCAGGATGTCCGCCACATCGGGATGGCATTCAATCACAAGAGAATGCGGTATTCCGCCGCCGATTTTCTTTTCTTCCAGCGCATAATGGATGCGAAGCACTACCGACGACGGGGAAAGCACATAGCCGCTGCCGCCGCAGACAGGGCAGGATTCGTAATAATTCTGAAAAAGCCGGTGAGACGTCCGCTTCCGCGTCATTTCCACAAGTCCCAGCGCCGTCATGCCGAGGACCACCGTTTTCACCCGGTCTTCCGATGTGGCCCGCCGCAGCGCCGCCACGACAGCATCGCGCTGCGCCTTCTCTTCCATGTCGATAAAATCAATCAGGATGATGCCGCCGATTCCTCTCATACGGATCTGCCTGGCGATCTCGTCCGCCGCTTCCCTGTTCGCCAGAAAAGCGGCTTCATTGTGCGGTATTCCTTTCCGATGAAAGGAGCCTGTATTCACGTCAATAGCTGTCAGCGCTTCCGTATAATCGATCACGATGGAACCCCCGGAAGGAAGCGGCACTTCCCGCTGAAAAAGGCCTTCAATCTGCTCTTCCAGACGGTGATTTTTGAAAATCGGCCCCTTCTCACAGCGCACCAGCTCCGGCCGCCACAGACCTTCCTCTTTTATAAGACGCGTCAGCCGCTCCGCCGTCTCCGAGGAATCGGTAACGACCGCGCCGATCTCTTCCGACAGGAAATCTCTGACTGCTCTCACCGACAGATCACTGCCCCGGAAGAGGAGCGCCGGTTTTTTCTCCAGCCGGGATCTGCGCTGAAGGACGTTCCACATGTCCGCGAGCCGCCCGATATCCTGCGCCACGTCCTCTTCCGGCGCGGAAGCCGCTGCCGTCCGCACGATGATCCCCAATCCCTCCGGACATTTTTCCGATGCGATGCGCCGGAGCTTCTCTCTCTTTTCGTCCGACCGGATCTTCCGCGAGACGCCGATATACACGCTGTCCGTGAGCAGAGCGGCATATCGCCCGGAAAAGCTGATCTTTCCCGTAACCAGCGGACCTTTTGTCGCGGTGCTGTCTTTAATGACCTGCACGAGCAGCGCGCTTCCTTCCGTCGGATACCGCCCCTTCCCCTTCGGGCAGTCTTCCGCCCGCAGGAACGCATTCTGCCCGATGCCGATATCGACGAAAACGCCTTTGACCGCTGGAACGACATTCTTTACCACGCCCTTATAGATCCGGCCCGTCAGATCCTGCTGATCGGCTCTTTCCGTCAGGAAATCAATGAGCCGGCCGTTCTCCGCAACAGCAAGGCGCGTCTCTTCGGGGCGGACGCTGAGAAGGATTTCTTTCATAGCCAGCCCCTTCAGCCTTTTTCAAACACACCGAGATCAAACGGCGTCTGCCGTTTTCCATCTTCCAAGTGATACGCCCCGCAGCGGCGGCACACAAATTCGCCGGGCGTCCAGGGCATGCCGAAAGATTCCGCGAAAATCTTCCACAGGTCTTTCGGCTGGACAGTTCCCTCTTTCGTCCGCTTCAGCGAGAAGCGCAGATAGGCCCGCGCTCCTTCCGTCCGGACGGAAACCGGCCCCGTCAGCATGGGAATGACGTCCATTTTTCTCGTCTTCTTCGGTGTGATTCTCTCATACATAAAAGAATTCAGCCTGTTAAACTCTTCGGTCTTCATCCTGATTGCTTCCGGATCAGCCGTTCCCGCCACAGGACCTTCCGCCTCGTAGACATCTTCATTCAGGAAATTGATCAGTTTCGGCCATTCCTGCGCCGCTTCCATCACGCTGTGGATCCGGATGCCTTTCAGCAACTGGCGGCCCAGCCGTTCTTTGACTTCCTCCGGGCTCATATCGCCTTCCAAACGGAGCTCCATGTAAATGGGATCTGCCGCGACGCCCACGCCAAGCGCCGCATCCAGCGAAATTTTCATGTGCGGATTGAATCCCTCGGAAAAAGCCGCGGGGATCCCGGAACGCATGACCGCCCGCTCCAATGTGCGGAGCAGATCCAGATGTCCGAGGAAACGGATTTCCTCACCTTTCGTGATAGACAAAAACAGTCTTTTCATGCGTTTCATTCTCCTTATGATAATCAATCAGTTCCGCGGGAAGCAGCGGGCAGACCGCGCAGCCGTTGCAGGGGTGACGCCGGCAGTCTTTCGTGGTGACGCCCCGCTGCGCCAGTTTCCACTCTTTTCTCAGAAAATCATTTGTCACGCCGCAGTGAATATGATCCCACGGCTGCGCTTCATGGAGCTCTCTGTCTCTTGCCGTATAGAAATCAGGATCGAGCCCGCATTCACGGAACGCCTCCATCCAGCGGTTAAAATCAAAAAATTCCGTCCAGCTGTCATATTCCGCACCTTTTCTCCAGACCGTCTCCAACACATCGGCCAGTTTTCGATCGCCCCTAGCCAGCACCGCCTCAATGTACCCGGTCTCAGCATCATGATAAGCGTACTTGATGTGGCGGTTCGTGAAGAGGCTCTTTAAATACCGCTGCTTTCTCTCGATCTCCTCTACAGAGCACTGCCCCATCCACTGGAAGGGCGTGAATGGCTTCGGCACAAAACTGGCTACGCTCACCGTGATGCGGCAGCCGTATCTCCCGCGGATCTCATGATAAAGTTCATTGATGCGGTTCGCCAAGTCCGCAATGCCCGCCAGATCTTCATCGGTCTCCGTGGGAAGGCCCATCATGAAGTACAGCTTGACCTTGCTCCAGCCATTTCGGAAGGCGTTTCCGCAGGCTTCCATGATATCTTTTTCCGTTACATTTTTATTGATCACATCGCGGAGGCGCTGCGTACCCGCTTCCGGCGCCAGCGTCAGGCCGCTTTTTCTCACCTGCTGCACTTTTTTCGCGATATCGACGGAAAAGCTGTCGACCCGGAGGGACGGAAGGCTGACGCTGACGCGGCGGTCTTTAAACGTGTCCATGAGATGATCAACGAGTTCCGGCAGGCGGGAATAATCCGCCGAGGAGAGCGACATAAGGGAAATTTCATTATACCCCGTATTTTGAATGAGCCTGTCGGCGATGTTCTGAAGATTCTCCTCCTTTTTCTCGCGGACGGGACGGTAAATCATACCGGCCTGGCAGAAACGGCAGCCCCGGCTGCATCCGCGGAACATCTCCAGCACCGCTCTGTCATGTACGATCTCAATGTGCGGCAGGATCGGCCGATCATCGATGACCACATCGTCCACATTCTGAATGATCCGCTTATAGATCGGAAGCGGCGCGCCGTCTTTCGCATGAATCTCCCGAAACCGTCCGTCTTCTTCATAGGAAACTTCATACAGCGATGGCACATAGATCCCGGCGATCTTTGCCGCGCGGCGGAGGAATCCTTCCCTGCCGCCCGGCTTTCCTTCTTCTTTCCACTGTTTCAGGCAGTCGATAAACTCTTCCATTGACTGCTCCGCCTCGCCGATAAAGAAGAGGTCAAAAAAGGCCGCCACCGGTTCCGCATTGTATACGCAGGGACCGCCGGCCACGACGAAGGGATCCTCTTCTCCTCTTTTCTCCGTCCGCACCGGGATCCCTGCCATATCAAGCATATTCAGCACATTGGTATAACACATTTCATAGGGCAGAGTAAAACCGAGGACGTCAAAATCACGAACCGGCACATGGGATTCCAGCGTATAGAGCGGCAAGCCCTTCTCCTTCATGAGCGCTTCCATATCCACCCACGGCGCGTAAACGCGCTCCGCCAGAGCATCTGGCCTTTTATTGATGACGCTGTAAATGATCTTCAGCCCCAGATGGCTCATCGCCACTTCATACACATCGGGAAAGGCCAGCGCGATCTTGACCGCCGTATTTTCGTGATTTTTCACGACGCTGTTCCATTCCCCGCCGATATATCTGGCCGGTTTCTGGATGTGCATCAGCCATACGGGATCGATTTTTACCTGATTCATATAAACTCCCATCTATTGACTCGGCAGCCTGTCTGCCGCAATTTCAGCAAATTATCAATTGAACATCAATTTCTTCCGCCGCAGGTAAATATTCATCAATATGCCCGCGCAGACCATATTGACCATGAGCGCGCTGCCGCCGTAACTGATGAACGGCAGCGGTATCCCCGTGACCGGCATGATTCCCAGCGTCATCCCCACGTTGATGAATACCTGAAACAGCCACATGGAAAAAATGCCGCACGCCATGAGGCTGCCAAAAGTGTCTCCCGACGACTGGGAGATCACGATTGCCCTGTAAAGGAGCAGGAAGTACAGGAACAGCAGGAATATGGCGCCTACGAAGCCAAATTCTTCCCCGATGACGGAAAAAATAAAGTCGGTGTGGTTTTCCGGCAGAAAATTCAGCTGGCTCTGCGTGCCGGCAAAGAGCCCCTGTCCGATAAATCCGCCGCTTCCTATGGAAATCTTCGACTGAATCACATGATATCCCGAACCGAAAGGATCCACGTTCGGATCGAAGAGCACCATGATGCGCGTTTTCTGATAATCATGAAGCAGGAATCCCCATACGAAAGGGAACGCCGCCGCAAAAGCCAGCAGCGCCTGCCTGACAAGTTTCATCCGCAGTCCGCTCACATACAGCATGCCGAAGCAGATCGCCGCGAAAACGAGGCTCGTCCCCAGATCCGGCTGTATAAAGACCAGCAGGAACGGCGGCAGCATCCACGCCGCGACTGGCAGCAGACTTTTCCAGGTATTGAATCCGCCTTTATGATCGGCCAGCACACGGGCGAGCACGATGATCATGATCACTTTGGCAAATTCCGACGGCTGCACGGTGACCGGGCCCAGCTGTATCCACCGCTGCGCGCCGAGGGCGCTCGTACCGAAAACGCGCACCGCCGCCAGCATGCCCAGATTGAACAGGTACAGCGGCCATGTCCATCGGTACAGGATACGGTAATCCAGTTTTTGAAACAGCGCCGTCCCAACCAGACCGATGAGGAAAAATATCCCCTGCCTGGCCACAAAGTCAAACCGTCCGGCAAAATCTTCCATATTGGCGTGCGTCGCGCTGCCGATGATGAGGATGCCCATAAGCGCCAGCGCCAGCAGCGACAGGAGGAGCGTCCCGTCAATTTTCCGCCAGTAATACAGCAAATTCATCATTTATCTCCTTCTCCAGCGCAGCGCGGTCTCCCGCCGCTGCCTCAGAAGCGCCGATACGGGCCGCGCCGCCGTTTCCCGAGCAGGGAGCGGCTCTTCCAGCGCCGCTTGTTCTTCCAGCTTCTTCCACCGGGAAACGGGATATTCCGCGCCGCGCGTCAGTACTTTCGCGAGAAGCGCCGCCGCTTCCCGAAAAGCGCTGTCTTTCCCGCATTCTGCAAGTTTTCCCTGCTGCGCCAGGCGGTCCGCTTCCGCCGAATACGGAACGGCTCCGGCCAAGGGAAAAGTCTTCAGCGCTTCCCGCATGGCATCCGCAGTGACCGGGCCGCCGCCGCAGCGATTCAGGATCACCGCAAAAGGCCGCCCTTTCTCTTGCAGGAGCCTGGCCATTGTTTCCGCGTCCCGCAGAGACGCCCGCGACGGGGAGACGATCAGCAGAAACCGGTCCGCCGCGCTCTCCGCGAACCGTATGCCCTTCCCGGCTCCCGCCGGACAGTCGAGCAGAATATAATCATATTTCCCCTGCATGTCTTCAAACACGGTAAAAAGGACATGCCTGGATATCTCTTTCCATTCTTCTTCGCCGGAAGCCGTCAGCAGGTCCAGATTTTCCCGTACAGGAAGCACGGCTTCCTTTTCAAGGCATTTCCCCTGCGCCAGATCCCATACGGTCCAGCGGAGCTTGTCCTCCATTCCCAGAGGGATATCCAGATTCCGCAGTCCCATGTCGCAGTCCGCCAGCAGCACTCGGTATCCTTCCTCTGCAAGGGCCAGTCCGAGCGCCGCCGTAAGCAGTGTCTTTCCCACACCGCCCTTGCCTGACGCCAGTGCGATACATTCAGTCACGGTTTCTTTCCCTCCGCTTCCTGCGCGGCAGGCGCAGGCTTATCCAGATGGAAATACGCATCCATCAATTTCTTTACGACCGGAGCGGCGGAATCCGCGCCGAACCCGCTGTGCTCAAACATGACCAGCACGACAATCTCCGGTTTATCAAACGGCCCATACGCCACGAACCAGCCGTTATCCAGACCGTTCGTTTCCGCTGTACCCGACTTCCCCGCCAGGGCAATGGGGTAATCCGCGAAAAGGAATCCGCCCGTCCCGTCCTTTTTCATGACACTGCGGAGCGTATCCTGCAATATTTTCAGATTTGCCTGCGAAACAGGCAGCGTCCCAATCTGAGTCGGCGCGAAGATCTTATTCGGGGTGCCGTCCAGATTATCCACCCGGCTCACAAGATACGGCTGATAGCGGAATCCGCCGTTCGCGATGGCCGCATAGATCATGGTCATCTGCAGCGGCGTGGCCAGATTATAGCTCTGCCCGATGGCCGCATCAAAAGTCTCGCCCAGGTACCAGTCTTCATCGAAGACTTCCCTTTTATATTCTTCGCTGGCCACGTTTCCTTCCGACTCGCCGTTCAGATCGATCCCCGTCCGGCTGCCGAGGCCGAACGCCCTCGCCATGTCTGCCAGACGGTCAATGCCAAGCCGGCGGCCAATCTCATAAAAATACACATTGTCCGACTTGGCCATAGCCATATCAAAATTGATCCAGCCGAAAGCTTCGCCTTGGGCGTTCTGCTTCGGAATCAGCCAATGTTTCCCGTTGTCGTAGATCATCTCCGACGGATCCAGTACCTTGGCCTCCAGTCCCGCCGCCCCGGTGATGACTTTAAATACGGAACCGGGCGGGTACATCGCCGCGATCGGCCGGTTTTCCAGCGGATGATTGGGATTATTGATGATGGAATTCCACTCTTCCGTACTGATGCCGCGGCTGAAATGGTTCGGATTGAATCCCGGCCAGCTCACCATGGCGAGGACAGCCCCCGAATTCGGATCGACCGCTACCGCAGAGGCCCCCGTCGGATGGACATTGTACTGGTTCAGGTATTCGATCTGTTCCTGAATGGCTTTCTCCGCGACCTTCTGCAGATTGGCGTCCAGTGTCAGGCGGATATTGTGCCCCGGAACGACGGGACTGCCGCTGAAATACCGTACCGGCTGGCCTGTCGCATCGACCTCCACCTGCCGGCTCCCGTTTTTCCCTTCCAAGAACTGATTGTACTTATACTCCAGCCCGGCCCGTCCGATGAGTGCTCTTGACCGATAGGGCTGTCCGTTGGCATCCCGGTCGTCCGGTCCGGCTTCTCCGACATAGCCCAGCACCTGCGCACCCGCATTTTTCAGCGGGTAAATGCGAAGCGGCTGATTTTCCACATCCACATCGGGGAAATCTGATTTTCTTTCCGCAAGCTGTGTGACCACATCCATCCCGGCATCGTACATCAGCGGAACCGGGCCGAAGTCAACTTTGTGATCTTCAATTTTTTCCAGGATCTTCTCCTTCGGCATATGCAGCAGCACCGCCAGCGCGTCCAGTTCCGCATCCGGCATTTTCTTCTGCTTTCTGTCCACAGGGATCACGACCGTATACGCCGCTCTGGAGCCAGCCAGCATGACGCCGTTTCTGTCGTACATGACGCCTCTGACGGCCTGCACCGGCATCGTCCGAATCCGGTTTCCGTCCGCCTCCTCTTTATAATAAGCGCCTTCCACGATCTGCATGTAAAAAAGCCGCACCGCGAGAATCAAGAGCAAAACAACGGCGGCATACATCATTTTCGCATACCGCGATTCCTCCTGTTTCCTGAGCAGCTTCCCCAGCACGGCCGGTATCGCTCTTCTCTTTACCATTTTGGTTCCCATTTCCGTTTCATATTCCAAATGACACTGTGCAGAACCATGGCCGCCGCCGTGTTCAGCAGAATCTGCGGCAGACCCCGGTACAGGAAATAACTAAACAGAGACAGCTCTGCCCCGCTCAGCAGGATGATCCCGCAGGACAGGAAGACATAAACCGCCGAGCCTCCAGCCACAGTCAGCACGGAAACCAGCCAGCGTCTGTTATATCTCACTTTTACCGCCGCGGAAACGATCAGGACAATCACCAGATAGGGGAAAAAATGGAGTCCGAAAAAATTCCCCGTCAGGATATCCTGAATCAGTCCTCCCGCAGCCGCCAGGAAAACAGCCGTCCTCTTTTCAAAAGCCAGTGCGGAAATAATGACCGCCGACATCCATAGATCGGGCACCCATTTCCCGTTTGACAGCACGGCGATCCCCGGCCCCTGCGCCAGCGTCAGGCAGACCGTCAGGATTACTGCTCCCCATCTGGACATTATGAAACCCCCGCCTGTTTTTCATTCGGATTCATGACCGGCTCTTTCGTCGGAGCCGTCATTTCAATATTCTGCGGCAGTGTTCGCTCAAACTGGCTGGTAATGACGAACACTTCTTCCAGCCGGCCCATATCCGCCGCAGGAGTCACGACCGCAGAGCGGATCGTGTCCGACTCGCCGCCGGTCACGGAATCGACCGTCCCGATCAGGAGCCCCGGCGGATACACGCCGCCGTATCCTGAAGTGACAAGCATGTCGCCCTTCAGGATATCTGCTTCACGGATCAGATTGGTAAAAATCATCTGCGCCGGACGGCTGCCGTTCCCCCGAACGATCGAAGCCACCCTCGATCCGGGCCGCTGCACCACAGCACCCACAGAAGTGCGCGGATCGGTGATGAGCTGCACCCGCGCCGAATTCAGATAGACGTCGCTCACGAACCCCACGAGGCCTCCCGGCACAATGACCGGCATATATTTGGCGATTCCGCTGTCCGTCCCGCGGTCAATGACCATCGTATCCGACCAGCTCCCGTAGTCCCTGTCGATCACAGAAGCGCCAAGGAGGGTAAACTGCTTATAGCCCTGCCGAAATCCGGCCAGCTCCCGCAGGCGGATATTTTCCGCCAGGATCCCGCTGTACGCCGTCTGCTCGGCCCGCAGCGCGCCGTTTTCCCTGCGCAGCGCCTCCAGTTCTTCCCAGTCGGACAGGATCTGGTCGATCATGCCGATCCCCGTCCTTCCGGCAAAAGAGATCCTGCTCATGCCATACTCAAAAGGCGCCGCCGCGGTGGACAAAGGCTGCGACACAAAGGGAACGGATTCCCTGTGCCGCCAGAACCATCCGCACAGGCCCATAAATAAAATGATCAGGATCGTGAGAAAGATTTTCCTTTTTCCGAAGGAGAACAAAGCTTACTCCTTTCCGCAATACATCTCGCCGTTTTCAATCACATCCGGCAGCTTTTCATACTCGCTCAGGGCGAGGAAGCAGCCTGCCGCGACAGTTTCTTCCGGATTTTCCGGCACAAATACGGGAATGCCGATTTCAGAAGCGACCCAGTCACTCATGCCTTTCAGCAGCGCCAGGCCGCCGGAGAGCAGGATCCCGTTCTTCAGCAGATCTCCCGCCATTTCCGGCTCCGCGGAACGGACGATCCGCTTGATCAGCCGCGTGACCGGAAGCAGCAGCAGCTGCATGATGGGATAAAGCTCCCTCGCGCTCAGCACGAGGATCAGCTCGACCCCGTCTTCCGCGCGCCGTCCGCGCACATTGATGGACAGCGCTTCTTTCGGCACCGTGACACTTGCCATCTCCCGTTTGATGGTCTCCGCCATTTCCAGGCCGATCATCATATGATGTTTCTCCATCATGTATGTGCGGATACCGTAATCGATATCATACCCGCCGAAGGGAATCGCCCCTTCCGCTACGACGCCGCCGCAGGAAAAGAGGCCGCAGTTTGTGATATCCCTCCCGACGACGACCGAAAGAGCCGCCGCGGGACCGGACAGCGGCCACCCCGCGCCGAGAAGCGCCGCCGCGGGCGATGAGATCAAGTATACTTCCCTCATTCCCGCGTGAAGCGCCGCGTCGGTCAGCGCATGACGCACAACAGTGCTCGTCCCGCTGGGGACCGCCAGCCCCGCTTTCGGGCGGCTCACGGAATGATGCATGACTTTTTCAAGGAAATACTGCAGCATTCCCTTCGTCAGATCATAATCGGCGATCGTCCCATGGCTCACCGGCCACTCCAGGCGGTATTTTTCCGGTTCTCTGTGATAAAGGACCAGCGCGCCCACGCCGAATCCTTCTACCGCGCCGGTCACGTTATTGATCACAGCGGCGCTGTTTTCTGAAAGAATGATTTTATTTCCGGCATAGATCCGGGTCTGCGATGACCCCAGATCTATGCCGATTCTGCCTGCCGCGGAAAATGATTTCATAAATTTTTCCCTTCCTGTCCATATCCTGTTTATTGTACCACATCGAATAGAATCCGACAGAAATTTGCGGAAAAATGCGCAGAAGAAAAGGCGGCCTGCCGCCGCCTGTCCCCGCTGTATTTATTCCCGCGGAACGGAACGCCGCCGCAAAGCCGCCCCCCTGCGGTCAATGCCGCCGCGGAGCCCCGTTTCTCCGCGGCACCGGGCCGTTCCCTTGTACGGACAGCCCATACATCCCACGGGCTTTTTCTTCCGGCGCAGCCAGATTCTCCGGCACGCCCATCCGCAGTACAAAAGCAGTACCGCCGCCAGTATCCATGCCGCCACCGTTTTCTCCTTCTTTCCGTGTCAGAACAGCAGACGGGAACCCGCTTGATATATGCAAAAAGTTACGATCCATGCCACCGCCAGCTGGAAAAAGGCGGTAAATCCCATCCATGCCCAGCTGTCCGCTTCTTTCCGGATCGTCGCCAGCGCCGCCGCGCAGGGAATGTACAGCAGGCAGAAAACCATGAGGCAGAACGCGTTAAAAGGGCCAAACCCTATGGCGGTGAGCGCTTCGGCAAAAGCGGCCATCCCTTCCGGCGCGCTCGCGTTGACCACGCCGAAAAGCACGGCGCAGCTGGAAACGACTACTTCTTTTGCCGATACCCCGGCAATCAGCGCCACCACGATCTGCCAGAAGCCAAGACCGATCGGCGCAAAAAACGGAGTCAGCGCCTTGCCGAGGATCGCCCCGAAGCTGCCCGCCATGTCCGCCGCGTATCCTCCGGGCCCGAAATTCAGAAGGCACCAGATGGCAAGCGTAGCCAGGAAAATCGTGGTGCCCGCTTTTTCCAGATATTCCTTGATCTTTTCCCACACATAGATGCCTACTGTCCGGGAATCGGGCAGTTTATATTCCGGCAGCTCGATCATCAGGTAATTCGCGCTGTTTTTCCTGTCCAGCAGATGGATGATCCAGGAAACGGCGATCGCCACCGCGATGCCGATGAGGTACATGGAGTACGCCACGAGCATGGCGTGCCCGGGGAAAAACATTTCCGAAAAGAGAATATAAATCGTCAGCCTGGCGTTGCAGCTCATAAACGGCGTGACGAGCATGACCTTGTAGCGGTCCCGCTTATTTTCCAGCGCCCGCGACGCCATGACAGCCGGCACGGTGCATCCGAATCCGAGAAGCATGGGGATGAAAGCCTTCCCCGACAGCCCGAGGCGGCTCATGATATCTTCCATCACATACGCCACCCGCGCCATGTAGCCGCTGTCCTCCAGAAGCGCCAAGCACAGGAAAAGGATGAGGATATTGGGCAGAAAAGTGACGATTGTCCCGACGCCGCCGATGATGCCGTCCACCAGAAGAGACGTCGCCATCTCTCCCGCGCCGACATGAAGCAGGAAGGAACCTGCTCCTTCGGAAAGCCAGCCGATGCCCGCCTCAAAAAATCCCTTGATCCAGTCGCCGATCGTAAAGGTCAGAAAAAAGGTCACCGCCATGATGCCGAGAAATACGGGGATGCCCCAGACATTGCTCGTCAGCACCTTATCCGCCCGCTCCGTAAGCACGTCCTGCCGCACTTTGTGAATGAGCACTTCCCGGATAATCTCTCCGATGAAGTCATATTTCTGATTGATAATCTCCGACTCATAGCTGCGGTCCAGCACTTCCGGAAGCTCCACAGGATATTTTTCCGAGATCTCCCGGTCTCCTTCCAGCAGTTTCAGCGCGTGCCAGCGGTAATTGATGAGATCAGGATATTTTTGTTTCAGCACAGGAAGGATCTGATCGATCTTATCCTCGATCTCATCCGAATAGACCATGGCATATTCTGCGTGATGATCGTGCCGGTGATGGGAAACCTCTTTATGGAAATGGATCAGCCGATCCGGGCCGGTGCTCCCTTCGTGCATCACCGCCGCATGAAGAAGGATATCCAGCCCGCGGCGCTGCCGGGCAGAAATCGGGATCACCGGGGTGCCGAGCAATTCCGGCAGACGGTGGAGATCAATCTCCATACCCCGCTTTTCCACGATGTCCATCATATTGAGCGCCATCACCACAGGACGCCCCAATTCCAGAAGCTGCAGCGTCAGATACAGGCTGCGCTCCAGCGCCGACGCGTCGACCACATTGATGATGACGTCGACCTGCCCGCTCAGGATGCACTGCCGGGCCACCGTCTCCTCCATCGTATAGGAAGTCAGGCTGTACGTACCGGGCAGATCGACCAGATGGATATGGACATGATCTTCCTCCTCTTCGACCTCCCCTTCCATTTTCTCCACGGTAACGCCGGGCCAGTTCGCCACTTTCAGATTCGCTCCGGTATACGCGTTAAAAAGAGTGGTCTTGCCGCAGTTCGGATTTCCGATAAAGCCGACGGTTATCTCCCTCTCACCCAACCGGTTCACCCGCTTTCACTTCAATGTTCTTCGTAATGTTATAGCCCAGCGCAAAACGGCTGCCTCTCAGCTTGATGATCAGTATCCCTTTCCCTTTGCGGTTCAGCACGGAGATCCGCGTATCTCTGGTCATACCCAGCGCTTCCAGACGCCGCTCCAGCTGAAAGGGAAGATGCGTCGCCTCCACCGCGTAAGACATCCCGACCTGCCCGTCTTTCAACAGCAATTTTCTCACCTCTGGCTCCGGCCCGCCCCGCGGATCCTCTTCCGCCGAATAAGCCGGCCTCTACATACAGAAAAATATATTTCATCAAACAAAACTTTCAATTTCTTCTTGTATAAAATATATACCTTTTCTGAACACATGGAAACTGTTTTTTATAAACATTCCGCCTCACCCGAAAACAGAATGCAGGCACGCAAAAAGCCGCCGGCCCTTACAGGCCTGACGGCTTCTTCGATTCACTGCCGGCGGGCTCTTACAGCGCCGCCGCATGCAGCTCGCCGGAAAACAGCGCGATCTGATCCGTCCCGGCAACCGCGTGTCCCAATTCGTAGAGATCCCCGTTCGGGCGGAAAGAATCATAGAACATGACTACATTTCCCCATGGCGCATAATACGCCAGCACGCCCGCTTCCGGTTCCGCCGGATGGGGCGTATCCGTCAGAGGAAGTTCCGCCGGATAAAAAATTTTTTCATTGCTGCTGAAATTCTCCACTTGTACCGTAAGAGGCAGCTGGGCGTACAGCGCCTCCGCCGCGCCGCTTCCGTTCAATTCAAATACCGCGGCATGTCCTGCCCCGTCTTCTATGCGAATCTGTTTCATTTCCTTACTGTCCTCCGATAAAATCTCTTCCCTCTGCACAGTTGTCTCCGGAGACGCCGGATTCCCGGAAGCCGCTCCCGTCGCGCCGCATCCCGCCGCGGCGGCCGCTGCCAGCCCCAGGCAGCATGCTGTCATCCATTTTTTCATCTTTCCCTCTCCCTTCTTCCGCTTTCCGCTGGTTCTGTCTTCTTTATACCCCGCCGCATCTTAAATTCCCAATACTTATAACGAATCCGTTCAAATGCCTCTGCCGCATGAAAAAAAATATCCCCCGGCGTAGCCGGGGGTATTTCACATGCGGCACAAAGCGCCTGTTCTACCGGCAGCGCGTCCCCGCGCTCCTTTGTCAGTCTGTCCGTGCATCTTATTTCTTGTTACCCGTAAACGGGTCGGTTAAATTCAACGTCATTTCATCCAGTTCTTTGTCTTCTCTCAATTGATTCTGGATATATTCTCTGATCTTTTTCGTATTTTTTCCTACCGTATCTACATAGTATCCTCGACACCAGAATGATCTCCTTTTATACTTGTATTTCATATTCCCCCATTTCTCATAAATCGCCAGGCTGCTTTTCCCTTTCAGATACCCCATAAAATTGGATATGCTGATTTTAGGCGGTATCTCCACCAGTATGTGGATATGATCTGGACATGCCTCGGCTTCTAACAAATTTACTTCTTTCCTTTTGCACAGCGTCCTTAATATTTGTCCGATTTCCATTCTTTCCTGTTCATAAAACACTTTCCTTCTATACTTTGGCGCAAAAACTATATGGTACTTACAATTCCATTTCGTATGTGATAAACTTTTCACATCGTCCATAAAAAAGACCTCCCTTTTCGTACATTTGTCATTTTGACAGACTGACTCTTGTACTATACAGGGAGGTCTTTTTTATGTAACACTTTCCTCATAGCTAGAAGCTCTAGGGAACTCCCCGGTGAAACCGGGGGTTTTCAGCATACAAAAAGCGGAAGGTACTTTTTTCCCTTCCGCTTATTTCTTTCCCGTCTGATTCAGCGCCGCGATCTGGCGGAGCCAATTCTGCACGTAGGTCTCAGACATGCCCCGGTCACGCATCTTCGCGACCTCTTTCACCATTACCGGATCTTTCAGCAGCTCTCTTACGGCTTCATCCATCCGCGCTTCATCTTTCTCGTCCATTTTCCCCGCTTCCTTTCCTTTCTTTTTCTACTTTTTTATTATACAGAAAGAGCGCAAGGAAATTCGTTTCTCTTTCGGATTCTTTTTCAGGCAATCAAAAATGCAGCGCATGACACGCTGCATTTTTCCATTCTTATTTCAGACGCAGGCCCAGCTTCGCGCCGAGGGTTCTGTATCTTTCGATGTCCGTGCGGCGGAGGTAGTCGAGCATGTTTCTGCGCTGGCCGACCATTTTCAGCAGGCCGCGGCGGGAATGATGATCTTTCTTGTGTTCCTTCAGATGTTCCGTGAGGATAACGATTCTCTTCGTGAGGATCGCGATCTGTACTTCCGGAGATCCCGTGTCGCCTTCATGAGTCGCATACTGTTCAATAACTTCTTTTTTCTGTTCTGCTGTAAGCATAATATTCTCCTCCTGTATGGAAAATTGCCGTATCTGAGTAATTCGTCGGAGTCTCGAAAAACTAAGACACAGTTCACAACGAGTGTATTATACCTGCCGGACAGGAAAAGCGCAAGGCGTATTCTTCCGTCCGCAGGAATCTGTCTGTGAATCGACAAAAAATACGCGTAAATATATAATAGGTCAGGAAATATTGATGAAATGGAGCGAGCCGCTCCACACGGAGAGCAGGCTCGGAATTTTAACTGATGAAATATCGTCTTCTTCTCATACTCACCGCGATGATCTGGGGCTTTGCGTTCGTGGCGCAGTCCGTCGCCATGAATGACATCGGGCCGCTCACCTTCAACGCCGCCCGCTCCCTGCTCGGCGCGGTCTCGCTGCTGCCGGTGCTCCTGCTGAGCCGCCGCGAAGCGCCGCCTGTCAAAGCGGCTTTCCCCCGGTGGCTGGGCATCCTCTTTGCGGGCCTTATTTTTTCCGCCGGCACGATCCTCCAGCAGTGCGGCATTCTTTATACGACGGCATCCAAAGCCAGCTTTATCACCGCCACATACATTCTCATGGTGCCGCTCTTCGGACTTTTCCTGGGAAATGTCCTCCGCGTGAATCATGTCATCGGCGCGGCGCTCGCCATGGCGGGCGTCTATTTTCTGTCCGTCACGGAAGCCCTGACCGTCGGCACTGGCGATCTTCTCGTATTTCTCTGCGCATTCTGCTTCTCCGCGCACATTCTGTACCTCGATTACGCGTCCGTCCGGTACGATCCCGTCGAAATCGCGGCCGGGCAGTTTCTCGTCTGCGCCATAATCAATCTGGCGGGAGCGCTTCTGTTTGAAACCATCCGCCCGGAGGCGCTGCTCGCCGCATGGCAGCCGATCCTGTACACGGGCCTTTTATCGACTGGCGCGGCCTATACGCTGCAGATCATCGGTCAGAAACACCTGCCGCCGACCGAATGCTCCATGCTCCTCAGCCTGGAAATGGTCTTCGGCGGACTGGGCGGCGTCTTCATTCTCGGCGAGACCATGACGTCTCGGGAATTCGTCGGCGTGCTCTGCATGACGGCGGGCGTATTCTGGTCGCAGCTGCCGAGCCGGGCGCTCTTATCGTTTTCTTCCTTCTGCTCCCGCAGAAGAAGCCATACATTCTGATTTTTTATCTGAAAGGAGCCATCATGAAATTAGTCATTGCCGAACCGCTCGCCGTTTCCGGCGAATTGCTGGAAACGCTTTCCTCTCCTCTCCGCGGAGAAGGGTGGGACGTGGAGATCTTCCATGACCGTCCGCAGGATCAGCAGGAGCTGGGCCGCCGCCTCGCATCCGCCGACGCTGCTGTCATCACCAATTATCCCTGCCGCGAAGAAGCGCTGTCCTGCGCAGAGGCGCTCAAATACCTCTGCATCGCCTTTACAGGGGTGGATCACGCCGATATCGACTACTGCCGGGAACACGGCATCGCCGTATCCAACTGTGCCGGGTATTCCACGGAAGCGGTAGCGGAACTCGTTTTCGGCATGGCTGTCTCTCTGCTCCGTGAAATTCCCGACGCGGAAAGAGCCACCCGCAGCGGCGGTTCCGGCAGCGCATTTCTCGGCGGAGAACTGGCGGGCAAGCGCTTCGGCATCATCGGCACCGGCGCGATCGGGCAGCGCACGGCAGAACTCGCGCGGGCCTTCGGCTGCGACGTCTGGGGCTACAACCGCACGCCGAAAGATGAAGCCATTCATTACGCCGATCTGGAGACCGTCCTCCGGACGAGCGACATCATTTCCATCCATCTTCCCCTCACATCGGAAACAAAGGGGATCATCGGGAAAAAGGAAATCGCCCTGATGAAAAAGACGGCCATCCTCATCAATACGGCCAGAGGCCCCGTGCTCGATGCGGAATCCCTGGCAGAGGCTCTCCGGGAAGAACGCATCGCCGGGGCCGGCATCGACGTCTACGACACGGAGCCGCCGCTTCCGGCCGACCATCCGCTCCTCTCCGCCCCTCACTGCATCCTGACGCCGCACATCGGTTTCTTCAGCAAGGAAGCCATGGAACGGCGCGCGGGCATCGTTTTTGACAATATCCGCGCCTGGGCGGAAGGGCGTCAGAAAAACATCATCTGCTAAATCAATAAAAAAGGACAGCTTGAAACTGTCCTTTTTTGCTGTTCCGATTTACCGCCGCAGCCAGAAGACCTGCGCGGGCGCGCCGAAAATTTCTATCCGCTCCTCTTCTTCAAAATCGAGCGACCGATAAAACGCCCGGGCCGCATGTCCTCTTTCCGCTTCCGGCGGATGGGTGATCACCGCAATATCCCCCTCCGGCATTTCTTCCAGCGCTTTCAGGCAGAGAGCCCTGCCGATCCCCTTCCTGCGGTGCTCCCTTTCCACCGCAAGGAAATCCAGCGTCCGTCCTTCCCGGTCAAACAGCAGCACGCCCGCGAGCCGCCCCGCTTCGCGCGCTTCCAGAGCCGCGCCGCGCTCCATGTGCGCAAGGACGCTGTCCCTGAACTGCCGCAGCCCTTCTTCCGTTTCCAGACCAGGGAATCCATCTTTTTCCTTCTCCACGAGAGCGAGCCACTGGCCGATCTTCTCTGCGCTTCCTTTCTTTATATCCATCATGTCCACGCAAAAAGATGTGCCCCATGAGCACATCTTTTCTTTCATTATGCATTCTTTGCCGCTTCAGCCAGCTTGGTGAAAGCTGCCGGATCATGGATCGCCAGTTCAGAAAGCATCTTGCGGTTCACTTCGATGCCTGCCTTGTTCAGTCCTGCGATCAGTCTGCTGTAAGTCAGGCCGTTCTGACGGGCTGCCGCATTGATACGGATGATCCAAAGCTTACGGAATTCTCTCTTCTTCGCTCTGCGGTCTCTTCTTGCATAGTAGAGAGCCTTCATGACCAGTTCATTGGCTTTGCGGAACTGGGAATGACGGGCGCCTCTGTAACCCTTTGCCAGTTTCAGAATCTTTTTATGTCTTGCGTGATTGGTGAGTCCGCTTTTTACTCTTGCCATTCTTAAAATCCTCCTTTATCAGCCGTTCGGCAGCATTCTTACTACGCGCTTGTAATCAGATTTGGAAATCATTGCTGCTTTTCTGAAATTTCTCTTTCTCTTCGGAGACTTCTTTTCAAGAATGTGGCTGTGGAATGCTTTGTTTCTCTTGAACTGGCCGGAGCCGGTTTCAGTAAAGCGCTTTGCCGCTGCGCGGCGGGTTTTCATTTTCGGCATAATCAATCTCTCCTTTTATCAAGCTTTCGGCGCAATGACCATCGTCATATTGCGGCCTTCCATTTTCGGCGGTTTTTCGCGAACAATCGTATCCCCGAGTTCTTTTGCCACACGGTCAAGGACGTCTTTCCCGAGCTCAGGATGGGTCATTTCTCTGCCGCGGAACATAATGGTCACCTTGACTTTATTCCCTTCGGCGAGGAAACGCTGCGCATGCTTCAGCTTTACAAAGAAATCATGATCTTCAATATTCGGGCGAAGCTTGACTTCTTTGATCTGGAAGACCTTCTGCTTTTTCTTGGCTTCCTTGTCCCGTTTCTGCTGTTCATATCTGTACTTGCCGTAGTTCATGATGCGGCACACCGGGGGCTTGCCGTTCGGCGCCACCTCTACGAGGTCGAGCCCTTTTTCTTCTGCCAGATGAATTGCATCCCGAAGAGCCATGATCCCCAACTGTTCGTTTGTATCGCTGACGACCCGAACCTCGCGGGCACGAATCTCTTCATTGATACTGAGTTCCTTACTTATTGTTTTCACCTCCGAAAAAGTCTTCATTGCAAGGAAAAAGCGGACAGCCGCAGCCGTCCGCCCTGAATTCATACGTGACCTTAGTAGCGCGAGCCTTGTAAGGTGAGAAGCGGATGACTTCTTCTTGCAATAGATACGTATGATATTGTATCGGTCTTCTCTCTGTTTGTCAAGAAAATTCCCGCATTTCCCGAAGAAATCTCCGTGTTTATTCCCCCAGATCGTTTCGCAGCGCCCGGTGCGCCATGCCCACCGCCACTTCGTTGAAGCGGAGCACGCCGACGCCCACATAGATCGCTACGCAGAGGTGCTCGTTCCAGCGGGCGATGCCGATCTTTCCGCCCACATTCATGCCCAGCGCTTTCAGTTTGATCTGCTCGATGGCGGATTCCACCGCGCCGAGCACGGCGCCGTCGCCTACGTGCGTGTCGGAGATGACGCCCTGCCGCTGCGCCGCCACGATGGCCGATTCAAAAATCTTCGGGAGGATATCGGGAAACCGGCCTCCGAAATTGACGGCCACGGCCCGTATTCCCTCCTGCGCCAGTTTTTCGCGGAGCACCGTCTCATCGGCCCGCGTTTCCGACAGCGCCATCCGGAGCGCGGCGCGGCCCACGTCGGCGCTCTGCAGTTCCCGCATCATTATAAGCTCCGTTCTTTGATCTCATTGATCAGGCGGGCGATGAAGATCGGCAGGATCTGGCTGCCTTCGTCGCCGTCTCTGCGGCTTCTCACGGAAACGGTGCGGCCTTTCACTTCCTTATCGCCGATGATCAGCATGTACGGCACCTTTTCCGTCTGCGCTTTTCTGATCTTGTATCCCAGTGTTTCATTGGCGTCTTCCAGTTCCACACGGATATTCGATTCAGCCAGCGTGTCCGCCACATCTTTCGCGTATTCCAAATGTTTCTGCGCCACCGGGATGACTTTGACCTGCACCGGAGCGAACCACACGGGGAACGCGCCTGCGAAATGTTCGATCAGGATGCCGAGGAAGCGTTCCAGGCTGCCGTAGCCCGCGCGGTGGATCATGACGGCGCGGTGCTTCTCGCCGTCTTCGCCGATGTAATTGACGTCGAACCGTTCCGGCAGCTGCATATCCATCTGGATCGTGCCGCACTGCCAGGTGCGTCCCAGTGAATCTTCGATATGGAAATCCAGTTTCGGCCCATAGAATGCGCCGTCTCCTTCATTGATCACATACGGTACACCGGCATGTTCGATGGCGTTGCGGAGAGCATTGGTGGAAATATCCCACAACTCGTCGGAGCCCATGGAGTTTTCCGGACGGGTGGAGAGTTCCACATGATACTGCAGGCCGAATACGCTGTACAGATCCTGATACATGTGGAGCGTGCCGATGACTTCCTTCTCCATCTGTTCCGGCGTCATGAAGATGTGCGCGTCATCCTGTGTGAAGCAGCGAACGCGGAAGAGACCGTGCAGCGCGCCGTGCAGTTCGTGGCGGTGGACGAGTCCGAATTCGCCGACTCTCTTCGGCAGTTCCTTATAGCTTCTCTGTTTCGTCTTGAAATACAGGATTCCGCCGGGGCAGTTCATCGGCTTGACCGCGTAATCTTCTCCGTCGATCTGGGTGAAGTACATATTTTCTCTGTAGTGATCCCAGTGACCGGACTGGAGCCAGAGCTTCTTGGAGAGAATGACCGGCGTCATGATCTCTTCATAGTCATATTTTTTGAACAGTTCTCTTTCATATTCCATCAGCAGATTGCGGAGGATCATGCCCTTCGGATGGAAGAACGGGAAGCCCGGGCCCTCTTCATGGAAGCTGAAGAGATCGAGCTGCTTGCCGAGCTTTCTGTGGTCCCGCTTTTCCGCTTCCGCGCGGACGAAGAGGAAATGTTCCAGTTCTTCTTTGCTGTAGAAAGCGGTGCCGTAGATGCGCTGCAGCATTTTATTGTGCTCGTCGCCGCGCCAGTACGCGCCCGCTACGGTCATGAGCTTGAACGCCTTGATCTTGCCGGTCGAGCGGACGTGCGGGCCCGCGCAGAGATCGGTGAAATCGCCCTGCGTATAGAGGGAGATCTCCGCATCTTCCGGCAGGTCTTCGATCAGCATGACCTTGTAGTCCTGGTGATTCTCCTTGAAATACGCCAGCGCTTCTTCCCGGGATACCACTTTCTTTTCCAGCGGGAGATTTTCCTTGATGATCTTCGCCATTTCCTTTTCAATGGCGTCGAAGTCATCCTGGCTGAATACATGGTCGCTGTCTACATCATAGTAGAAGCCCGTATCGATCGCCGGTCCGATGGCAAATTTGATCCCCGGATACAGATGCGCCAGCGCCTGCGCCAGCACATGAGAGCAGGTATGGCGCAGCGTGAAAAGGCCTTCCTTATCTTCCTTCGTGAAAAATTCCACATGCGCGCCGTCCTTGACGGGATCGCGCAGATCCTTCAGTTCTCCGTCCACACTGGCCGCCACAGCGTTTTTCGCCAGACTGTTGGAAATGCTCTTCACAGCTTCAAAAAGCGGCACTTCCTTTTCAAAATCGAGTTCTTTTCCGTCTTTCAAAAAGATCTTGACCATTTGTATCTTCCTTTCCCGGGAAATGGCGGACCTGGGACGTCCTCATCTCCCAAACAAAAAAGCTCCCGTCCGCAAGGGACGAAAGCTGTCTTCCGTGGTTCCACCCAAATTGATTCCTCAGAATCACTCATCGGCCGTTAACGAAGCCATCCGGGACCGCATACTGTGCTTCCGCAGTCCTGCTCCGGAGGGGTAACGACGGGACGCCTCCATCCGTTCTCACCGGCCACGGACTCTCTTCAGAAAACCTTCCTGTCATCATGTCTCTGTCACTGCATTTATTGTGCTTACTATAGAAGAAAAGAGAAATTTTGTCAAGACGGATTCAGCTTCCCCCGTTCCCCGATTTCTCCTGCGCGAGACAGAGCTGGTAATATTTTCCTTTTTTCTTCATCAATTCCGCATGGGTGCCGTCTTCCAGAATGTGTCCCTGCCCGAGGACGATGATGCGGTCCGCGTTTCTCACTGTCGACAGGCGGTGCGCGATGACGACAGCCGTCCGGTTCCGCAAGAGCGTGTCAAACGCCGCCTGGATCTGTTTCTCCGTCTCCGTATCCAGCGCCGATGTCGCCTCGTCCCAGATCACGATAGACGGGTCTTTCAGAAACACCCGGGCAATGGCGATGCGCTGTTTCTGTCCGCCCGACAGCTTGACGCCCCGCTCGCCCACAAGGGTGTCGTACCCTTCCGGGAGCTCACGGATGAATTCATCCGCCGCCGCCATGCGGGCCGCTCTCTCGATCTCTTCCCGCGAAGCGCCGCTTTTCCCATAGCCGATATTATCCGCCGCGGAATCGGAAAAGAGGAAAATATCCTGCTGCACGATGCCGATCTTTTCCCGCAGTTCCCGCTGCGGGCAGTCCCGGATATCCGTCCCGCCGATGAGAATGCGTCCTTCCTGCGGATCATAGAAACGGAGGAGCAGGCTCGCCACCGTGCTTTTCCCCGCGCCGGTCTCCCCGACAAAAGCGGTGGTCTTCCCCGCTTCAATGGTAAAGCTCACGTCCTCCAGGACCCGGTGCTCCGGCAGATAACCGAACGTCACATGATCGAAGACGATATCTGACTTCCCGTTTCCCAGCCGCTTCGGCTCCGGCGGATCGTTGATCTCCGGCCTGATGTCCATGATCTCCCGAAAGCGTCCCAGTCCGGCCATGCCCCGCTGATAGACTTCCGCAAGGATCGTCAGGCGGAAAACCGGTTTCATGAAAATATTCACATACAGCAGGAATGCCACAAAGTCGGAGAAAGACAGACTCCCCGCCGAGATCATGATTCCCCCCGCCAGAAGGACAGCGGCATTGATAAAGTTCGTGAAAAAATTGATCCCCGCCGTAAAAAGGGCAACCAGCCGATAAGAGGCGCACCGCGTCTGACGGAGCTCGTCGCTTTTTTCGCTGAACCGCTCCAGCTCATAAGGCTCGCGGGCAAAGGCCTTCGTCAGACGGACGCCGGAAATGCTCTCCTCTACCCGCGCGCTGACTTCCCCCATTTTTTCCCGATTTCTGCGGAAAGCGCGCTTCATTTTCCGATTTGTCCGGAACGTCTGCACCGTCTTTAAGAGCAGCAGCGCGCCAATGAGCAGCGCCAGCTGCCAATTCATGGCCAGCATGATCGCCAGAGTCCCCGCCATGGTCACGAAGCAGATCAGCACATCATTGGGCCCCCGGAAGGACAGATCGCTGATCTCCGTGATATCTCCCGTGATCCTGGACAGCAGATTCCCCGTCTTCTCATTATCAAAATAAGAAAACGACAGGCCCTCGATGTGGGCGAACGCGTCGCGGCGCATATCATGCTCAATCCCGGCGCTCATGACGTGCCCGTAATAAGAGACCCCGTACTGCACGGCGAATCCCGCCGCGTACAGGAAAAGAAGGAGCGCCGTCTCCATCAGCAGCGCGTCCATCTCGCCGGACGGAAGCACCCGGCCGATGATATCCCGCACGACGACCGGGAATAAAAGATCCAGCGCGGAAAACGCAAATGTCCCCGCGATCACACCCGCCAGCAGGAGCCGGTAATTTTTATAATAGTGCATCAGCACCCGGATCATGTCCATCGATTATGCCTCCATTTTTCGGGGATGGAGAATCAGCAGCGCCGATCCGGCCATGATCATCAGGCCGCCCGCAACAGACGAGAGGGAGAGGATTTCATCCCATACGGCCCATCCGAAAAAGATATGAAACAGCAGTTCAAAATAGAGAAGAAACGATACGACGACCGAATTCATGTGCTGGAAGGCCCACGTGACCAGCACCTGGGAGACCAGCGCGAAAAAGCTCATCCCCGCGATCCACAGCCACTCCGTCCCGGAAGGCATGGAAAATTCTCCGTCCATGAGCAGCCACCCGAGAAAAATGCAGAACATCTGGAAATACAGAACGATCTCCCGGCTGCCCATCATTCCCTTTTCCGCCAGTTTCCCGATGACCACATACGCCGCCGCGGAAAAAAACGCGCCCAGCAGCCCGTACAGGGAATACACATTAAAGCTGCTGAAATTCCAGACCTGGAGCACACACAGCGTCCCCGCCGCGATGGCAAAAAGTCCCGGCACCGCTTTTCTTGGCAGTTTTTCTTTCAGAAAAATCGGCGAAAGCAGGCACATGAAAAACGCGGACAGCTGCGCCAGGATCTGGCAGTCTCCCAGCGTCAGCCTCTGCACGGACAAAATAAAAAAGTACAGACCGAGGCCGCCCAGCAGCCCGCGCAGGCAGAGCAGCGTCTTATGTCCGCCGCCGATGATCCGCTCCTTTGTCTTCAGACTCCAGCCGAGGAGAAACAGCACGCCGAAAACGCCGCGGAAAAAAGTCAGCTCTCCCGAGCTGACCGCAGGCAGCCATTTGATAAACATATCCGCAAACGTGCAGGCCAGACAGGAACCGACCGCCGCGGCCGCACCCAGAATCATACGGCGTCCGCTCTTCTGTTTCTCCGCTGCCCATTCCTTTTTCATCACTGCCGCCGCTCTCCTTATACACTGAACAAATTTTTCTCTTCCGCTATTGTATGATGAACCATCAAAAAAATCCACCTGCCCGCCGTCTCCCGGCTTGCGGAAATATTTCGCCGCCTCCGGCGGAACGCCGACAATAAAAAAGCCCCCGCCCGCAAAGGGACGGGCGCTCCCTGCCGGCCGGGCCGTCATTCCCTCCGGCCATGCCGAAACGGCCGCATCGTTTCCGCAAGTTTCACATTCCAGAGCCGTTCGTACAGATATTCCGCGCCGCGGACACCGCAGAAAGGCAAATCAGACAAGAAAAGATGATTCGCCGAGGGGTACGCTATGGGACAGGCCAGAAAGGGCTTTCCCAGCCGGATGAGCCGCGATTCCTCATGGGTGCTCGCCATGACAAGACCGCCCTCCCAGCGCTCATAGGCCGCGCCGATCGCCGCGTCATCCCGCCCCGCTGTGAGCACTTCGTCCGCCGCCGGAATGGTCACAGCCGCCCCGTGCTGAAGGTGCACCATGAGCCGTCCCGTATCCGCCCATTCGCCGCGAACCGCTTCGGCGATGCCCGCCGCTTCCGACGGGAGCGCCGACACGAGGATGCGGTCAAACCAGAGCGGCCCCCAGAGAGATTCCCTATCCATGGCGATATGCCGCATATGGGTGTGCCGGGCGTCGATCTCCTCCGCAAGAGACGCGCCGCCGCTTCCCGGAAGCGCTTCCTCGATGCGCGCGAGCCACCGCTTCGTCCCCTTCATGCCGTAAGGAATCCCTACGGACAGGTACGGCACGCCGAATTCTTTCTCCATCCGCCGCGCCGCATCAAGGGCGAGCTCATCCCGTATGACCAGATTGAGCGCCGCCGCCGGAGCGCGCATGATGTCTTCCCACGGGCTCCCCGCGCCGGGCATGGAAATCACTTCATAACCGGCCGCCTGCAAAAGACGGCGTATCTCCGCCGCGTCTTCCCTCCCTTTCAGGAGAAAAGGCGTCGCCCCCAGCACGTTTACCGCGAGCGGCCGCCGCTTCTGCGGCTTCATTTCCGAAACGGCAAGAGCCAGTCCCTGCGCCCAGCCGCCGGCAAATCCGCCTTTCACGCCGCCGCTGTCCGCCGCGTACACCGGCCAGGGCAGGTCCGCCTGCGCCGCGATCCCCGCGATGTCATCGCCAATCATGCTGATGCCGCAATTATTCTCCACAAAGACCCTCTCCGGCGTATCCGCAGCCCGGATCGCCTGAAATCCGCGGATCAGATCGTCTTCCGTGCCGTATATCACGGCGGTCCCGGGCGGCTGCGTGCACGTCACATGGGAAGACAGATACCCCGCCGCGTCTTCCAGATAGCGGAGCGCGTAAAAGTAACACCATATCGGCCCGTTCACCAAGACGTGGCTTTTCGGTATGCCCATGAAAAAAGCCGCCGAGCCGGTGAGCGCGCAGGTATCGGTATGATGGCACGCCGCTTCCCATTCCGTTTCAGACATAGGCGATTCCTCCTTTATCTCCGTACCGGCAGAGCGTCCGGTATATTCCCCGGAGCATGGCCGTCTCTCCTGACGCGCCGACCAGCGCCACCATGGGGATAAAAAGCTGCTTCGTCCCGGGCTCGAGAAGCTCGTCCGTCGTGAGGAGGATATCCGCCCCGCGAATGGCTTCCCGCCCTTCTTCCGCGGAAAGGATCGGCGCGGAGGACGCGCCGCGCACAGCCCGCGCCACAGCCTCACGGCCTGCTCCTGCGAGATTATCGTAAAGAACAACGGCGGAAAGCCGCATGCGCAGCCGCTCCAGAGAACGGATCGTATCGGCCGGATCGTACCGGTCCGTCGTCCGGCCTATGCCGATGACCGCGCTCTTCCCTTCCGTTGCCGGCAGCATGTCCCGTACCGCGCGGAAGATCTCCTCCTCCTTTTCCCGGATAAGCGATTCTCCGTCCTCTTCCCGTCCGAGCCGAGCCGCCAGCGTTCGAATGAAGCGCCGCGTATTTTCCCATCCCGTGGGAAAAACGGGCGGGAGAAAGGGAATTCCGAATTCTCTCTCCAGCGTTTCCGCCGTCTCCTCCATGGCCCCGCGCGGATGCCCTGCCGTGCCGAGGATGATCCCCAGCGATGCTGAAGGGATATCCGGCCACTCCCTGAAAGGCACATAGCCGGGAAACTGCCATTTCGCATCCAGCCCGAACCATCGGAGCATTTCTTTGACTTCCGACGCGTACTGCCCCCACGGCCCCATCTGGTCTCCCAGAAGCAGCACACGTCCCGGCACATGGGCCTGCGGGCGGAAAAAGCGCCGGATGATCTGCTCCATCATGGCACGGACGCCGTCTTCATACGCTCCGCCGAGAAAGCCTGCCGCCGGACACAGCAGGATGGGGATCCCCAGCTCCGCTTCCGCGTCTTCGCAGACCGCTTCCACATCGTCTCCGATGACCCCGGCCATACACGACGTCGCTACGGCGATGCATTCGGGATGATACGTGTCCGCGGCATAGCGGATGACCCCCTCCAGGCGTTCGGTTCCGCCGAAAATGCAGTCCTTCTCCCGAAGTGCCGATGACAAAAGCGGCGCCGCGTCCAGCCATTCCCGCCGTCCTTCGCCGATCATGCGGAACTGGCTGCCGATATCCATGGTCGACGCGATCTGCGCGCACCCCTTGGGGCTGTGAAAGATCACCGCGCATCCTTCCGAAAAAGCCAGTGCCCGATACACCCCCGGCATGGGACAGCTGCACGACTGGTTTTTCGTAAGAAGCCACTTAGTTTTCAGTGCCATACTTCATCACCAGCTTTTCCAGCTCATCAAAAGTGATCGGAGTGGGCACGGACAGCGCCGTATTCTCCCAGATCGCTTCCGCCAGCTGACGGTATACCTCCGCCTGCGCTGACTCCGGCGCGTACTGGAGCACCGTCTGGCGGTGATTTTCCGCAAGATTCACGATCCTGTCCCGCGGTATGAATGCGATGAGCCTTGTATTCAGGCGCTCCGCAAATTCCATAAGCAGTTCCCGTTCGCCCGGCGTATTCCGGCTGTTCCCGATGAGCCCGGCCAGGCGCACCCTTCCCCGGGCGGCAAACCGGCGGACGCCCTTCGCGATGTTGTTCGCCGCGTAGAGCGACATGAGCTCGCCGGAAGACACGATATAAATATCCGTAGCGTATCCCTCGCGGATGGGCATGGCAAATCCTCCGCACACCACGTCGCCGAGCACATCATAGAGCGTCACGTCGGCGTCGGGCAGCGCCTTCAGCCGATCCAGCAGCTGGAGAGCCACGATGATGCCCCGGCCCGCGCAGCCCACGCCCGGTTCCGGCCCGCCGGCCTCCACACAGGTCACGCCGTTCCACCCGGTGTGCACAATATCCTCCGGGCGGATCGCTTCCGGATCGGAAGCCCGCACCTGATCGAGCACTGTCTCCCGGCAGATGTGCCCCAGGAGCAGCCGGGTGGAATCATTTTTCGGGTCGCATCCGATCTGGCACACCCGCTTCCCCATCAGGCTGAGCGCTGCCGATACATTGGAAGCGGTCGTCGATTTTCCGATGCCGCCTTTCCCGTAAAACGCGATTTTTTTCATACGTTCTCCTTTCCGCCGCCGTTCCCGGCCTTTTCACGCCTTTCCGGCGCCTACATGTCCATTGTAATCCGCCCCGCGGGAGAATGCACGAAAAAAGCCCCGGCGCGCAAAGCGTCAGAGCTTTTTATCCATTATGCGTTTTCCGGTTCTTTTTTCTGCTTCGCCGGGTGGAGTCCGGCATTTCTCGCGCTGTTTCCGCGTTCATGCCATTTCACCCAGATGGATGTAGCCACGCAGATGGAAGAGTACGCGCCGCTGATGAAGCCGATCATCATAACGAGCGCGAAATTCTTCGTCGTATCCCCGCCGAAGAAATACAGCGATGCCACGGCGAACATGGTCGTCGTCAGGGTGTAGCAGCTTCTGCGGATCGTCTGGCGGATCGAATCATTGGCCAGTACTT
This sequence comes from uncultured Dialister sp., assembly GCA_900545365.1. Lineage (GTDB taxonomy): Bacteria > Bacillota > Negativicutes > Veillonellales > Dialisteraceae > UBA1822. Next base: position 38,290 of record UQYL01000003.1, on the reverse strand, counting down.
CGTAGCTGTCCGTTTTCCTGTGGGTGTGCAGATTCTCACGGATACGGTCAAAAATAACGACCGATTCATTCATGGAATACCCCAGCACCGTCAGGATCGCCGCCAGGAAAGACCCGTCGATCTCCAGCTGGAAAAAGGCAAATACGCCGAGAACCATGAGAATATCATGACAAATCGCCGTAATGGCGGAAATGGCGATGCGGTGTTCAAACCGGAAAGACATGTAAGCAATAAGGAAACCAAAGGAAAGCACCACATTGAGGAGCGTATTTTTCGTGATCTCCGAACCGATCACCGCGCCGACTGTTTCGATACGGTTGACTTCCGCCGGATTTTCCGGCGTACTCAGATCGGCCACGACCTTCTGCGCTTCTTCCGCCGAGAGATTCCGCGTGCGGATCATCACATTTTTCCCGGTTTCTTCCTGGGTCTCTCCGGACAGCTGAATCACGCTCGTCTCCAGATTCTCTCTCTTGAGACCTTCGCGCACCTCCGCGACCGTCACCGGCTGGCTGAAAGACACGTCAAGAATCGTACCGCCTGTAAAGTCGATGCCGAAATTGAAGCCGTTCATCAGGATCGACGCCAGGGAGATCACCACAAGGAAGCCCGACAGGGTAAACCAGTATTTGAAATGATGAACTACGTTAAACTTTTTCATCTGTCATACCCCCTTTTGCCTCCGAACCACCAGGGGTTATGAATCCACGACGCGTCAATCAGGAACATCAGGAGCGTGCGGCTCACAGTGATCGCCGTAAACATGCTGACGGCGACGCCGAGGCCCAGTGTGAAGGCAAAGCCCTTCACCGTGCCGCTTCCCAGGAAGAAGAGGATCGCCGACGTGATGATGACGGTCATATTCGCGTCAAAAATCGTCGTGAAAGCGCGTTTGAAACCCGCCTGCACGGCAAGGCGCAGCACCTTTCCGGAAGCGATCTCTTCCTTGAACCGTTCAAAGATCAGGACATTCGCATCGACAGCCATACCGATGGACAGGATGATGCCGGCAATGCTCGGCAGTGTGAGCGTCGCGCTCAGCATATACAGGATGCCCAGCAGGATCAGCACATATACGAGCAGCGCCACATCGGCCACAAAGCCCGCCATGCGGTAGATGCCGAGCATGAAAAGAACGACCAGCGTCAGCCCGATTGTGAAAGCTGTCACCGATTTATCCTTGGAGTCCTGCCCCAGAGACGGGCCGACCGTACGGACTTCCATCACGGACATTTTGACGGGAAGTGCGCCGCTTCTGAGGAGGATCGCCAGATCCTTCGCCTCATCCAGCGTCCTCTGCCCGGTAATAACGGCCCGTCCGCCGGTAATCGCTTCATTGACGACCGGATTCGTCAGCAATTCCCCGTCCAGGTAGATGCCGATGTGCCGCCCGATATTGGCTTCCGTGAGACGCGCGAATTTGTCGCCGCCTTCATCGGAAAATTCCAGCGCTACCACCGGATTCTTTCCCTGATCCATCTGCTCTTTCGCGTCGCGCAGATCTTCCCCGGTGAGCGCCGTATTGCCTTCTTCATCTTTAAATTCCAGGACTGCCGTCTTGCCGATGGTCTCAATCGCCTTCTGAGGATCTTTTTCACCGGGGAGCTCGATGATGATGCGGCTCGTCCCTTCCCTCTGAATGATCGGCTCCGTCAGCCCCATCTCGTTGATGCGCTTCTGCATGATGCCGACGACCTGATTCATCGCCTCCGGCGTGACCGGATTCTCCTGCGTTTCCTCCGCCTGCATGACGATGTGCGTGCCGCCCTGCAAGTCAAGGCCCTGCCGGATGCTGCCTGCCAGCGTGCCGATCGTTCCGCAGAATACCGCTACGATCGCCGCAATGACCACCCAGAACCGGACAAGTGCGCCCGTCCGAAGCGTACTTGCCCTCTTTTCCTTTTCTTTCAAACTTTCTCCACCCCTTCAGCAGGCGCAAAAATCTGCGTCCGTTTTTCTGTAATAAAGCCGCCCATCCGCTGGTCAAAAACATCTTCCGGCACATGGGAGACGACCTGGAAATCCCATACGGCCGCCAGCCGCCGGTCCCGCGGCACCCTCGGCAGATACCGGTCGTAATAACCGGCCCCGTGGCCGAGACGCGCTCCGGACAGATCACAGGCTACAGCCGGTACGAGCACCAAGTCCAGCTCCTCCGGCTCCGTGCTGAGGTAACCCGGAGGCAGGTCCCGAAGTCCGAACGGCCCCGGCACGAAATCATCCATATTCATAAGCTGTCCCGCTTCCATCCGCCTTTCCGGCAGACAGACCGGCACATAGACTTTTTTCCCTGCCGCCAGCGCCGCGCGGATCAGGTCATCCAGATCAGCTTCTCCCGGAAGCGCCAGATAAGCAAGGATCTTTCCTGCTGCCTGATACTGCGGCAGCGCCAGTATCCGCGCGGTCAGCCCGCGCCGCATGGCCGCCCGCGCCGCTTCGGAAAGCGCCCGTCTTCTGGCCAGCATCTCCCGACGAAGCCGTTCCTTTTCGGAAACCGCCTCGGACATTATGCTTTGTCCTCTCTGCCGGTCTCCTCAGCGGCCGCTTCCTCCGCCGTTTCAGACGGCTTTTCCTTCGGCGCTTCATCGCTCTGCTTCACCGAAGCGCTCTCGCCCCTCATGATCGACTCCCTTTCGAGCCGGATCACGACTTTCGGTGCGATCTCCAGCGACACCGTGCTCTCATGAAGAACCTTGATCGTCCCATGAATGCCCCCGGCCGTCACGACGCGGTCGCCCTTCTTCAGAGCCTGCAAAAATTCCGCTCTTTCTTTTTCCTGTTTCTTCTGCGGGCGGTACATAAAGAAGTAAAATACCGCGATCAGCACCAGAAACGGCCAGAACATTTCCACAAATCCGGTCAGCTGACCCACACCGATACACCTCCTGTTGATAAACTTTTTTTATTTTACCACAGTGAATAAAAACTGTCTGTAAAGAACGGTAAAGAATCATTCATAGAAAAAGACAGTGTTACTTAATACACCGCCTTTTTTAATAGCATTTATTCAAACTTACGTTACATATTTATTGCTCGGGTATGATTTGCATATGTGTCCCAAGTAGGCTCATAATCAGAATTTGCTTGATTTCCCCACATGTCCCAGCCTTCACGCTTTCCCCGTGCAAACAGTTCCAAATAGGGCCCGGGCGAACATGCCTCAATAATGGGAATAATTTCATCGGGTTTTCTACTATGTTCTCGTTTGATCGAACGAATTATATTTACTTGCGATCGAGCAGGAGCTAATGTCCTATTTTTACTTCCACGGATACCAAACAAAAGAATTTCTGTTACATTACGAAAGTAAAATCCCACTCCTCTTCCATCTGGTTGTCCATCATGGCGCACTTTTTCCCAGATAATGTTAGTTTTATACTCAAATCCCCAAGCTTTCATGACTTCCAATCCTTCTGGTAAAAGCGCATTTGGAACCCACAAATACAGATGGCATTTTTCATCACAAATCGTTTCAATTGGAAGGCTTTTTATATCTGTCAAAGTCATCGTCTCATAACGTCTCAATCGTTTATGTTCTGGAGCCACTTTACCAGTCCGATTTTGAAACTGCCATGGCGGATCTGCATAAATAGTCCGGTATTTTTTCCCCTCAACAAATTGCTTTAAATTGAGGATTGTCTCATTCAGATTATCCATTAATAGTCTCCTTCTACGCACTTTTTCCGTATTCCCACAGCTAATATTGGACATCCTCCATTTCTGCGAGAATCTAATCGAGGTAACAATTTCCCCATCCAAGTAGTGGACGCACCATATTTACTCAAAATTCCTAATCCTTTAAAAATATCATTTAATTCTTCAGCACGTGTCACAATAACGCCTACATCAATTAAACCGCAATCAAAATACGTTCTCATTGCCATTAAATCTCTATCAAACGTCTGGTCTTTACTATTCCATTCTAAATCAAATGCAACTTTATTCTTCACAAAATCAATATTATGTCCATCGATATAGCCATTTATTCTTCGTTCATCAAAAGGTTCATCTGAAAATCTGCCTCTCCGTTGCGCACTTTTCCTAGGATAAAGCTTTACTAACAGATCTCCTGTAATTTTAATTTCTCTCCATCCACATGGATATAATAAATCATCAAATTTTTTAGGAATAGGACTTTCATTGCCCCCCGCTTTTTGTATGTCTTCTACAGAAAATGATAATCTATTAAAGCAATTAAGCAATTCTTCCCATTCATCTTGACAAGCCTGCGTTAAAATCTCCAAAGCATGTCCATAATTGTAAAATTCAAATTTCTCCAAAATATTTTCAGGTATATAATTTTTCATTTCCATTTTACACAATCTCCCTCTACGACTTCTGCGTATTAATTATACAGCAGATTTCCTGTTTTTATCATTTTATTACCAATTTACACGTTTCCTCTGTAGAATAACTTCATTCTAAAATGCCAAAAGAGACCCGAAGGTCTCTTCTCATTGGCCGCTCTTTTTGTAATGAGCCCAGAAATTTTCCCGGAATTCTGTAAAATTCCCGTTGATGATCGACTGCCGCATGTCGCGCATGAATTGGAGCAGGAAATAAAGATTGTGGATTGTCAGGAGCCGGAGTGCCAGCGTTTCCTCCGCTTTGTAGAGGTGGCGGATATAGGCCCTCGTAAAATGACGGCACGTGTAGCAGCCGCAGCCCTCTTCCAGCGGAGCGAAGTCCCGCTCGTACTGTTTGTTCTTGATATTCATCCGTCCGGTGCGCACCATGGCCATGCCGTTTCTCGCCACGCGCGTAGGGAATACGCAGTCGAACATATCGATGCCTCTTGCCACGCCCTCCACGAGACAGTCCGGCGTGCCTACGCCCATGAGGTAGCGCGCTTTCCCTTTCGGGAGCCACTGTGTCGTGTATTCCAGGATCTCGTTCATCAGATCGTGCGGCTCTCCCACGGAAAGGCCGCCCACGGCCAGCCCGTCGAAAGGCATATCCGATATCTGCTGGGCGCTCATTTTCCGCAGGTCTTTGTACATCCCGCCCTGCACGATGCCGAACATGCCCCTGTCTTCCCGGGTATGCGCTTTGATGCACCGCTCCGCCCAGCGGGAAGTGCGCTCCGTGGACCGTCTGGCGTAGTCATAATCCGCCGGATAGGGAATGCATTCATCGAAGGCCATGGCGATATCGCTGCCCAGATCCTCCTGCGCTTTCGTGGCGGCCTCCGGCGATAAAAACTGCATAGAACCGTCAATGTGCGATCTGAAATAGACGCCTTCTTCTTTGATCTTGCGCATGGCCCCCAGGCTGAACACCTGGAATCCGCCGCTGTCCGTCAGAATGCCGCCGTCCCAGTTCATGAATTTGTGCAGTCCCCCCGCTTCCCGGATCAGCGCTGTCCCGGGACGGAGAAAGAGATGATACGTATTTCCCAGAATAAACTGCGCGCCCATTTCGTGCAGCTCTTCCGGCGTCACGGTCTTCACCGTCGCCTGCGTGCCCACCGGCATGAACATGGGCGTCTTAAACGTGCCGTGCGGCGTGTGCAGCAGCCCCGCTCTCGCGCCGGTATGAGGATCTTCCGCGATCAATTCGTAATTGATAACCATATTTTTTCCTCAACGAATGAACATGGCGTCGCCGAAACTGAAGAACCGGTATTTCTGGCGGACCGCTTCTTCATAGGCGCGCAATATATTTTCTCTTCCCGCGAAAGACGCCATCATCATGATGAGCGTGGATTCGGGAAGGTGGAAATTCGTCACGATCGCATCTACGATGTGCCACTGATAGCCGGGATAAATATAGAGCTGTGTCCAGCGGCTGCCGGCTTCCACCTGCCCGCTCTGCCCTGCCGATTCCAGAGTGCGCACGGACGTCGTGCCGACGGCAATGATCCGGCAGCCTTCCGCTCTGGCCCTATTGATCTTCTCCGCCGTCTCTTCCGACACGGTATACCATTCCCGGTGCATTTCATGATCTTCAATATTTTCTTCCGCGACCGGACGGAATGTACCGATCCCCACGTGAAGCGTCACGAAAAGGAGCTCCGCTCCGCGGGCTTTCATTTCTTCCAGCAGCTCCGGCGTAAAGTGCAGGCCCGCCGTCGGCGCCGCTGCCGATCCCTTGTATTTCGCGTAAACCGTCTGGTACTGGCTCTTGTCTTCCAGCTTTTCATGAATGTACGGAGGCGTGGGCATTTCGCCGATCTGGTCGAGCAGATTGTCCCAGTCCCCGTCATAGGTAAACCGCACACGGCGGCCGCCGAATTCCGTCTTTTCCAGGACTTCGCAGGATACTTTATCGGAAAAAGTAATGATTTCTCCGGGAAGCGCCTTTTTCCCCGGATTGACGAGTACTTCCCACTCGTCGCCGCCTTTCGGCGTCAGCAGGAGCACTTCCACTTTGCCGCCGGTGCTTCTCTTGCCGAAAAGACGGGCGGGAATGACTTTCGTATTGTTAAAGACAAAAATATCGCCAGGCCGGATCACGTCCAGGATATCCCGGAACGTATGGTGCTCATACGCGCCCGTCTTCTTATCCAGCATCATCAGACGGCAGGAATCTCTCGGCTCTGCCGGCGTCTGCGCGATCAGTTCTTTCGGTAAATCATAATTAAATTCTTCCAGCTTCATCCGTTATCCCTTCTCAGTATATTTTTTCTATTTTCGTATCCGTAAAGTAATGGGTAAGGATATTTTTATAGTAATCCTTCCCGTCCCCGTTTTTGGCCGCCATGGCTTCCGCGCCCCACTGGGACAGGCCCAGCCCGTGCCCGGAGCCATAGCCTGTGATGATGAGGTCTTTCCCTTTCACCTTCAGGTCAAAGAGCGTGCTGTTCAGTCCGAAGAGGCTCCTCATCTGGTCGCCGGTCACATCTTTTTTTCCTTTGCTGCCGGTCACGGAAAATGTGCGCACCCGCCCGGATACGCCCCGGTCTTTTGCTTTGACCGGGCCCTTTTTCAGTTTGGACAGCTCGATCTTTTTCAGCTTCCCGATGCCCAGTTTGTTCTGGAAATCGGAAAGCGCGACGGTCTTCGTCCAGGCCTTATTCACCACGGAGGAAGATTCTTCCCTGACTCCGCGGAGATAGGGTATCTTGCTGCCCCAGACATTCTCGCTGTTTTCCGTATATCCGCCGCCGTTGGAATGGAAGACCGCGTCAATAGGCTTCCCCTGGTACGTCACGACCTCACCCGCCGTATCATACACGGCCTGATTGGTTGCCGCCGATTCCACCACGGTGCCGCGGTACACCTGCGACCGGGTGTCGTCCGTCACGTCATACCCGGCATCCCGGTAGCCGTCCCGGTGATACATCGCATAAGTCCGCGCCGCAACGGCCTGTGCTTTTACCGCGTCGGCATGCCATGACGGCGAAATCTCGCTGGGCACGACCCCGCAAAGATAGGCTTCCATCGGCACGGCATTCACTACGGTCACACCGCTGTTGTAGGCGGAAGGAAGCAGCTTGATGTCGCCGCGATAAGTATTGCCTTTCACCGCGAATGCCGCTTCCCCATCTTTCTTCATTTTTAGATAGACCGGCCCTTTCTGCTTTTTCCCGTTGATCTTGATCTGATCTCCGCTCCGGGAAACAGAGATCGTTTCTCCTTTTTTATAGGTCTTCCACGGCTTTCCGCCGGCTTCCGCGCTGGTATCGCCGAGACAGCGGATCTTCACTTCCGCCTGCCCAGAAAGGAGACCCACTTCGATAACCGGCGATTTCCCGTCCTTCTTCAGTTTCTGCGCCGCCGCACTGTCTTTATCCTTTGTATTCTGTACTTTTTTTGTCTGTACGGTCTGCGCCGTTTTTCTGCGGGGCGCTTCCCCTTTCAGCGCGGCGTCCGCCGCCTGTCCGCCCGCGGCAAGCGCCGCCAGAAACGCCGCAGCCATAATCCATTTTCTGCGCATAATCTTACCTTCTGAAAAACAGATTCAAAAGAATCGTTCCTATAATGCTCACCAGAGCACAGCTCACGATAGGAAAATAAAATTCCGTATTTCCCTTTGATATGTGGATATCCCCGGGCAGATGCCCAAGGAAATTCAGCCGCCCTCCGAAATAGAAAAACGCTCCCACCGCAATCAGCACAACGCCGGCTGCCATCAAAAATTTTCCCGTCTGCATGCTTATCCCTCGAAGAGCGAATTTTTTTCCGCGCTCCACGGAATCCCGAGATGATCGTACGCCGCTTTCGCCGCCACCCGGCCCCTCGGCGTCCTCGTCAGGAAGCCGATCTGCATGAGGTACGGCTCATACACATCTTCGATCGTCGCCCGCTCCTCGCTGACAGACGCGGCGATCGTATCAATCCCGACAGGGCCGCCGCCGAATTTGTGGATGATCGTTTCCAGCACTTCCCGATCGATCGCGTCCAGTCCCAGCCGATCCACATGAAGTGCTTCGAGAGCGGCGGCGGCGATCTCATGAGTGATCACGCCGCTTCCCATGACCTGCGCAAAATCGCGGACACGTTTCAGCAGACGGTTGGCGATGCGCGGCGTGCCGCGGGAGCGGCGGGCGATTTCCTCCGCCCCGTCTTCCTCAATGGGGATACCGATGATCTTCGCCGCCCGCATGACGATCAGTCTCAGCTCTTCCGGCGCATAGAACTGCATGCGGAAAATAATGCCGAACCGGTCACGGAGAGGCGCCGCCAGCGCTCCGGCCCGCGTCGTCGCGCCGATCAGTGTAAAGGGCGGCAGATCCAGCCGGTACGACCTGGCGCCAGGGCCTTTCCCCATAACGATGTCCAGCGCAAAGTCCTCCATCGCCGGATACAGGATCTCTTCCACGCTCCTGTTCAGGCGATGGATCTCATCGATAAAAAGCACGTCATGCGCTTCCAGATTGGTCAGAAGCGCCGCCAGATCGCCGGGCCTCTCGATGGCAGGGCCGCTGGTGATGCGGAAATTGACGCCCAGCTCATTGGCGATGATGTTGGCCATCGTCGTCTTTCCCAGACCGGGCGGGCCGTACAGAAGGACATGATCCAGCGCGTCATTTCTCGCTCTCGCCGCCTGGATATAAACGGAAAGATTCCGCCGCATATCCGCCTGCCCCACATACTCTTCCAACGTCTTCGGGCGCAGCGACTGCTGCCACGCGTCTTTCTCCGACGCTTCCCGCGCGACGACACGCGCTGTTTCCGATGCTTTTTCCGGCGCGTTCCGGCGGAGGCTCTTCACTTCATCAATCATCTGTGTTCCCTTTTCCTTCCCAATTCCCGAAGCGCCGCGCCGATCAGGGCCGCCGGGTCATCGAAAGACGGAGCCAGACCGCACACGACCGGTCGGACTTCTTCCGACTCGTACCCCAGAGAATGCAGCGCCGCGACGGCTTCCGCAGCGATGCCTTCCTCCTCAGGATAGACGACGCCGCTCTCCATGCCGTCCTCTTCAGGGAAGCCGATCTTGTCTTTCAGCTCCAGCAACATGCGCTCCGCCGTCTTTTTGCCTATGCCCGGCAGCTTCATGAGCAGGCTGAGATCTTTATTCCGAATGGCCAGGCTGAACTGCTCCGGCTTCATGGTCGACAGCACGCCCATAGCTACTTTTGGGCCGATCTTCGACAGCGAGATCAGCAGCAGAAACAGTTCGTGCGCCTCCGGCGAAAGGAAACCGTACAGTGTCAGCGCGTCTTCCCGCACGGCCAGGTACGTAATCAGCCGCGCTTCTTCGTTCAGGCGGATCTCCGCCCTGTCCTTGTCGGAAATATAGACCCGGTATCCGATGCCGCCGGTTTCAATAAAGCAGCTGTCCTCAAATATCCCGGTGATCTTTCCCCGAATATATCCTATCATTTCATTCTCCTGTATATCGAGTCATGTTCCGTGCGGTAAATGGCTGTCAGCCCGATGGCCAGCGCGTCAGCCGCATCGTCGGGATCAATTTTTTCCGTTATATGCATAATATTCATCGTCATAGCGATGACCTGTTTTTTCTCTGCCCGACCGTACCCGACGACCTGCTGCTTCACCTGCAGCGGCGTGCACTCAAAGAGCGGCACGCCTTTCTGACAGCCCGCGAGAAGGATGACGCCCCGTGCCTGCGCCACGGCAATGGCCGTCGTGATATTCCTGTTGAAATACAGCGTCTCCACGCCCATCACATCCGGATGATACGCATCGATCAGCTGGCTCACGCCGGTGTAAATAATGCGGAGCCGTTCGGAAGCGGGTTTATCGGGAAATGTTTCTATGATCCCGTAATCGACCGCGCTGATCCGCCCGCCGTCTTTATCTACGACGCCGAACCCGCAGCGCCCCGTTCCCGGATCGATCCCCAGTGCCCGCATACCTTCTCCTTTTGCCCGTTTCAGAAAAAGCGATCGGTCACCGCCTCTCCGGGAATCGGGCCTGAAAAATTGTCTCCCGTTTATTATAACGTAGTCAGAATACTTTTTACAGCATTTCCCGAAAACCGCCCGGCGTTCCGCACCGCGCCCCGTGCTCAGCTCCCTGCGGTTAAATTCTGTTTTTGACAGGCGCAAAAAAACACGGCCCGAAAAATCAGGCCGTGTTTGCATGGCAATGTTTCAAAAATTACGGAAGTCCGTCCGACAGGAGGTGCAGGTAATGCTGCTGAACCGCCGCCGTGACTTTGCCCACTTTTCCGTCGCCCACAGGTGTTCCGTCAATAGAAAGCACCGGAATGACGCCCGCTTCGGAATTTGTCAGGAAGACTTCCTGCGCGCTCATCATCCGCTCCGGTGTGATCAGCTGGCTTTCCTGCTCCGGCTCGATAACGGTGACGCTGCACGTCGGAGCGACACGATTGATGATCAACTGGCGGGTGATGCCCTTCAGCAGATGTTCATCAGCCTTTGTCGTCCAGATGACGCCGTCTTTTACGATGAACAGATTGGAATGCGCCGCTTCCGTGACGAGGCCGTCCCTCACGTAGATCGCATCGTAAGCTCCTTTTTTCTGCGCCGCCGCCCTGTCCATGATGTTCGGCAGCATATTGAGGCTCAGGATATCGCAGTGCGGCCAGCGGGTGTCTTCTGTGGTCACGCAGGAAACGCCCTGCTGAACTTTTTCGATCTCCGCCGGATCCAGCCGTCCCGCATAGACCAGCGTGTTCGGCTTCATGGCCATACGTCCGGGAATCGTAAAATCACGTTCTCCCGCACCGCGCGTCACGACGAGCATCAGGTACCCTTCTTCGATCTCGTTTTCTTCCGCGATGATTTCATGGATCTCCGTAAATTCATCCGGCGCGATGACGGCACGGATGCCGAGGAGACGCATGGAGCGGTACAGCCGGTCCACATGATACGACAGAGCAAAAGGATGTCCTTTATGGACACGGATCCATTCATAGCAGCCGTCGCCGAAGAGAAGTCCGCGGTCATTCGCGTTCATCACATTGGCAAAGCTGTAGTAATACTGATGATTATAAAATATCGTAGCTTTTTCTTCTGCCATGATCCCATCTCCTGCCTTTGATTATCTGCCGCGCAGTTCTTTGACTTTCGCGATAAATGCCGGAAGGAATTCTTTCAGATCCGCGGCGACGGCGTAGTCCGCCATTTCCATGATCGGCGCATTTTTATCGCGGTTGACGGCAATGATGACATCCGCCTTGACACCGCACATATGCTGCATGGCGCCGGAAATGCCGAAAGCGAAATAGATATGCGGCGCGACAGATTTGCCGGTCTGGCCGATCTGCGCCTTGTGCGCTTCCCAGCCGAGCTCGCAGATCGGACGGCTCGCGCCGACGGCCGCTCCCAGCAGGTCAGCCAGTTCATGCACCATCTGCCATTCTTCTTCTGTCCGGATGCCGCGGCCTCCGGCTACGATGACCTGCGCTTCCTCGATCGGGTTTTCTTCTTTCGGCGCCGGAATGATTTCCCTGAGGATCGTCCCCAGATCGCTTTCGGTCAGAGCCGGAGTGATTTCAATGATCTCCCCGGTGCGGGACAGATCTTTTTCCGGGAAATCAAACGTGCCGGGACGGACGGTCCCCACCTGCGGACGATACTGCGGGCTGATGATATCCGCCATGATATTTCCGCCCATCGCCGGCCGGGACCAGATAATCAGGCCTGTCTTCGCGTCATAGGAAAGCTCCGTCACATCGGCGGTGACGCCGCACACGACGGCGGAAGCGATACGGGGCGCCAGATCGCGGCCGTAAGGTGTCGCCGCGAAAAGGATCGCGCTCGGTTTCTTTTCTTTCAGGAGCGCTCCCATTTCCTTTTCATAAGCCCGGCCGTCATAATGCGCGAGAAGCGGGCTGTCGATCACATAGACCACATCCGCGCCGCAGGCGATCAGATCTTCTGCGTGCGCTCTGACGCCGGAACCTGCCAGAACGGCCGCCACCTGATCTCCCGTCTCAGCCGCCAGCTTCCTGGCTTCGCCCAGAAGCTCGCCGGTCACTTTTTCCACATTGCCGCCGCGAACTTCGGCAATGACATAAATTCCTTTATATTCCGAAAAATCCATGGCTGTCCTCCTTAAATGATCTGAACCTTTGCCAAAGCTTCCGCAAGGAGAGCCGCCGCTGCCGCAGGTTCCTGGTCTTCAATTTTCAGATTTTCCTTCTTCGGCGGAACGATCGGGCGGATCCCCCGGACCTGCGTCGGGGAGCCTTTCAGACCGATCCGTTCCGGTTCCACATCAAGGTCAGCAGAAGTGAGCTGATGGATCTCCGTTTCATATTTTCTGAGGATGCCCTGTACGCTGGGGTATCTGGGCGTATTCGCCGAAGGAGCCACCGTGACCAGTGCGGGAAGCTTCAGTTCCAGCACTTCTCTGCCTTCGCCGACTTCTCTCGTCACGACGGCTTTCCCGTCTTCCCACGCAAATCCGACTGCCGCACTCACATCGGCAATGCCGAGCATGGCCGCCACTTCCGGTCCGACCTGAGCCGTATTGCTGTCGATGGATTCCTGCCCGCAGAAGATCATGTCAAAATCATTGCCCAGTTTCCGGATCGCCGCCGCCAGCGTATAGCTCGTCGCCAGGGTATCAGCGCCGCCGAAAGCGCGGTCCGTCACGAGGTACACATCATCCGCGCCCATGGACACAGCTTCCAGAAGCACTTCGCCGGCCTGCGGCGGCCCCATGGTGATGACCGTCACCGTACCGCCCGCCGCGCTGCGGAGGCGGAACGCCGCTTCCAGCGCATTTCTGTCGCAGGGATTCAGGATACTGTTCGCACCGTTTCTGTTCAGCCGGCCCGTAGACGGATCGACTTCCATTTTCGAGGTATCTACGACCTGTTTAATACAAACGAGAATTTTCATGGGGGCCCCCTTCTTGTAAAGAATTGGAAAGGAAATAGTCTTACTGTCGTTTTTCATTATACCATAGGCAGATTTTCGGGCAATGTCCGTTTTTCTGAAAATCCCGTTAAATCCGCCGGCGCGCCGCCTTCGAAACCGCGCATCTCCACGGACCCGCTGATTTTCCTGCGCATTTCCCCATGCGGCTTTTCGGAAATCTGCCCGCGAAAAAACGGCGTCTTCTGCTGAAACGCCGTCTTCTGATCACCGTCTGCCGTCCACCGCGCGATTTCCCAACAGCAGCTTGAGCTCCCGCTCTGCATCTTCCGTATAGTCTAGAAAGAAATTTTCTGTCATCGGGATCTCCTGGCGCGAGCTCTCGATGTGCAGGAAGACCGGCGTGGTGCCGTGGTGCCGCCGCAGGATGTCTGCCAGCGTATTGCTCACCGCTGCCGTCTCATGACGCCTGTCCACATACAGATGGACTTCGGAGACCGGAATCCGCATGGACTGTCCGGCCTGTCCCAGAGGAATGATCTCTTCCGCCAGGATGCGGACTTCCCTTTCATTGGCCTGTATCCGCCCTTTGACACAGATCAGCGCGTCCGGCTTATCCAGAATGGGCTTTGCTTTCTCCCATACAGACGGGAATACGACCGCCTCGATCATGTCGTCATAATCTTCCACGGTCACATAGCCCATAGGCTGCCCTTTTTTTGTCAATTTTCCTTTGACCCGCGCGACAGTGCCTCCGAGCGACACCGATCGTCCGTCATATTTGGCCGCGTGTGTATTGATCTCATAGATCGGCGTGCAGCGCTCCATGGCCTTTTTATAACTGTCCAGCGGATGGCCGCTGACGTAAAATCCGAGCAGTGATTTTTCCCAGTGGATCTTTTCCGCCGCGCTCATGTCCGGCAGATCGGGGTAGGAGATCGCCCGCGCCTGCACCTCTTCGCCAAACAGGCTGAGCTGCCCCGATTCCCGATCCTGCCGGGCCGACGACGCATTGGCGATCGCCTCCGGCATCACTGCCAGGAGCTGCTGCCGGTTATACCCAAAAGAATCCATCGCCCCGCACCGGATGAGGCTTTCGCAGGCGCGGCTGTTGATCGTCCTCGCGTCGACCCGTTCGAGGAAATCCGAAAGCGACCGAAAATCTCCGTCTTTTTTTCGCAGTTCGATCACGGAAGCAACGGCATTGTCCCCCACATTCTGAATGCCCGCCAATCCGAAGAGGATCCGGTTCCCCTGCACGGAAAAGTACGCTTCGCTTCGGTTGATATCCGGCGCGGCGATCTCCACCTGATGACGGCGGCAGTCTTCGATATACCGGCTCACCTTATTCTTGTCCCCGTTGTAGCAGGTCATCATGGCCGCCATAAATTCAGGACGGAAATGGGCTTTCAAGTACGCCGTCTGCCAGGCGATCCAGCCGTAGCACACACTGTGCGATTTATTGAATCCGTACCCCGCGAAATGGACCATCAGGTCAAACACATAATTGGCCGTGCCTTCGCTGACGCCGTTCTTCACCGCGCCCCCCACAAAGAGGTCGCGCTGCTTCTGCAGAATCTCCGGTTCCTTGTGCCCCATGGCCCGGCGGAGCAGGTCTGCCTGTCCCAAACTGAATCCGCCCATGACGGACGCGATCCGCATGACCTGTTCCTGATACAGGATGACCCCATAAGTCTCCTTCAGAATCGGCTCCAGCAGCGGATGCGGATACTCGACGGGGATCTTCCCGTGCTTGCGGTTGATAAAGTCCTCCGCCATACCGCTGCCGAGCGGCCCAGGCCGGTACAGCGCCACCATCGGGATCAGATCTTCGAAACATTCCGGTGCCAGCTGCACAAGAAGACTTGTAAATCCCGGCGACTCCGACTGGAACACGCCCACCGTATCGCCCGCGCACAGCATCCGGCAGGTCTCTTCATCCCGATGGGGCAGCGCATTGATATCCAGATCAATCCCCCGGTTTTCCCGGATCATTTCCAGCGCGTCATGAATCACGGTGAGATTCCGCAGGCCGAGCAGATCCATCTTGAGCAGCCCCAGCTCTTCATCCAGATCTTTTTCATACTGGGTCTGGAGAAATCCGTCCTGTGTGAGCTGAATCGGCACGTAATCATCCACCGGCGAAGAACAGATCACGACGCCCGCGGCATGCGTGCCGGACTGCCTTGACAGACCTTCCAGCTTCATGCAGTGATCGATGATCGTATGCATGGCGCTGTCTTTTTCATACATATCCCGGAAATCATGAGAGCCTTCCATGGTCTTCTTCAGCGTCACGCCGGGCCCGGACGGCACCATTTTCGCGATCTGATCCACTTCCTGCAGCGGCCGCCCCATGACCCGTCCCACATCGCGGATCACGGCTCTCGCGGCAAGCGTCCCGAAGGTGATGATCTGCGCCACATGGTCCTGACCGTATTTCCTCGCCAGATACTCGATTACTTCCCCGCGCCGGCGGTAGCAAAGATCCGTATCGATATCCGGCATGGAAACACGCTCCGGATTCAGGAACCGTTCAAACAGCAGGTCATACTGAAGCGGGTCAAGTTCCGTAATATGGAGAAGGTACGAAACGATGCTGCCCGCCGCGCTTCCTCTTCCCGGTCCGATAGGTATGCCGTGGGATTTCGCGTATTGAATGAAATCCATGACGATCAGAAAGTAATCGGAAAATCCCATCCGGTCGATGACGTCCAGTTCATATTCGAGGCGCTTCCTGACCTCTTCCGTCACAGGCTGATATCGTTCCGGCAGCGCCTTCTCGCAGAGATTCCGGAGATAGGACTGCGCCGTCTCACCGGCCGGCACATCAAAAGACGGCAGCTTGTGCTCGCCAAAAGTCAGATGCACATTGCACCGGTCGGCAATTTTCACCGTATTCTCGATCGCCCCCGGAAAAGCGCCGAGGATCTCTTCCATCTCTTTTCCGCTTTTGCAGTAAAATTCATCATTGGCAAACCGGAAATGATAGGGATCATCCAGCGTCTTCCCCGTGGAAATGCACAATTTGATCTCCTGGCTCCGGGCGTCTTCTTTCCGCACATAGTGAAAATCATTCGTCGCCACAAGCCCCACGCCGTATTCCGCCGCCAGCTGCGCCAGCACCGGACGCACCGCCGCTTCCTCGGGAAGCCCGTGATTTTGCAGCTCAATAAAATAAGAGTCTTTCCCGAATGTATCGATATAATATTCCAGAACCTTTCTCGCCTGCTCCATGTTTCCGTCAAGGATCGCCGCCGGGAGCTCTCCCGCCACACAGGCGGACAGTGCGATGATGCCGCTGTGATACCGGCTGATCACTTCATGATCGACCCGCGGCTTGTGATAATACCCCTCCGTCCAGCCTTTGGAACAGATCTTGATCAGATTCCGATAGCCTTCGTCCGTTTCCGCGAGGAGCACCAGATGGCCCAGCTTTTCCCGCCCGGAGCCGCTTTTTTCAAACCGGCTTCCCTGCGTCACATACACTTCACATCCGATGATCGGCTTGATGCCCTGCTTGACGCATTCCTTGTACAGATACACGGCGCCGTACATGACGCCGTGATCCGTAATAGCCAGCGCCGGCTGCCCGAGGCTTTTCACGTAGGAGACCAGGTCGGGAATGCGGCTGATCCCATCGAAAAGGCTGTATTCTGTATGCACATGGAGATGAACAAATGGATCCATGATTTCCCCCGTCTGTCTGTTTAACAAAAAAGCAGGCGCTGATCTGCGCGGCCTGCTTTTTTCTTACTCTTCATCTTTTTCGTCTTTTTCCTCTTCGACAATATCTCCCATTTTCTCTGCGGTTGCTTTATCTTCTTCCGACAGATTTTTTCCGTCCAGCACGATCTGCACGCCCATTTTTTCTAACATATCGTCAATGGTATATGTCGATTTAAATAATTCTCCCATAATTCCTCCTCAGATCGTATCTTTCCACTGGTAGACGACTTTCTTTCGGAACAGCCGCCACGCGAATACACCCAGGCTCCAGACAGCCGCGGCCACGAGGCAGGCTGTTCCGGGCACTGCGTCCATGCCCGCCTTCAGCGCCGCGATATCGATGAGATAAACTCGGGGAATCACCATGACATAGGCGGAGAAGTAGATCGCCAGTGCGAAGAAAGAAGAAGCATATGCCGCCGCCAGGCCGGCCGCGGAATGGCGGCTCCTCGTCAGAAGGAACGACGCGGCGAAAAGGAGCGCCGTCGCGATGAGCGTCATCCAGAAATATCCGCCCGCTTCCCAGTCTTCGCCCAGGGCCAGCCGGAGCGATACCGCAAAAATGATGTAAAATACCGCGGAAAGGCAGCTGGATACGAGGCAGGCCGCACGGAACCGCTCGCCCAGCGGATTGACGACCTTGACCGCGCCGTAGAGCGCGCCGATCTGAAAGCATGCCAGCACCGTCCATACCGCGCAGAAGATCCCCGTTCCGGAGATCAGCCCGCCTTCCGGCATGAGGATATACGTTCCGAGCATCCCCGTCAGTATCAGGGATATCAGAGAAAATACGCACAGCCCCTTCATCATGAGCGGGGAAGAAAACAGCTTCGTCAGTACGACTGCCGCGATGCGGAGAAGCGCGCCCACGCCCACCAGGGAAAGCATCGTCATGTACCAGGCATGCATCCCCGAGCCTTCGATATCAGACAGACTCAGACTGAGCATGAAAAAGCCCATGAAGAACCACAGCTCATTCCCGTCCAGACCGGGCCTCAGCAGGGACAACACCGCCTGATTTTCCTCACGGTTCCGGCACACCAGCGGCGCAGCCAGACACAGTCCCCAGTCAGCCGATTCCAAAATCAGATAGAGCGCAAAAAAACAGGACGGCAGCAGCAGTGCGACGACAGATGCCTCCATAAAATCCTCCTTTATATATCCAAATGAAAATTTTTCTCTTTTTCCTTCCCGATTATATCACAGGACCCCGTCATTCCTCAAAGCCTCTCGCGGCTCAGGCCGCTCATTCATGATACAATACGAGAAACAGGAAACAAAGAGGGAGGCCGCCATGAAAACGATATTCATTTTTCTGATCAAAGCCGCGGAGCGCAGGACGCTTTCCGCAGCCGCAGGAAAAATAAAAAAGGAAGCGCCGGGACTCCTCTGGTTCCTGCCTCCTTTTTATCTTCTCTTCCCGCTCCGCCGTCCGAGAACCGCCGCATGGGCTTTTCTTTTTTATCAGACGGCCCGGCTCAGTTTCTATTTCCTGAAGCGCTGCCTGAAAAAATGACGCAAAAAAACTGCCGCCGAGGCAGTTATTTTTTTGCGCTTCTCACCATTCTGACCAGCCGGATCATTTTCTCCCGGTCTTTCAGCCCATCTATTTCCGCACCGCTGGAAATATCAACACCGTACGGATGATACGCCAGCGCCTGCGGCAGATTTTCCTCCCCTATGCCTCCGGCCATGAACCAGGGCCGTTTCATTTCGGGAATCACCGTCCAGTCAAAAGAACGGCCCGTCCCGCCTTTTCCGTGATCAAGGAGCAGATAATCAGCCGCCGTCTTCTGCCAGCGGAGCACGTCCTTTTCCGTTTTTACCGACACGGCCCGTATGAAAAATCCCGCGGTCTTCCGTTTCAGTGACAAAAGATATTCTTCCGGTTCATCGCCATGAAGCTGCACTCCCTGAATGATCCCCCGCTCCAGCAGAGAAAGAACGTGCTCTTCCGGTTCTCTGACGAATACGCCGACCGCCGGGATGTCCGCCCGCAGCGCTTTCCTTATAGCCGCAGCCGTTTCATCCGACACAAAATGGCGGCCCGGCTCAAAGACCAGCCCTACCAAGTCGGGAGAGGCATCATTGGCCGCCAGCGCGTCTTCTATCCGCGTTAGACCGCATAATTTAATTTTTGTCATTTCGTCCTCCCGCTTCCTTTTCCCTGCGGATCGCCCGCTCAGCCCGCCGCACCGCATCGGCTGACTGAAGAAGATCGCCCTTCCCTGCCGCGTACAGAAGCAGCGCCGCCGCCGATGCCGGCCGAAGCTCTTCCGCGTCTTCCCGAATCGGAAACGCGCCGTCGGAAATATGAATGATCTCAGAAAACAGATCGTTCCCGTAATGGGTCATCATATAACCGCTCCCGATCCGGCAGAATACCGCGCCGCGCCGCCCGGCTCCCGCCGCTGTCAGAGCGATCTGGCCCGTCCAATCCGGTTCATCGCAGAAGAAAACCACTATCTCTGCCGGAAACGAAGCCAGAAAAGGCGGAAGCATGATGCGCAGGAGCGGATCTTCCCGCCACGCAGCCGTCATCGCCGCAGAGGCTTGGCCTTTTTCGCCGTCGGCCCCCGGCCGTTCCTCTTCCGCCGGGAAGAAGGTGCACCGCGGGATGCCGCAGCGGCCAAGAAGCGCCGCCGTTGCCTTCCCGCTTACGGGCAGCCCGCTGACCTGCATCGTGCCGGGCGCTCCGGCGGGCGCATCTGACAAGATCTCCGACGCCGCCGCAGCGCTCATTTTTCCCGCTTTCCGGAGGCGCATCATTTCTTCCGCCATCCGCGCTTTCCGTTTTCTGTCTTCTTCCATACTTTCCGTCAAAACGACGCGCCCGCAGCGCGTCTTTCTCTCAATGCCGGTTCATCCATTCTCCCGCGGGCGGCCGGAATACCGCGCCCGATATTTTCTGCAAAGAAACCGGTTCTCCCGCAAGAGCTTTCAATTTCTGTTCCCGCTCATCCTGCGCCCGCATCTTCTCCCCGTATTTCACCGCATTGGAGATCAGTCCCACGGCACACAAATTGCTGACCAGCGACGTACCGCCGAAGCTGATAAAAGGGAGAGGCACGCCTGTCACGGGGAAAATGCCGATCACCATGGCGATATTCAGAAATCCCTCCACAGAGATCAGCATGGTCAGCCCGTACACGATCAGCGCGGGATACAGGCGGGGAATATCACCTGCCATCCTGAATCCCAGTGCCAGCACCACCGCAAACAGGAACAGAACAAACCCGGACGCCAGAAAGCCCAGTTCCTGGCTGAGAACCGCAAAAGCAAAATCCGTATACTGCTCCGGCAGGTACAGGAATTTCGACAATCCTTCGCCAATCCCCTGTCCCCAGAAACCGCCGGAACCCACGGCGATCAGGCTCTGAACGACTTGATAGCCCTGATCTGCGGCATACTGAAAAGGATCATACATGACGCGGACACGCTCCAGCCGGTACGGGGAAAAAAGGATCATCGCCGCGCCCGCCGCGCCCGCCAAAAACAGGGAGACGGCGATGTCCTTTCCCGGAACGCCGCACAGCATGTAAAGCGCCACCGGAAAAGCCAGAATCAGGACAGACGTCCCCATGTCCGGCTGCAGGAAAACGAACAGGGAAAAGACCGCCGGAAACGCCAGCGGCACATAGGCCCCTGCCGCGTCGCTCCCTGTCGGCACCTTTCCCCGGCAGGGCATTTTCCGCAGCCAGCAGACCGCTTCGGAAAGAAATGTCACCGGCCGGCCGTGCCGCACCCGTTCAGCCAGACAAGACGCCGTCCACAGAACCGCCGCCACTTTAGCAAATTCCGACGGCTGGATGCTGATCCCGAAGATCCGAATCCACCGCTGAGCCCCGTTGATGACCGGTCCGGCGGCCCAGACCAGCACGAACAGAAAACAAATCGCCAGACATATCGGTCCCAGAAATCTCCTCAGCCGTTCCAAAGAAATGGTCTGGCAGGCCATCATGCCCACGATCCCCGTACACAGATAGCCGATGTGCCGCATCGTATGAAAATACGGCGTGGTGCCGGTCTCGATATTCATGTAAAACGTCGAGCTGTACACATTAAAGAGCCCGATGAGCGCCAGTGCGAGAATGGCCAGACGAAACCATTTCAGCAGCGCTGTGTTCTCTATTCTGCCTCCGGGCTCATTGCCGCCAGACGGCATATGCGGTTCCCCTTTCTGCTGAATTTTTCTTCATACTCCGTCTGCGCGTCCCCTTCCACAGGATGGGCGTGCAGATCCAGCGTCACATTCAGGAAGCGCCATTTCATTTCCGCAAATTCCTGAACGGAAAACGCGAAAAGTCCCCGGTTGTCCGTCTTGAAGCGGACTTCCCCGTCCTTTTTCAGGATCTTCGCATACTGCGCGAGATACCCCCGATACGTCAGACGTCTCTTATAATGCCGGTTTTTCGGCCAGGGATCGCTGAAATTCAGGTAGAAACAGTCTACTTCCCCCGGAGCGAACAGCGTCTCCAGTTCCTCCGCATCGATCAGGAGCAGGCGCACATTGGGCAGCGGGGACTCCGCTTCCGCCACTTTTTTCCCCGCATAGTACAGGACGCCCGCTTCTCTTTCGATCCCCACGTAATTGATGTCTGGATGCATGGCGGCCATGCGGGTGATAAACTGTCCTTTCCCCGTGCCGATCTCCACGTGAAGAGGACGGCTCCCATCCGGGAAAAGCTCTCTCCAATGACCGGAAATGCCTTCCGGCGGCTTCAGGAAAAGGAAATCCTTAAAATTCTGAATCGCTTCATCAATCCACGGTTTTCTGCGAAGTCGCACTCTTACTGCTCCTTTATTTCAAATACTCCGGGCTCCGCCCGCTCTGTCCGTCACGCACCTGCCCCGGAAAGTTCCGGTTCGGCCGTCTGTTTCTTTTCATCTTCCGGGAAAGTCAGTTCCCGGAGATACTTTTTCTCCGGATCCAGTCCTTCCGTATCTTTTGTGACCCAGATATTCCCATACATGGTCATCAGCTTATCCGGCGTCTTATCATATTCCCCGCTGAAAAGGTCGGCGCTGCCGTCATGATGGACGGCGCGGATGCCCATCAGACCGAGGAATGTATCATACAGCATGTCATTGGTAAAAGGCGTATCCGCCCGTTCCCGGATGTATTCCATGGTCTCCGGGTGCTCCCATGCGTAATCGTCAGACGTATAGACCCACATCGGGATATGGACCATGGTGAAATCGAACATGTCCGCATTATGCCCCGGCCGCTCGGCGACCTTGTCCGCATGGTCGGAGAAATACATGACGCCGTCCGCGCGGAGCTGATTGACTGCCGTCGTCATGATCTTCTGCATGACATAATCGTTATACAGCACCGTATTGTCATATTCGTCGATCATGATCTGCGCGCCGCTCCTCTCTTTCATCACATCCAGCGGATAGTGATAAAATTCGCGGGGATATCTGTCCCAGTAACTGATATGGCTGCCCATGAGGTGAATGACGATGAGCTGACGCCGGTTGTCGGGGTCCACTTTCTGCAGGTACGGCACCAGGACTTCATCATAATCTTTGGTGATGACGTTCGTCCCGATATACTCGTTCACCCAGTACTGCGTATCGCAGGTGGAGCCGATCGCGCCGATCGGTGTATCCCACACGCCATAGCGGGACTGATTGGATATCCATGTCGTCTTGAAACCGGCGGCCCGCGCCATATCAATCAGCGAATACGCGTCTACCAGATCGATATCATTATACTGGTTTTTCTCCGTCAGCGCATACGTCAGGACCTGCACCGTCTGCGTGTAGCACGCATAGGCGTTATTGAAAAACGTGTAGTGATAATCTTCCGCCGCTGCTGTCTGGAAAGGCGTCGTTTTCCGCGGATACCCGTAGACATTCATATGATCCCTGCTGAGCGATTCCCCGATCACCAGCACATAGACCCCGTCCGGGACCTGCCGCAGTTCCTCCAGCACCGCCGGGTCGCTGATGCGCATGTGTTTTCTGTTCTCCAGTATCTTCTGGTAATCCTGGAAACTTTCCAGCGTCACCCGCGTGGCATACATGACGTGCGCCAGCTGCGTCCCCGACGCGGAGAGCGCCGCGATCCCGCAGTTCGTCAGGAAAAGAACAGCTATGATACATTTTTCCGCCCGCGACATCCGTTTCGCCCCGATGAAGCTGAGCCGGCTCATGCGGAAAAGAGCCCACCCGATGCAGAGCAGCGCGGCCGCAGCCGCCGCCAGCCCGGCATAAGGGATATTGACCCGGATATACTCTTCCGCTTCCGAAAGATTGGTCTGGGCCAGCGCGAGGAGCATATTGATGGACAGCAGCGAATGAGCGACGAGATAATACCCAACATAGGTAAACTGAATAAACACGTATAAAAAGATCAGCACGAGACAGATGATGCGGACCGGCATGCGTCCCCGCCCCGGGAGCAGCCACGCCGCTGTCAGACAGGAAAGAAAAAGATAGAGCGGCGTGCTCATTTCAAAAGTCGTATCCGCCATATCCATGAGATAATTGGTCTGCGTCGCGAGATACGGCACGATGAGCGACAGCAGCCACAGGAAAAGGATCGTCCCCCACAGGCTCGCCGCTGCCTGGTACAGCCGGCGGCTGCAAAAAAAGGCCGTCACAAATCCGATCTGCAGAAAGAGGAAAAACATCTTGAGCTGCGAAGAAATCTGCCATCCTCCGGGCGAGCCGAAAAGCCAGCTCAGCAGAAACGCCAGCCCAAAAGGAATCAAAGTCGCCGCTGCCCAGAGCAGCCGCATTTTACGAATATATTTCAGCATCTGCAACCTCTGTACACGCCGCTTACAATCAGCGGCGCAAATGATCGTCCTGTAAAATTCCGGTACATTTCATTTTATCACACCGCCGCAATCCATAGAGGATACTCTTTATCCGCCGCCTGCTGAAAACTGCCGCACAAAAAACGCCGCGCTTTTCGCGCGGCGTTTCTCTGCCGGATGCTGTCCGATCAATCATCGAGGATATTCAGTTCATATACGCGGTATTCTTTTTCCAGCGCTTCCGTCTTCTTCATCATTTCCAGCTGCAGATCAGAAGCCAGATCGAAGTTCCCTTCGTTCAGCGCTTTTTTCAGGCGGGTGCAGATGCATTCGCCGTCTTCCGTATCTTTAGCGATCTCGATGCGCTTCGCCTTGATTGCTTTCCAGCGTCTCTTGTCGATCGCGTCTTCATCTTCCAGTTCCCGGAATCCTTTCACCATCATTTCCGTGCCCGGAATGATGCGGTCCATAAGTTCATTCTTCCAGCGGTACAGGATGCTTGCCACAAAGGAATCGACGAGCGTTTCGTTCAGGCTGCCGCCTGCGGTGACGACTTTCATTTTTTCCGGATACGCCCGCATCGTCTTGACGTTCTCCCAGACGGTGGCCGGCGGTTTTCCGAAGACCGCCGCTCTTTCCTCGTCGGTGAAATCTTCAAATACGTTTTCTTCGCAGCGATACGCACGGCCCGCTTCCAGATAGTCCGCCGCTTCCCCGGGCTTCTTGGAGAGTTCCGCCAGCAGCTCTTCCGGTGTTTTTCCGGAATCCACCGCATAGCGGATACCGTCCAGCGCGGTCAGATACAGCAGCGATACAGCGAGGAACGTATTGGTAAAGGGATTCGGCGCGCGCAGTTCAAAGCGGGTCGCTTTGGGGTTATCGATATCGCGGACCAGGCCGATCAGGATCGTTCTGTTGCGGGACGGCACTTCCGGCGTATGGCCGAGAGACGTCACAATGCACACCGGCGCTTCAAAGCCCGGTTTCAGACGGTTGAAGGCATCCGTCGTAGAGGAAATAAACGGATTCGTCACTTCGTAATTTTTGAGGATGCCCATGATGAAGCCGTAGCCGATGGTGGACAGGAAATCCGCTTTCATGTCTTCCGGCGCGAGGAGATTGATTGTCTTGCCGTTTTTCAGGCGGGCCGCGATGCCTACATGGGTATGCTCGCCGCTGCCCGCGACGCCGATGATCGGCTTCGCCTTGAAGGATACGTCCAGACCGTTTTCACGGAATACTTCGCGGATGATGATGCGCGCTTCCAGTTCATTATCGCATGCCTGGAGCGGATTCAGGCTGAATTTCCAGTCGCATTCCAACTGTTCCACGACGTCGATGATATTTCCTTCGTCGTCGATCTTCGGCTTGATGCCGCCCACTTCCTTATGGCCCATCTCGACTTTCAGCCCTCTCGCGTCCAGCTCTTCGATGGCCTGCTCCATGGCGGTGCGCACATTGCCGCGCATTCTCTGCCAGTACTGTTCCTGGAGGCGCTGGGAAATGGACAGATGTTCCACCGTTTCCTTTTCACTGGGCGTCTTGACCCAGAATTCAAGTTCCGTGCCGGTGGTGAATACAATGTCCTGAATATCTTCCGCCGGCAGATATTCCATGCCCGCGACCGGCTTTTCCACGAGGAGCTTCTTCAGTTCGGACGCCACATAATCACAGGATTCCTTCAGAATGGAGCGGGAATCAATGAAACGGCCGTTGTGCAGAAGGAAGCAGGGAATGCGGAGCGTTCCCACGGGCAGTCCCGTCTCATCGTCAATATTGTCGTTATTGTAATCGACATACCAGTTCACGCTGCTGTCGGCCACCATGTCGACACGGGCGTCGTTCAGCGTGGCGATATTCATGAGAACTACCGAAGAGCCGTCGGTCTGGACTGCCTTCCCGGCAAAGAAATCATCATAATCTTCCATAAAGATCCGCATCGGAATTTTTTCATCCGTGTCGTTCCCGGCCAGATCGATGCCGACGAGAGATACGAAACGGATCTCCGGATGCTGGGCGAGCAGGGAAAGGATGCCTTCTTTTCCATACTGACCTGCGGGGATGTAATACAGCAGTTCTTTTAACATTTCAAATCCTCCTGTTGAAATTATAATGCGGCAAAGAAAAATGACCCATTCCTGGCGGAATGAGTCATCTTTGACGCAATATCAACTTATGCCACAAGGATACATCAAGACCCTTGCCCTGTCAAGCACCGGGTTTCGCTTATCCGAGAATTTCCCGAACGATGCGGTTGATCACTTTCCCATCGGCTCTGCCTTTCAGCCGGGCCATGGCAGCTTTCATCGCGGAGCCCATGTTTCTCTGCTCCGGCGCCAGTGCTTCCACAGATTCCTTTACTGCCTTTCTGATCTCTTCCTCAGAAAGTTCAGCCGGTAGGTACTTCTGCAATACGGCCATTTCTGCCTTCGTTTCATCGATCAGATCCTGACGGTCTGTCCCGGCGATCTCTTCCAGCGTCTCTCTGCGCTGCTTCATCTCCTTCTGCAGGATAGAAAGCACCTGAGCGTCGTCAAACTCGACATGACCTGCGTCGATTTCAGCCTGGCGGATATGCGCGCGCGCCATCCGGATCACTCCCAGAGCGATCTTGCCGTCGGCTTTTGCCTTCATGGCCTCTTTCATGTCGGCCAGAAGCTGTTCCTTTAACGTCAATTCATATCACCTTGATCGATTACTTAAATTTGCGTTTTCTGGCAGCTTCAGATTTCAGCTTACGTCTTACACTGGGCTTTTCGTAATGTTCGCGTTTTCTTACTTCAGAAAGAACCCCGGCTTTTTGGCAGGAACGTTTAAATCTGCGAAGAGCGCTATCGAGAGATTCGCCCTTTTTGACTTTGATCTCAGACATCTTTATCCCTCCCTCCAAGTATACTCTGGGGTGCTGTTGCACACTATTAAATTATAGAGTATCACCCATGCTCTGTCAATTGAAAGAAGCCGTCCCGGAGAAATATTTTTCTCCGCCGCTTCCCGCGCGCCCGTTTTCCTGACCGCTTATTTTCCTTCCGGGAAGGGCGGCCAGCCGAGTTCTTTCCCGCCGATGATGTGCGCGTGGAAATGGAATACGGACTGCCCCGCTTGTTCGCCGCAGTTGACGACGAGACGGAATCCCGATTCCGTCAGTCCTTCCTGTTCGGCGATCTTTTTAACAACCAGGAAAAAGTCGCTGAAATCCGCGTTGGCCGCTTCATCCATGGCGAGGATATTCTTCACGTGTTTCTTCGGGATCAGAAGGACGTGCACCGGAGCGCACGGCTCAATATCGCGGAAGGCGAACCAGTGATCGTCTTCATAAACTTTGCTGCTCGGGATCTCCCCGGTGATGATTTTGCAGAAAATGCAGTCTTCCATCATAATTCCTCCTCTGCTGTGCCAATCAGGCCGTCATCCGTGACGGCTTCCGCCCGCACTCGGTATACGCGGCCCTTTTTGATCCCGTCTCCCCGGATGGAGACACGGATATATTCATCAGATAAGCCCTCATAAAGGCCGTCCTTCACTTCTTCCGCGAGGACCCTCACGGTCTTCCCCACGAAAGCGGAGCGGAATTCTCTGCTGATGCCTTTTTCTAACTCTTCTACCCGGTGGACCCGTTCTTTCTTGACGGACATGGGCACCTGATCCGGATAGGACGCCGCCGGCGTGCCCGTCCGCCGGGAATAGGGAAATACATGAATGCCGGAGAAGCGAAGTTCTTTCAGCGTTTCCAGCGTCTCCTCGAACTGTTCTTCCGTTTCACCGGGGAATCCGACGATCAGGTCGGTCGTCAGCGCCAGGCCGGGGATCTTTTCATGCAGCCCGCGGATGAGAGCCTTGAACTCTTCCAGCCGGTAATGCCGGTTCATCCGGCGCAGCACGGCATCCGAACCGGACTGCAGAGGCAGGTGCAGATGGCGGCACACCCGGTCTTCGCTGCGGATGATGCCGATCAGTTCGTCCGAGACTTCCACCGACTCGATGGAACCGAGGCGGATGCGCGCAAGCCCGGGAACCGCGAGGAGCGCGTCGACCAGAGCGGACAGCGTGGTGCCGTCCCGCAGGTCTTTGCCGTAATTTCCGAGATGAATGCCTGTCAGCACGATCTCTTTATAGCCGTGCCGGGCAAGCACTGCCGCTTCGGCCACGGCGTCTTCCATTTTTCTCGATTTCAGACGGCCCCGGGCATAGGGAATGATGCAGAACGTGCAGTAGTTGTTGCACCCTTCCTGCACCTTGATGAAAGCTCTCGTCTTCTCTTCGCCTTCCGGATCGACGGTCAGGTTTTCAAATTCCGAGACTTTCATGATATCGGACACCTTATTGATCAGTCCGCCTTTCTTCCGCAGAGCTTCTTCGGCGTAGTCGACCACATGGAGCCGATCCTGATTCCCGATAATGACGTCGCAGCCGGTCTTCGCGATTTCTTCCGGCGCGACCTGCGCGTAGCAGCCTGCCGCGATGATGACGGCTTCGGGATGTTCCCGCCGGAGTCGTCGGATCATCTGGCGGGATTTTTTATCTCCTACGCTCGTCACCGAGCAGGTATTGATCACATAGATGTCCGCTTCTTCTCCTTCCGCCGCGGTATATCCCCTGCGGATGAAAAGGCTTCTCATGGCGTCGCTGTCATACTGATTGACTTTGCAGCCCAGCGTCGTGAAAGCGACGCGTTTCCCATTGGTTTTCACTATATTTTCCATGGTGTTTATTATAGCAGATTCATAAAAAATGGGAACATCCCCTCAGCCGCGGCTCTCCGACACGCGATACACCAGCGGGAATACATGCCGCACGCTCCCGATCTCTACGGCAGCCGCCGCCCGCGCCGCAAGCTCATCCATAGGCAGTCCTTCTCTTCCGTACAGCGTCAGCAGCTTATCGCCTTTCCGCACGGGGTCGCCCGCTTCCAGATGCATCCGCAGGCCGACGAAAAGATCAATCGTATCTTCTTTCGTCTTCCGTCCGCCGCCCATATCCATCACTGTCCGCGCCAGTTCGACCGGCTCGATGTCATCGATATACCCGTCTTTTTCCGCATACACCGTACAGGCGCACGTATCCGGCGTGAGCGGCCGGCAGCCGATCCATGATGAGTCCCCGTGCTGGGCTTTGATACATTCCCTGAATTTATCCATGGCCCGCCCGTCTTCGAGCAGTCGCTCCGCCATCATCCGTCCTTCTCCGAGAGAAGACGCTTTCCCTCCGGCGTGGATCATCGCGCCGGCCACCGTGAGCGCCAGCGTCCGCAGCCGCTTTGAGCCGCCCTCTCCCGCCAGGATCTCCGCGGCCTCATCCACTTCCAGGCTGTTCCCTATGGCCGAACCGAGAGGAATATTCATATCCGTAAGGAGCGCCGTCACACCCATGCCCGCCGCTTCGCCCAGCTCGGTCATGGCATCCATCAGCGCGCCTGCCTGCTGCTCGCTCTTCATGAAAGCGCCGCGGCCGCACTTGACATCCAGCACGACCGCATCCGCGCCGGAAGCGATCTTCTTGCTCATAATGGAGGAAGCGATCAGCGGGAGCGACTCCACTGTCCCCGTCGCGTCGCGGAGCGCATAGAGCAGCGCGTCCGCGGGGCACAGCTCCGCCGACTGCCCGATTATGGCAATGCCGTGTTCCCGCACCTGCGCAAGAAAATCGGGGAAATTCATTTCTGTCCGATATCCCGGAATGGACGACAATTTGTCCACCGTCCCGCCGGTGAAGCCGAGAGACCTCCCTGACATCTTCGCGACGGGAACGCCTGCCGCCGCCGCGATGGGCGCCGTCACGAGGGTCACCGTATCGCCCACGCCACCCGTCGAATGTTTGTCCACTTTGATCCCCGGTATGGACGACAGATCCACCTTCCGGCCGGATGCGGCCATGGCCGAAGTAAGCGCCGCCGTTTCGCCGGCAGTCATTCCCTGAAAATAAACGGCCATGCACCATGCCGCCATCTGATAATCCGGCACCCGGCCCGCCGTATATTCTCCGATCAGCCAGGAGAGTTCCTCCGCCGTCAGGATCTTTCCATCCCGTTTCTTTTCAATCAGCCGTTCCGCATTCATCGCTTCGTCCCGCCTTTCCTGTTTTTCTCTATTTTAGCAGATAACTTTAGCAGATAACGAAAATTTCTTTCACGCGAAACCGCCCGGATCTCTCCAGATACTTCCCTGCCGGCCTTTTTGTGCAGCTCCGGGACCGCTCCGTCTTTCCGGCCCAAAACGAACCGGCCTGTCCAAAGGGCATAAAAAAACACCGCATGCCTGAACATGCAGTGTCTTTCTATCAAAGGTCTTTCAGCCGGCCTGCGGCTATGGCAAAAGCCGCCAGCGTTTTCGCATCGCTGATCTCCCCGTTTCTGATCATTTCCAGGGCTTCGTCCAGCGGAATCTTCACCACGTCGAGAAATTCGTCCGTGTCGAGATGCTGATGCGCCGGCACGAGACGATCGGCCAGGTACAGATGGATCTTTTCATTGCAGAATCCAGGTGTCGTAAAGACGGCGCCCAGTTTCCGCAGCCGCTCCGCGCGGAAGCCTGTCTCTTCCGTCAGCTCTCTCGCCGCGCAGACGTCCGGGGCTTCCCCCGGATCGATTTTCCCGGCAGGGATCTCCAGCAGTGTTTCCTCCGCCGCGTACCGGTACTGCCGGACGAAGAGGATTTCTTTCTTCTCCGTCACGGGGAGAATCGCGCACGCACCGGGGTGGAGCACGACTTCCCTCGTCGTTTCTCTCCCGCCGATCTCTACTCTGTCCGAATAGACAAGGAGCATCCGGCCTTCATAGGCCGCCCTCCGCTCCAGCAGTTTCTCCTTTTCGATCATGATTACGCTCCTGTGCTGCCTACGCCGCCCTTCCGGACGCCGCCGGCCTGATCGCCGTCCGCCGTAAAATAGCGGCAGAATATGCCCTGCGCGACGCGGTCTCCTTTTGCAACATGGAAGACTGTATCAGACGCATTGTAGAGGGCGATCAGGATATGCCCTTCGTTGTCTTCATTATTGTAATAATCCCGGTCGATGATCCCCGTGCTGTTCGCCAGCATGATCCCGTGTTTGATGCCCATGCTGGAGCGGATGTGCACAGCCAGATATTCCCCTTCCGCCATGTAGGCCTTCAGCCCCGTGGGAAGGACGGTGATCTTTCCCGGAAGGAGGTCCGCGTCAGTGCCGCTTTCCAGATCGTAGCCGGCGCTCTCTGCCGTTTTCCGCACAGGCAGACGGATCGCCCGGTCTTCCCAGCCGGAAACGATTTCAAAGCCGCGGGTCTTCATTATTTTTTCTCCAGAAGGAGCGCCTTGCGGGACAGGTTGATGCGTCCCTTGTCGTCGATCTCCGTCACCTTGACCATGATCTCATCGCCTTCATGAACGACATCTTCCGGTTTTTCCACGCGCTGGATCGCCAGCTGAGACACATGGACGAGCCCTTCCTTACCCGGCAGGATCTCGACGAACGCGCCGAATTTCATCAGGCGGGTCACGCGGCCCAGATAGGTCTCGCCTGCGGCGACGTCGTGAGTCAGGCTCTCGACGATCTTTTTCGCGCGCTGCGCCGCTTCTTCGTCAGGCGTCGCGATATAGATGCGTCCGTCTTCTTCCACGTCCATCTTGACGCCGGTCTCGCTGATGATCTTATTGATTGTCTTGCCGCCGGTGCCGATGACATCGCGGATCTTATCAACCGGAATCTGCATGGTAATGATCTTCGGCGCGTACGGGGACAGGTGCGCCGCCGGTGCGGCAATGCATTCCGCCATCTTGCCGAGGATGAAGAGACGGCCCTTTCTCGCCTGCTGCAGAGCTGCCAGCAGGATCTCTCTGGAAAGCCCGTGAATCTTGATGTCCATCTGGATCGCGGTGACGCCTTTCGCCGTTCCCGCTACCTTGAAGTCCATATCGCCGAGAGCGTCTTCCATGCCCTGGATATCCGTGAGGATAGTGAAATGTTCGCCTTCCTGCACCAGGCCCATGGCGATGCCCGCGACGGGAGCCTTGATCGGCACGCCCGCATTCATGAGGGACATGGTGCTGCCGCAGACGGAAGCCTGGGAGGAAGAACCGTTCGATTCAAGGATTTCGGAGACGACGCGGATGGCGTAGGGGAATTCTTCCACAGACGGGATGACCGGCACGAGCGCTCTTTCCGCCAGCGCGCCGTGACCGATCTCACGGCGTCCCGGGCCGCGGGAGCTCTTCGTCTCGCCTACGCTGTACGACGGGAAATTATACTGATGGATGTATCTCTTTTCCGTGATCGGAGTCAGGTCGTCAATGATCTGCGTTTCCGACATCGGAGCCAGCGTCGTCACAGTGAGCGCCTGCGTCTGTCCGCGCGTAAAGAGGGCGGAGCCGTGAACGCGCGGCAGCAGTCCCACTTCGCAGGTGATGGGGCGGATCTCGTCAAGCGCGCGTCCGTCCGGACGAATCTTGTCAACAGAGATCATGTGGCGCACGATCTCCTTCGTCAGGTGGTCGAGGCATTCCGCCACATCGGATGCATTATCGGGATAAATTTCCTTGAAATGCGCTTCCGCTTCCGCTTTCACTTCCGCCATATGGGCTTCGCGGGTCAGCTTATCGGGATTGAAGATCGCCGTTTTCAGCGGTTCTTCCGCGTATTCACGGATAGCCTTCTCAATGTCTTCCGGGATCTGCGGGAAAGTGATCTCCCATTTCGGCTTGCCCACTTCCGCGATAATCTCTTTCTGAAAAGCGACGAGCTTCTTGATCTGCTCATGCGCAAACATGATCGCGTCGAGCACTTCTTCTTCCGGCGCTTCCTGCGCACCGCCTTCTACCATGAGGATCGCCGTTTCCGAGCCGGCAACGGTGATGTTCATGGTGGACGCTTCCAGCTGTTCCTGCGTCGGGTTCACCACAAATTCCCCGTTCACGCGGCCCACGCGCACACCGGCGATCGGCCCGTCCCAGGGAATATCGGAAATGCCGAGAGATGCGGAAGCGCCGAGCATGCCGCACAGTTCCGGCGCGTTGTCATAATCTACGGAAAGCACCGTCGCCACGACATGCACATCATTGCGGCAGCGCTTGTCAAACAGAGGACGGATCGGGCGGTCGATCAGACGCGCATTGAGGATCGCCGAATTCCCCGGACGGCCTTCTCTTCTCAGGAATCCTCCCGGCATCTTGCCGACAGAATACATTTTTTCTTCATAATCGACAGTGAGCGGGAAAAAGTCCGTCCCTTCACGGGGCGTCTTGCTGCCCGTCGCCGTCACGAGGACGACCGTATCGCCGTATCTGACCAGTACGGCGCCGCTCGCCTGTTTCGCCATTTTGCCGGTCTCGATCGTGAGTTTTCTTCCGGCCAGTTCCGTGGAAAATGTCTTGAACATTGTGTTCCTCCTCTGCATTTCTTACCTTTTTCAATTCACGGGATATATTATAGCACAGCCCGCGAAATTCCCCGAAACGGAAAAGACCGCAAAAATTCCGGCCATAAAAAAACAGCCCTCATAAGAGAGCTGTCCGCGCCGATCAGAATTCAGCGCCCCACAGACCGTGGAGATTGCAGTAAGCGAGAGCCGTGCCGTGTTCTTCCGCCGCAAAAACGGTTTCCGGCGCTTCACCGGGTTTCAGATAATGGATCTGTACGGCCCGTTCTGTGACAAGGGCGATCCATTCGATATAATGTTCTTCCAGCATAGGATGGGCCACGTCGCCGACTCTGACTTTCAGCAGGCCGCCTTCGCGCTCTACCACGGGCACGTGCTTTTCCCGCGCGCCGTCCGTCATATTCGGTTCCAGTTTTTTCATCGGCTTTCCGCAGCATTCCATAACGCCCGCCCCTTTGACGAGGAGCGCCGCCAGATTTCCGCAGCCTTCGCATTTATAAAATTCCATAGTACAGACCTCCATTTCTAATGACCGGCCGATCCGGTCTTTCTTTATCTATACTATACCCGATATAACGAATTTTTTCAATCTATTAAATCTATTTTTTTCAATTTATTTGGCTGCCTTCCATTCCCCTGCAGACCCGGCGGAGAGCCGGATGGCTGAGCGCCTGCTGCGCGCAGAGACCCGTAAAAAGCCCCGCCGCGCAGCCTGCCGCCGCCAGCACGGGAAAATAGGCAAGCACCGCCGATGTACCTGTCATCACAGCCGCGGCCGCCACCTGTCCGCCATTGTGGAGCACCGCGCCGCAGACGCTGCTCAGCCACAGCCGCCGCGCCGGGATCAGCCGCTTCAAGAGAAGCATTCCCGTGATGCAGAAAAGCCCGCCGCACAGGCTGTACAGAAAAGCCGCCGCCTGCCCCGCGAAAAAAGCGGCGAGAAGTATCCGCGCCAGCAAGATCAGCACCGCTTCTTCCGCCCGGAAGCGATACACCGCATAGACGGTCACCACATTGGCCAGTCCCATCTTGACGCCGGGCAGAGAAACGAGCGGCGGCACCTGCATTTCAATGACAAAAAGGATCAGCGCCAGCCCGGTGAGCAGCGCCATTTCGTTATATTTCCGCAGCGTCTCCATGACCTCACTCCCTTTATTCCGTCCACTGAATGACCAGCCGATGAGGAAGACAGACGATCGGCAGCCCGTCCTCCCGCAGTTTTCCCGTGTGCACGCAGATCTGATCCGGGCAGTCCGACGACAGCATCCGTATGCCGTCCGGCCCGATCTCGATCTGATTCTCATGCGGCCCATACGTCACAGTCATGATTTCTTTCTCGCTGACCTTGCCCGGTTCGATCCGGCGAAGGACTTTCCCGTCCTGCACGATCTCCGCCGCGCGGGGCTTCTCCTGCACGCCGCATCCCGCCTGCAAAAGGGCAGACAGCAGAAGCACGCCGATCAGCCGCGCATATGCTTTCACCGCCGGATCACCTCCACTGGTTTTTCTGTATAACGTTTCTCCGCTTTAAACCGCGCTGCCGCGCCTTCCGTCGCGAGGATCTCCCGGCCCGCCGTAATGAGGATCATTTCAAATTCGCTGTGCCGCCGCCAGAACTCCGCCGCTTTTTCCGGCCCCATGACAAACAGAGCGGTCGACAGCGCGTCGCAGAGCAGGCCGTCTTTCCCTATGACCGTCACGGAAAGAAGCCCGTTCTCTGCCGGATATCCCGTCGCCGGATCGAGGATGTGGTGGTACCGCCTGCCGTCCTCACCCGTAAAATACCGCTCGTAACTCCCGGACGTGACGACCGCTTCGTCTTCCGCAGAGAGCATGCCCGCATACCCGTCCGCATCAGGCGCTTTCAGTCCTACTTGCCACGGCGATCCGTCCGGCTTTGTTCCGACAGCTTCGATATTGCCGCCGAGGCTCAGAATGGCCGACCGGACGCCGGCCCCGCGCAGAAGCCTGCCGACTTCCCGTCCGGCATAGCCCTTCCCCGCCGCGCCGAGGTCGATCTCCATGCCCTCCGGGAGCACTGCCGTATTCCCTTCCATGCGAATCTTTTCCCATCCGGTCTTTTTGAGACTTTCCGCCAGGCTCTCCGCATCCGGCACATGAGGCTGCCCGGACGTAAATCCCCAGGCCGTCACCACAGGGCAGATCGACGGGTCCAGCGCGCCGCCGGTATCCGCGGCCACCCCCAGCATCGCCCGCAGCACCGCCGCCGCGTCCTTTCCGAGCAGAACTTCACCGCCTTCCCGGTGATTCAGCAGGTATACATCGCTGCCTGTTTCCGTCACAGACAAGGCCGATTCCAGCGCCCGAATCTTCCGCTCCGCCAGCGCAAGCCCCTGCTCCGCTTCCGTGCCGCCGTAAGCCGTCATCGTCATATACGTGTCCATGGCGAAGAAATTCCGGCGGTGCGCCTTTTCTTCCGTTCCGCCGCATCCGGCGATAAGAAAAACGCAGAGGAAGACCAGCGGCCAGAGACGCTTCACCATCCGGCGGAAGCCAGCCAGGCGTCAATCCTCGGCTCCGCTCCATCCACCTCCGGACGATAGACCCCGATCGGCTCGCCCAACTGCGCGGACGCAGGAAGCGCCGCCCGCAGATCACTGACGCTCTCTGCCAGGCCTCCCGTCCCGTGTGCGCAGAAAGGGATCACCGTCTTCCCTGAGAAATCATATTCTTCAAGGAAGGAAAGCACCGGCATGGGCAGCGTGTACCACCAGTTCGGATATCCCAGGAAAAACACATCATAGTCATCCATATTTCTCACACGCGCCGCCAGCTCCGGCCGGGCGTTTTCCGCTTTTTCCTCCGCCGCCCGGGCCAGGCATTCTTCATAATCGCTGGAATACGGCTCTTTTACCCGGATGGGAAACAGATCGCCGCCGGTCCGTTTCTGTATCCAGCCCGCCATTTTTGCCGTATTTCCCGAAGGAAGCACACTGGCCGACGTTGACGCGTCCGGATCGACAGAAGAAGGATCATCTACATGCGTATTTTCCGCCCACGTGAAATACGCGATCAGCACCTTCCCTTTCTTTCCTTCCGCATTGGCCGCTTCCGTCTTCGCGGCGCTCTCCTGCGGCATCACCGGCTCCGCCGCCCTGTCTGTCCCGCAGGCCGCCAGCAGGGCCACCGCCGCGCCGGCTGCCGCGGCCTTCATCCACGATTTCATCTTTTTCTCCTCTGTATGCGCCTTGCCGCTTTCAGTCCCTGATATCCGATCCAGATAAAGAGCGCCATGATCGCTCCGTGATCGAGATAAAACAGAAACCGGGATTCCTGAAAATCAAAAAATACAAACTCCGTCTGCAAAAAGAGATAAGACAGCCACTGCCTTTCATACAGCGCCCACGCCCCATATGCCGCTGCTGCCAGGAATGCCGCCGAAAAGGCGCATTTCCCCGCGGCGCTCCACCGGCGTCCCGCTCCGGCGATCATTTCCCCATGCAGACCGATATGAGCGCTCATCAGGACAAAGCCCCAGTACGCCGCGGCCATGTGCACTTCTCTTCCCAAGGCAAAACTTCCCATTCTCGGAAATCCCGGCCATACCGCCCCCGCCAGAATCAGACTGCTCCACAAAAGCGCCGCCATATCCGCCGCCAGCAGCAGATTGATGCCGGTCTGCCATATCCTGACGGCGTTCCATTTCCCTCTCAGCAAAGAAAAGGTCCACTGCCGGTTCAGCCAGTGATGAAGGAACATACAGGCAAAAAATCCGATCCCGCCCGCCATGTGCGCCGTCATACCGAAAAAGGGAAAGCCCATCAGCAGGAACAGACAGAGCGTCATTCCAGCGTCAGCCGCCCGGCGCAGCCCGGCTCCGCGCGCCATGGTTATTTCTCCAGATGGATCGACCGGATCCAGTTCAGAACGCTCCCTTCCGCTCCCGCCGCAGAAGAACCGCTCACATGGAATCCGTCCATGACAGCCGCGTCCGGTTCCGCATTGCGGATGGCATTGACCGTATCAGACAGCGCGCTGCCGCCGGACGTGCAGAAGGGAATGATGGTCTTCCCGGACAGATCATACTCATCAAGGAACGAATACAGCGGCATGGGCATATCGCCCCACCAGTTCGGATACCCCAGGAAAATAATGTCATAATCCGCCATATTTTCCACATGCGCCGACAGCGCGGGGCGGGCATTCTGCTGCTGTTCTACTCTCCCCTGATCAACTGTGGCCTGATAGGTATCCGGATAAGGCGTCTCCGTCCGAATCGAAAACAGTGTCCCTCCGGCGGCCTTCTGAATGTCGCGGGCAATTAAACCCGTATTCCCAGTCAGACCTTCCGCCGAAGGCTGAATGCTGGCGGAAGCCGATGCGTCTGCGCCGTCCGGCAGCTCCGCATTCTCTCCATAGGAAAAATAGGCGATCAATATTCTATGATTTCCATTTTCTGCCGCCGCCACAGGCGCTGCGCTCTGCGCATTCCCCGTTTCCGCGTGCCGTGAGCAGAGCGGTCAGGCCCGCCGCTGCCGCTGACATCCATATTTTTCTCATGATCAGATTCCTTTCTTTCTGCAAATCCTAAAAATAAGCCGGCTTTCTTGTCCTCATTATAAAAAGAACGGACGCCATGATTCCAATACCTCTTCCACATGCGCCGTTATTCCCGCTGCGTATACTCAACCGCTATATATTTTCCGCAGCCCCAGGATGACTCTCACCGTTCCTCTTCTTCCGCACCGCTTCTTTTTAGGTCAGGACAAACAAAAAACGCCCGCATCCAAAACAGCATTTTCATTCAGCCGTCCGGGCTCTTTCTCACGCACTCACCAGAAACCCACAACATTAAAAGAGCTTTTATTAACAGAAAAAAGCCGACTCTGATGAATCGGCCCTAAGTGTAAATAAGAGCTGCCCGCTCCAGAAAGAGCAACTCTGGCTTTTGATTTTTCCCGAAAATAAAATCTCTGTCTTTTCTTTATCGGCTCTGCTTGTTCCTCCCGGTCCCCTTCCGCCGACTGGAAGTTTTCCTTCTCTCACATAAATGAAAAAGCACCCACATTGCTGTAAGTGCTTCTTCTCTTTATCGGCTCTGCTTGTTCCTCCCAGCCGATCCCAGCCACTGGAAGTTTCCCTTTGATGTTTGCTGTATAAACGAAAAAGGACATCCATCTCTGAATGTCCTCTCTTATAAATGAAAAACGCCTACATTTCTGTAGACGTTTCTCTCTTTATCAGCAGCTTCCTATCCTCCCAGGCCGCTTCCAGCCAAGTACT
>UQYL01000002.1 GCA_900545365.1 uncultured Dialister sp. | reverse complement strand
TCGCTGGGCAGAGAAACGCTGCCCAGCTGGCGCATCTTCTTTTTGCCTTCCTTCTGCTTTTCCAGCAGCTTTTTCTTTCGGGTGATATCGCCGCCGTAGCACTTGGCAAGCACATCTTTGCGAAGCGCCTTGATCGTCTCGCGGGCAATGACCTTGCTCCCCACCGCCGCCTGGATCGGCACTTCAAAGAGCTGCCGCGGAATGATCTCTTTCAGCTTCACCGCCAGCGCGCGGCCTCTTGCCACAGCGCTCGACCGATGTACGATAACCGACAGCGCGTCGATGAGCTCCCCGTTGAGCAGGATATCGAGACGGACCGCATCAGACCGTTCATACCCGGCCAGCTGATAATCCAGCGATGCATAGCCTTTCGTACTGGATTTCAGTTTATCAAAAAAATCGAAAATGATCTCACAGAGCGGGATCTTGTACTGCAGATCGACGCGGGTCTCGTCGAGATAGGTCATGGTGATAAAAGTGCCGCGCCGGTTCTGCGCCAGATCCATGACGGCGCCCACCATATCCGACGGAACGAGGATATCCACTTTTACCATGGGCTCTTCGATATGGTCGATCTTGCCTGCCGGCGGCAGTTCCGCCGGATTGTCCACGGGGATCATTTCCCCGTCGGTCTTGTAAACATGGTAGATAACGGAAGGCGCGGTAATGATGAGCTTCAGATTATATTCCCTCTCCAGCCTTTCCTGCACGACGTCCATGTGAAGCAGGCCGAGGAAACCGCAGCGAAAGCCGAATCCCAGCGCCTGCGACGTTTCCGGTACAAATTCGAGAGCCGCATCATTGAGGCTCAGCTTTTCCAGCGATTCTTTCAGCTGATCATAATCCTTGCTCTCCACCGGATAAAGGCCGCAGAAGACCATGGGAAGCGCCTTTCTGTATCCCGGAAGCGGTTCTGCCGCGCCGTTTTCCGCGGAAGTGATGGTATCGCCCACTTCACAGTCATGCACGTTTTTTATGCTCGCCGCAATGTACCCCACGGAGCCGCAGGTCAGTTCCTTATCCTGTTTCGGATAGGGCGTGAAATAGCCCACTTCCGTCACGGTATACACCTTATCCGACGCCATCATGCGGATATTCATGCCCGGGCGGACGGAGCCGTCTTTCACCCGGACATAGGCA
Organism: uncultured Dialister sp.; assembly: GCA_900545365.1. Taxonomy (GTDB): domain Bacteria; phylum Bacillota; class Negativicutes; order Veillonellales; family Dialisteraceae; genus UBA1822. The sequence continues at coordinate 129,341 of UQYL01000002.1, read as the reverse complement.
ATGGCGCCCTTATAAGAATCGAAAATGGAATCGAAGATCAGACAGCGGAGCGGCTCTTTCGAGTGATCTTCCGGCGCGGGAATGCGCTCCACGATCGCTTCCAGCACTTTCTCCACATTCAGGCCTGTTTTCGCGCTGATCTCGATCGCGTCGGACATGTCGAGACCGATGACATGCTCCACTTCTTTTTTCACCCGCTCCGGATCGGCAGACGGCAGGTCGATCTTATTGATGACCGGGATGATCTCCAGATCATGATCCAGCGCCAGGTATACATTGGCCAATGTCTGGGCCTGCACGCCCTGCGTGGCGTCAATAATGAGGATCGCCCCTTCGCAGGCGGAAAGGCTCCGGGACACCTCATAATTAAAGTCCACGTGCCCGGGGGTATCGATCAGGTTCAGGGTATAGGTCTTTCCGTCTTTATACTGGTACATCAGCCGGGCGGACTGCTCCTTGATGGTGATTCCTCTCTCCCGTTCCAGATCCATCGTATCGAGGATCTGCGCTTCCATGTCGCGCTTCTGCACCGTCCCCGTCAGTTCGATCAGCCTGTCGGCGAGCGTTGATTTCCCATGGTCAATGTGGGCAATGATAGAAAAATTGCGAATTAAATCTGTATTCATTCCGTTCTCCAGAAGTGCAAAACATCGGCGCGGAAACGCGCCGCGCCGCATAAATTTCAAAATTATTATATCACAGCCATTTCCCTCACCGCGCCCGCCCGCGGCCTGCGGCTCTCTTCCACAGCACCGGCATGGCGATGGCCGCGACGATCAGCACGATCCCCGACGCTTCAATCAGCCCGAAAGTCGTCCCAAAAAGAAAGTACGACATGACGACGGAAGCGACAGGCTCCACGGTCGTTATGAGGCTCGCCTGATCGGCAGAGAGGTACGCCAGCCCCGCATTGTAGCAGATGAAGGCCACCGCCGTGCCGCAGACGATGATCAAAAACAGATCGAAAATCAGATCGGCGTGAAAGAAATCCAGAAAATTCAAATGGTCTGTCATAAGCCACGACGCCGCCGCGCCGGACAGCATGCCCCATGTAAGGAGGAAGGAATTATCCAGCTTCCCCATGAGATGTTTTGGAAAGACCGCCGCCACCGCATAGAAAACCGCCGAAGCCATCGCCCAGAAAAAGCATTCCCGCGATACGGAGAGCGCGTCCGTCCGGCCTCCCGTAGCGAGCAGGAACGTCCCGGCGATCGCCATGACGACTGCCGCCGCCGCGCCGGGAGACGGCAGGGAGCGGCTGCGCAGGGCGATCCAGCAGATCACCATGGCGGGGCAGGTATACTGCAATACCGTTACGACAGCCGCATTCCCCAGATCGATCGCCTCGAAATAAGCAAAATGCATTGCCATCAGTCCGACGAGCCCGTAAAAAATGATCTGTCCCCACAAATGAGGCTCCTTTTTCATGATTGCCCAGTTTCTGCGCCAGTGTCCCCGCCCGCAGGTGACTCCCGCCATGAGCAGGCTGGTGCAGAGCATGCGGAACGTGGTGAGGTCCATGGCATTCAGATTGCTGTGCGCGAAAAAATGCTGCGCCGCCACGCCGCTGCCTGCCCACATTACGCCGGCAGTCATACAGAAAAATAAAGCAATCCCGTTCACGATCGATTCTCCTTTTCAGTATGACTGTCATTATAACACAGTCCCTTTCCCAAATGCGCCGCTTTCTGCACAGCAAAAAACGCGGGCCGCTGAAACGTTCCCGCGTTTTATTTTCCTCACCCTTTATTTCTTTTCTTCCGGCTCGCCGAACTGCTCCTGGATCGTGCTGATGAAAGCACGGAGCGTGACCAGCCAGTCCAGCACCTGCTGCTTCATGTACGGCACAGCGGCGCGCCCTTTGTCAGTGATGCTGTAGATCCGTTTGCTTCTCTTGTCCGGGGAATCCCACTGACTCTCTACAAAATGGCGGCTTTCCATATAGCGGAGCACCGGGTACAGCTCATTCGGATTCGGGCGGTATACATTGTTCGTGCGCTCATAAATTTCCCGCTCGATCCGGTTGCCGTAATTACTCTCCTGACTCAGGATATCCAGCACGAAAGTCGCGGTCAGCAGCCTCTTCCACTGACGGCGGCGGGCCAGCTCGTCAATCTCTTCTTTATATTCTGGCACGCCCTTTTCTTCCAGTTCTTTTTCCACGACAGCCTCCTCTCCGGACAGTTCTGTTCTGCCCGACGTTCCATTTCCGTTTCTTACCGTTCATTTAAGTTAATTTCATTATAAATGATTTTATTTCTTAATACAATCCTTTTTATTAACTACATTATTATTGTTTCCTCACCGCCTGTCTTTCTCAAAAGATCTCCTGCCTCCCCGCCGCGCTGTCTTCCTTTTTTCAGCGCACTGAAAAAGCGCGCTTCCGCGCGCCTCTCAGTTTTCGCTCAATTCTCCGCCAAGCCCCTGCACGACCATCTGCCGCTCATCTTTTCCCATACGGAAAAAATCATACACGTTCTGCGCCGCGCGGCGGTTCATGCCGTTCACCCGCGCCAGTTCCTCCACATCGGCCTTCTTCATTTCTTCCAGAGAACGGAACGCGCCCCACAGCGCTTTCCGCCTCGCGGGCCCGATGCCGGGAATATGATCCAGCACGGACTCGGCATTGCGCTTTGCCGTCCATTTCCGGTGATAGGCAATGACGAAACGGTGTGCTTCATCGCGGATGTACTGCAGGAGCTGCAGCGCCGGTTCGTGCGCGTCGAGAGTGACAGGCTCCTCGCTGTTTTCCGTATAGATCTCCTCCATACGCTTTGCCAAGCCGATAACAGGCGCGTCAATCCCGGCGGCCCGTATCAGAGGAAGCGCCGCGTTCAGCTGTCCCCGCCCGCCGTCAAGAACGATCAGATCCGGTTTCGGCCAGTCTTTTTCCTGCCCGTACCTCCGGCTCATGACTTCCGCCATGGATTTGAAATCATCCGGTTTTCCCTGCGTCGTTTTCAGACGGAATTTCCTGTACTCGCTCTTCGCCGGACGCCCGCTCTGAAATACGGCCATGGATCCGGTCGTTTCCGCGCCCTGATTATGTGAAATATCAAAACATTCCATCCGTTCCGGAAGACGGGGCAGGCGCAGCACTTCCTGCAGCTTTTTCAGCGCTCCCTGCTCCCGCGCGTCACGGTATTCCCACTGGAGCTTTTTATCTTTCAAATATTTTTCCGCATTGGCCTGCGCCATGTCTTTCAGGCGGCGCTTGAATCCGCGCTCCGGCACATAGAGGCGCGTTTCCCCGCCCCTTTCCGCGGAGAGCCATTCTTCGAGAAGCGCCGCGTCGTCCGGCAGAGACGGAAGGAGTATCTCTTTCGGCACCGCCGCATCGTCGCCGCCGTAGTAATCCTTGATAAATCCCGACAGGATCTCCGCGTCTGTTTCTCCTGCGCTGTCGGAAATGCTGAAATTTTCTTTCCCCACCATGCGCCCGTAGCGGATATAAAAGATCTCCATGCCCGTGTGCTCGCCGTCGCGCGCCATGCCGACCACGTCAAAATCCCCTTCCCTGGAAACGATATTCTGACGCTGCTGCACGCTCTTGACAGCCTGTATTTTGTCACGCAGCTCCGCGGCTTTTTCAAACTCCATCGCTTCCGCCGCTTCCTGCATTTCTTTTTGAAGCGTCTTCACGAGCTCTGTGCTCTTTCCCTCGAAAATATCGCAGAGATTTTTCACGATCGCCGCATACTCTTCTTTCCCGCAGAATCCGCCGCATGGAGCGCAGCAGAAATGAAGGTGGTACTGGAGGCAGGGCCGGTCCACCTTCATATTCCGGCACGTGCGGATGGGATACTGCTTTCGCAGCAGGCGGAGCGTCGTCCTGAGGCTCCCCACGTCCGTAAAAGGCCCAAAGTAATGCGCGCCGTCGTTCCGCCGCATATTCCTCGTAATGAAAAGGCGGGGCCATTCCTCATTGGTGATCTTCACATAGGGATAAGACTTATCATCGCGGAGAGAAATATTGTACTTCGGATGAAGCTCTTTAATGAGATTGCACTCCAAGATGAGCGCTTCCATCTCTGTCGCCGTCATGGTGATATCCAGATCTTCCGCATGCCGGATCATGGCGGCCACTTTCGGCGAGCGGTTTTTATCCTCCCGCACGTAGGAACGGACGCGGTTCTTCAGATTGACCGCTTTCCCCACGTAGATCACTTTCCCGTCTTTATCTTTCCACCGGTACACACCGGGACAAGCGGGAAGCGCCTCTACTTTCGCCCGGATCTTATCATTCACCGCGATCATGATGCCGCTCCATCAGTTGTTTCGTGCGCTCAATGACAGGCGCCAGATACTGCCCGGTATAGGAACGCGCCTCGCGGCAGATCTCTTCCGGCGTTCCGGCGGCGATGACTTCCCCGCCTCTGTCCCCGCCTTCCGGACCGAGGTCGATGATGTAGTCCGCCACCTTCGCCACGTCCAGATTGTGCTCGATCACGACGACCGTATTTCCCTGATCGACGAGCTTCTGCAGAATGATGAGGAGTTTTCTGATGTCTTCGCTGTGGAGGCCTGTCGTCGGCTCATCCAGGATGTACAGCGTGCCGCCGGTGCTGCGCCGCATGAGTTCCGTCGCCAGCTTGACCCGCTGCGCTTCGCCGCCGGACATGGTCGTCGCGGGCTGGCCCAGATGAATGTATCCGAGCCCCACTTTCTGCAGTGTTTCCAGTTTTCTGACGATGCGGGGATGATTCTCGAAAAAGGGAAGAGCCTCATCGACGGTCATGTTCAGCACATCGGAAATATTTTTCCCCTTATACGTCACTTCCAGCGTCTCCCGGTTGTACCGCGCGCCGTGGCAGGATTCACACGGCACGTACACGTCGGACAGGAACTGCATCTCGATCTTGATGATGCCGTCCCCATGGCAGGCCTCGCACCGTCCGCCCTTGACATTGAAGCTGAACCGGCCCGGTTTGTACCCGCGCATTTTCGCTTCCGCCGTCTGGCTGAAGAGCTCGCGGATATCATTGAATACGCCTGTATAAGTCGCCGGATTGGAACGGGGCGTGCGCCCGATGGGCTGCTGATCGATATCGATGATCTTGTCGATGTATTCCGCCCCTTCGATGCTGTCGTATTTCCCCGTGCGGTAAAACGTGCGGTTTTTCATGTTCGACAGGCCGCGGAAAAGGATGTCATTGACGAGCGTGCTCTTCCCGGAGCCGGATTCGCCCGTCACCACCGTGAGTGCGCCGAGAGGAATGCTGACAGTGATGTGTTTCAAATTGTGCTCCGCCGCGCCGCGGACAGTCAGGAAAAAGCCGTTCCCTTTCCGCCGTTCCGCGGGGAGCGGGATGTACATGTCTCCCTTCAGGTACTGTCCCGTATAGGATTCCGGCACCGCCTCGATATCCGGCACCGTGCCTTCCGCGACGACTTTCCCGCCGTGTTCGCCCGCGCCCGGGCCGATATCCACGATCCAGTCCGCCGCGCGGATCGTGTCTTCGTCATGTTCCACGACGATCAGCGTATTTCCCAAGTCGCGCATGCTCTTCAGCGCCGCCAGCAGTTTGTCGTTATCCCGCTGATGCAGTCCGATAGACGGCTCGTCCAGAATATAGAGGACGCCCACCAGACCGGAACCGATCTGCGTAGCCAGGCGGATGCGCTGCGCTTCCCCGCCGGAAAGAGACGATGCGCTCCGGGACAGTGTCAAATAGTCCAGCCCCACGTCCGCAAGGAAGTGAAGGCGGTTATTCACTTCCCGAAGGATCTGGTCGGCAATCTTCTGTTCTTTCTCCGACAATTCCACGCGGCTGAAAAAATCCAGAAGCTTCGTCACGGGCATATCGGAAATTTCCGCGATATTCTTCCCGCCCACGCGGAAAGCCAGGCTCTCCGGACGCAGGCGCGCCCCATGACAGGCAGGACAGGGCGTCTCCACAAGGTACTCCGCCAGTTCTTCTTTCATTTTGTCGGTGAACGCTTCTTCATAGCGGCGCTTCACCATGGGAACGATGCCCTCAAAAACACGGTGGTAAGTGTGCACCTCGCCGCGCATATTTTCATAGGTAAAGGTGACCGGTTCTCCGCCGCCGTCGCGGAAAATCTTTTTCTGCTCTTCCGTCATATCGGCATAGCAGCTGTCCATGGAAAGGCCCTGCGCCGCCAGGAAACCGCCGAGCTGCCGGTACAGCCAGCTGTCCCCGTTCACGGGGAACGGACGGATCGCGCCCAGCCGGAAAGACAGATGTTCATCGGGGATCACCCGGCGGAAATCCACTTCCAGCGATGAACCGAGTCCCATACAGGCCGGACACGCACCAAAAGGATTGTTGAAGGAAAAGATCCGGGGCTCTGATTTTGGCAAAGAGATCCCGCACTCCGGACAGGCGAAATGCGTGCTGAAAGGAATATCCTTCCCGTCGATGACGGAGGCAATGATGAAGCCGTCTCCCAGCTTCAGCGCCGTTTCCACGGAATCCGTCAGGCGCTTGATGATGCCATCCCGGACGATCAGGCGGTCTACGACGACTTCTATGGTATGCTTTTTATTTTTCTCCAGAGCGATGTCATCGGAGAGCGAATAAATGACACCGTCCGCGCGAACGCGCACATAACCCTGCTTCCGGAGTTCTTCGAGCAGCTTTTTGTGCGTGCCTTTCTTCGATACCGCCACCGGGCCGAGGATCATGATCTTCGTTCGCTCCGGCAGTTTCATCAGCTCATCCACGATCTGATCCACGGTCTGCCGGGAAATGGGACGGCCGCAGTGCGGGCAGTACGCCCGGCTCGCGTGAGCGAACAGCATGCGGAGGTAGTCATGGATCTCCGTCACTGTCCCCACCGTGGAGCGGGGATTATGGCTCGTTGATTTCTGGTCGATGGAGATCGCCGGCGACAGGCCTTCGATCTTATCCACTTCCGGTTTGTTCATCTGTCCGAGGAACTGCCGGGCATAGGCGGACAGGGATTCCACATATTTGCGCTGTCCTTCCGCGTAGATCGTATCGAAAGCGAGCGACGATTTGCCCGAACCGGACAGGCCGCTGAATACGATCAGTTTATTTCTCGGCAGCGTGAGGCTGATATTTTTCAGATTGTTCTGCCTCGCGCCCTGTATGACGATTCCTTTTTCCATACTCCGTTCCTTGTATTCTGTACCACTTATACTTTCTTTTTTGACGGGCGGGAAATGCGCTTTTTCGCGCTGGCCTGCCGCTTCATGGCCGCTTCCGCCTGCGAGCCGTAGCGGCTGCTCCACTGCTGGCGGAGCTTTGCCAGCTGATCTCTCCACATGGCGGCCTCCTCAAATTCAAGTGCTTTCGCTGCCCGCTTCATGTCTTTTTCCGTCTCGATCATCTGCTGATACAGCTCTTCATCGGAGAGCTCTTCTCCCGCGCTCTTTTTCTTCCCGTAAGCGGCAGGCTTTTCCTCGATCTTCGTCAGGTCGATCAGGTCTTTGACTTTTTTCTGTATGGTGTGCGGCGTGATTCCGTGTTCCTTATTGTAGGCTTCCTGAATGGCCCGGCGCCGTTCCGTCTCATCGATGGCCCGCTTCATGGAATCGGTGATCCTGTCGGCATACATGATGACATGTCCGTTCTCATTTCTCGCGGCGCGGCCGATGACCTGAATCATGGACGTTTCAGAACGGAGGAATCCTTCCTTATCCGCGTCGAGGATCGCCACCAGCGAGACCTCCGGCATATCCAACCCTTCTCTCAGCAGATTGATGCCTACGAGCACATCAAAGACACCCGCCCGCAGGTCGCGGATGATCTCCGCCCGCTCGATGGTCGCCACGTCGGAATGGAGATACCGCACCTTCACGCCCATTTCCGCGAGGAAATCCGTCAGGTCTTCCGCCATTTTCTTCGTAAGCGTCGTCACGAGAACGCGCTCATTTTTTTCTTCCCGCTTATGGATCTCGCCGAGCAGGTCATCCATCTGACCGTGAATGGGCCGCACTTCGATGCTCGGATCAAGGAGCCCCGTAGGCCGTATGATCTGTTCCGCCAGATTCGTCTGGGCCCCCATTTCATAAGGACCGGGCGTGGCCGATACATAAATGATCTGATTGATCCTCTCCGTAAATTCGTCGAAGGTGAGAGGCCGGTTATCCAGGGCGCTGGGCAGGCGGAACCCGTAATCCACAAGCGTTTCCTTTCGCGACCGGTCTCCGTTGTACATGGCCCGGAGCTGCGGCACCGTCACATGGGATTCATCGATCATGATGAGGTAATCGTCGGGAAAATAATCGAGCAGAGTAAACGGCGGCTCCCCGGCTTTCCGGTCTGACAGATGGCGGGAATAATTCTCTATGCCCGAGCAGTATCCTACTTCCCGCATCATCTCCAGATCATACCGGGTGCGCTGTTCCAGCCGCTGCGCTTCCAGAATCCTGTCTTTATCGCGCAGCTCTTTCAGGCGCTCTTCCAGCTCCGCTTCGATGCTCTGCTCCGCGCGGAGCATTTTTTCAGAAGTCGTCACATAATGGGACGCCGGAAAAATGGCGATGTGATTGCGCTCCGCCACAGTCTCCCCGGTGAGCACGTCAAATTCCGACAGCCTGTCGATCTCGTCGCCGAACATCTCGATGCGCACCGCCGTATTGTTGGCCGCTGCCGGAAAGACGTCGATCGTGTCGCCGTGTACGCGGAACGTATCGCGGGTGAAGCTCACATCGTTCCGCAGGTACTGCATGCTCACGAGCCGCCCCAGGATACCCTCCCGTGATATCTCCTCGCCGGGCCGCAGAGACAGGCCCATGGTGCTGTAATCTTCCGGATCGCCCAGCCCGTAAATGCAGGATACCGACGCCACGATGATCACATCGCGCCGCTCAAAAAGAGCCATCGTCGCCGAGTGGCGGAGCCGGTCAATCTCTTCATTCATGGAAGAATCTTTTTCTATATAGGTATCCGTGGAGGGGATGTATGATTCCGGCTGGTAGTAATCGTAGTAACTGACGAAATAATAGACCGCGTTGTCGGGAAAGAAATCTTTAAACTCGCTCGCCGTCTGTGCCGCCAGCGTTTTGTTTGGCGAAATGATGAGCGTCGGCCTCTGCACTTCCTCGATGACTTTCGCCATGGTAAAGGTCTTGCCCGTCCCCGTCGCGCCGAGCAAAACCTGCGCCCACTGCCCCTCACGCAGACCTTCCGTAAGAGACGCCACAGCCTTCGGCTGATCCCCCATAGGCTGAAAAGGCGCCTTCAGCGTAAAAGGCGTCATATGTTCCGGATATTGTCTTCTGATTCGGGAATTCTCCATTTTGCATTCCTTTTTGAGTGAACAAATTCGTTATTTTTCCTCATTATAACACAGAAAACAAGCGTTCTATTTTCAGCGCTCATCAAACGCTGCTCATCCATCGGCGCTCACTCAAAAGCGCAAAATGTTCCATTCCTTTCCTTTGTTCATTTCTCATTTTTCAATTAAAAAATATTATTTGATTCCTGTTTATTTTGTTGACAAATTCTAATGTAAATCTTATCATGAAGTTATCATAAAACTCCAGAAAGGTCAGCTCAGGGAAATAACAGCCGCCTTTCTGGAAAGTAATGTTTTGAGGAGGGATTTTGTATGAACAAAAATCTGAAACTGCTTCTTTCCGCATCCATGGCGGCTCTCTGCGCCGCGTCCGTCGGCCTGACCGCAGACGCTTATGAACTGAGCTCCGAAGTCAAAGACGTTACCCCCGCTCTGCGCGAGGCTTCTACTGTCGGCGTATGGACCGGCGGAAATCCGGCGCTGGCCAACAAAGAAAACAAGGATGCCATCCTCGTCATGACTTTCGGCACGACTTTCACGGATACCCGCGCAAAGACCATCGACGCCGTCGAAGCAGCGATCCAGAAAGCGCATCCGGACATTCCCGTTTTCGAAGCCTATACCAGCCACATCATCATTGACCGGGTGAAAGCCAAAGAAGGCATCACGAAACTCACTCCGGAAGAAGCCTTTGAAAAGCTGAAAGCCGAAGGGTATACCCGCGTTGCCGTCGTTTCTCTCGACGTCATTCCCGGCATGGAATACCTTTATGACAGCGTCGTCACCAAGCAGTACGCCAATGATTTCAAAGAAGTTTCCCTGGCTGTGCCGCTGATGTACTGGCAGGGCACGGAAGGCGAACCGGACCAGGTCGTCGATTTCCTGAACGCCCTTTCTTCCCAGTTCCCGAAAACCGGCCCGCACGATGCCATCCTGCTTATGGCTCACGGCACGCCTCATCCCGCCAACGCGTACTATTCCGTCATCCAGGACCGCATCCATGAACTGGGAATGAATAACGTGTACGTCTACTCCGTAGAAGGCCGCCCGAATCTGGACGACGTCATCCCGCAGCTGAAACAGAAAGGCATCAAGCACGTCACCCTGATGCCGATCATGATGGTATCAGGCGATCACGCCAACAACGACATGGCCGGCGATGAAGAAGACAGCCACAAGAGCATCCTTCAGAAAGAAGGCATCGCTGTCGACACGTATCTCCACGGCCTCGGCGAAAATCCGAACATTCAGGCGCTCTTTGTGGAACGCGCCGACGAAGCCGTCGCAGCGCTCAGCAAATAACAGAAAAGAATTTTTGCCTCTGCCCCGCGCAGGGGCATTCTTTTTGTACTTTTCGCTTTATAATGAAAGAAATTCCCATTTTTTCTCTTTCTAAAAGGAGGCCCCATGAAAAAGCTCATTTCCCTGCTGCTCATCACGGCAGCCTGCGCCGTTTTTGCCGGATGCGGCGGCGCGGAGAAAGCCGACTCTCCGAAAGGATTTACGCTGCAATATCAGGAACAGACGCTCACATTGCAGACGCCGCCGAAACGTGTCGCCGTCCTGACGACGCCGCTCCTCAATATGGTCTACGCGGCAGGAGGCGAATCCGTTTCCCGCCCGACCACGCGCAGTCCCATTCCAGAAGCGGCCCGATCGCTCCCGGAACTGGGCCAGACGCAGCATATCGATATGGAGAAGCTCGTCGCCCTCACTCCGGATCTCGTACTCGGCGAAAGAAGCCAGAACCGGAAGCTCGAATCGCTCCTCCAGAGCAATCATCTCCCCTATTTTCTCCTCAATTACGACGGCATCAATGACAACGTGCCTCTTATACGCTTCCTCGGCCGCCTCTACGGCACGGAGGAAAAAACAGATGCCCTCATTACAGAGTACGAAAGCCGGATCGCGGCGCTGGAAGAAGAAGCGGCCCGCCATACGCCCGTCCGTGCGGCTGTCCTTCGTGCGACCGGCAAAGACGTCACCTCCATCTGTGCGTCCATGGTAAAACGGCTGAAAATGGACAACGTCGTCACCGCGCACAAAGAGATCTCCGCCGATGCCAAGACGGTTCCCTACTCTCTGGAACAGCTCTCCGCCGACGATCCTGATCTGATCTTCGTCGTCACCATGGGCAATGCCTCCGAGATCAATAAAAAGATGGATGAGGAAATGCGGAGCAATCCCGCCTGGTCTCAGCTGAAAGCGGTGCGGACCGGCAGGGTGTATTTTCTCCCTTATGAGCTCTTCCTCATGAATCCGGGCCTCCGCACGCCGGAAGCGATGGAGCAGCTTCTGCGCCTTGCGTATCCTCCTGAGAATTGAAATCGCATCAAAAAAAGACCGGTCTGAACAGATTGACCAGTCTTTTTTTGTGCGGTTTTTCTATATCGGATTTACAGCGCCTCGCCTTTTGAAGGAAAATGCAACGGCTTTCCGCCCGCCTTTTCCAGCGCCAGCAGCCGCGCTTTTCGCTCCAGTCCGCCGGCGTATCCCGTCAGGCGCCCGTCCGCGCCGACCACCCGATGGCACGGAACGATGACAGAGACCGGATTATGTCCGACAGCGCCGCCCACGGCCCGTGCCGATACGCAGGCGCGCCCATCCCTTTCCTCCATCTTTTTCGTGATTTTCCCATACGTCGTTGTTTCTCCATAAGGGATCCCGCAAAGGATCTGCCACACTTCTTTCTGAAAAGCCGTCCCCGACAGATGAAGAGGCACGGAAATATCCGGCTCTCTTTCAGAAAAATAGACATCAAGCCACCGCTTCGCCGCGGCCAGCGTCGGCGTCTCCCGTTCTTCACACTCCTTCGCCAGTCCGCGAGCAAAATATTTCTGCCCTTCGAACCACGCGCCGACAAGTCCTTCTTCGTCCGCCGCCAGCAGGAGGCGTCCCAGCGGCGAGTCATAATAACTGATATATTGCATAACAGACCTCCCCGACAAAACACCGATTCACGCGTCATCGCCTTTCTTTATTTTTACCACAAAAAGCCTCGCCGTCAAACCGGTATTTTGGCATCTCGCATATATTGTCAAAATAAAGGCATTCAAGATTCTGAACAGCCGCTGCTATTTGCGTCTGTTCCATTGAACAGGCAAAACACGGCATTGCCTCTCCCCGCCGCCATTTGTATTCCGCCTTTTCTGCCAAACAAGAAGGACTTCATCATTCATTGGTAGAATGTGAAGCCCTAAGACTTGATTATTTCATTAATGAAACAAATACCATAAAAACGGCTTATTCGTGTAGATAGCATAGATAGCGGAAAACGTTAGAAAAATGGGAGACCCAAAGCACACAATAAACATGAAAACTTTTCTTACACGGTACCAGAATTTTTCTTTTGGTGTCATGCAAATACTCTTCCCACTCTTTGACAGCGGGAGAAGGTGTGGTTTCCGGTATGCATGATTTTTTCTTCTGTCGTTTTTGCATAACGTCTCACATCCTTATTTGCATAGAATCCAATTTATACTCGCTTGAATTTCATTGAAAATATTTTTTCTGCAGCAGATTCTAAAATTTCATTGGCATTGAAACGGGTAAATTCATTTCCTATAATATTTCGTCCATCTCTATTATTATTTTATCACATCTGGAATTATTTGACTTTCCATTTTTCACCAGTTTTTTACGCGCCAGGAATACACCGGATTCGTCAGGCCATTCAGAGCACAACAAAAACCAGCGGTGTTTTCCTTTCCGAAAAATACCGCTGGCTTTATTATTCCCTGCATTCCCCGCCGGGATGCCGTTCTCCGCTCCTGCACAGGCCGTTGATGATGACGCTCGGCCGGCCGCCGCGCTCTTCCATTTCCGCATCGACTTCAAACACTTCCGCCAGCACGCCCGGCGTCATCACGTCTTTCGGCGGGCCGCTCCGCCGGATGACACCGTTTTCCAAGAGGCACAGTTTCGTCGAATAGCGGCAGGCCTGATTGATATCATGGAGGACCATGACCACGGTCAGTCCTTCTTCCCGATTCAGCCGGCTCACCAGCTCCAGCACTTCCAGCTGATGACAGATATCCAGATAGGTCGTCGGTTCGTCCAGGATCAGAATCTTCGGCTCCTGGGCCAGCGCCATGGCGATCCACACGCGCTGCCGCTCGCCGCCGGAGAGGGACACCACCGTCCGGTCTTTCAGGTGGTACGTATTCGTCCGCTTCATGGCCTCCGCCACGACTTCTTTGTCCCGCGAAGAAACGCCGCTCCACCAGTGCTGATACGGATACCGCCCGCAGGCGACCAGTTCAAGGCTGGTCATGTCTTTCGGCATCTCATGCACCTGCGGCAAAAAAGCCACATACCGCGCCAGTTCGCTGCTGCTGTACGAAGAGAGCGGCCTGCCGCCGATGGCGACCGCCCCTTCATCGGGACGGAGATTGCCGGTGATCACTTTCAGGAGCGTCGACTTCCCGCAGCCGTTCCGGCCAAGGAATGTAACGATGCTTCCCGTTTCTACGGCGCAGTCTACGCCGCGCAGTACGTGATGAGCGCCAAAAGAAACTTTTACGCCGGAGACTTCGATAGCCGTTTCCATCACGCGCTCCTCCTCAGCAGGTACAGAAAGAACGGCGCGCCGAGAAAGGCCATGATGATCCCCGCTGGAATCTCCACCGGCGCGAAGACCGTCCGCCCCAGCGTATCGCACAGAACGAGCACGCCCGCGCCGAGCAACGCCGATCCGGGGATCAGGAATTTGTAGTCTGAGCCGATGATGAGCCGCACAATGTGGGGAACGACCAGTCCTACAAAGCTGATCAGTCCGGCGATACTCACTGCGCCCGCCGCGAGAAGCGCTGCAGCCGCCGTCATGAGAAACCGTATTTTCTCTACCGGCAGTCCCAGACCGCGCGCCGTTTCATCGCCGAGCGACAGGATGGTGAGCGCTCTGGCCCCGCACATGGCAAAGATCAGCCCCAGCACTGTATAGGGAAAAAGCGCTTCCACCTGCGGCCAGCTCCGCGCGGACAGTCCGCCTACCATCCAGAGAAGCGCGCCCTGCACCCGGTCAGAATAAAAAACGAGAATGGCGGAGATGCCGCTTCCGAGAAAAGCGCTGACCGCCACACCGGCCAGTATGATCCGGCTCGGCCGGATACCGTTCTTCCACGCCAGCGCGTATACCGCGCCTGCCGACAGCATAGCCCCGATAAAAGCGACCGGCGTCAGAAGCAGCGACGCTTCCGGCAGAAAAATGAGCATGATCACGCCTGCCAGACCGGCGCCGCTCGACACGCCGACGATGCCCGGATCGGCGAGCGGATTTTTCATGACTGCCTGCAAAATGGCTCCGGCCACCGCCAGGTCGGCCCCGACCAGCGCGCCCACGATATTTCTTGGAAACCGAATATTCCATATGACCATGCCGTCCGTCCCGGTCACTTTCCCGAAAAGGATCTCCAGTATCCGTCCCATGGAAATATCCGCCGAACCGAAAATCAGGCTGCCTACCATCGCCGCCGAAGCAAAGATAAAAAATACGATGAGCATGCTCAGCCGGAATGTCCGGCCGGCTCCCGCAGTGTTTTCTGTTTCCCTTTTCATCTTTCCTCCGTAAGCTCTTCCGATTTTTTCATTCCGCCCGGAAGCGGCGGCTTACCGGTCTTCGCTCAGAGCGTCTTATTGACGTAGAGCATGTTGTCCCGTCTTACGAGATTGTACAGCAGCGCATTGACGACGGACGCAACGATCGGGCTGCCTCCTTTCGTTCCGCGCACGGTGATGTACGGAACGGTGCTCTCCTGGATCAGCATTTCCTTCGATTCCGCGGCACCGACGAATCCCACGGGGATGCCGATGATGAGCGCGGGCGTGATCCCTTCTTCTTTGATCATACGGATCACTTCAAACAGCGCGGTCGGCGCATTTCCAATGGCAACAATGGAACCGTTCAGCTCCTCGCCGAAGGAATTCATGGCTTCCATGGAGCGGGAAATGTTCTTTTCCTTCGCACTCGCCGCCACAGCGGGATCGGCAATGCGGCAGAACGTCTGCCCGCCGAGCACGGAAAGCGCTCTCTTATTGATGCCCGTCTGCACCATGGTGACGTCGCAGTAAATGTTGCATCCCTTCCGAAGCGCCTGGATCCCCGCGGCCACCGCGCCCTTGCTCGTGTGAATCAGATGGCCGTAATCCACATCGCCCGACGCATGGATCATCCGGGAATACACGGTGATTTCTTCCGCAGTGAGATCCATATCCTTGATGAAAGGATAGATCAGCTCCATGCTGTTCTCCTCAATGGCCCGCGGATTCTTTATAAAATTCATGATGTTCCTCCATATATGTCAATACTTGCTCCTGTGAAGAAAATACGGGGGCGCCGTCCAGAGAAGCTTTCGGCCTGTCAATGACGATGACATGGATATGCTCATCCATGGCCGCCCGCAGCTTCGTATCGCTGCCGCCGACAAGGCCGCTGTTCTTGGTAATCATGACGTCCGCATGATAATCGCGGATCATGGCCCGGTTCATTTCATACGAAAAGGGGCCCTGCACCGCAATGATATTCCTGGCCTTCAGGCCCAGCTCCTCACACATTTTAATCACGCCGGACAGAGGAAGCACACGCGCCCAGAGAGTCTTTCCTTTCAGCGCATCCGCATGGACGAAAGCCGCCAGCGTTTTCGATCCCGTCGTGAGAAGGATATTGTCTCCCAGCGGGCCGGCGATCTCCGCCGCTTCCTTTTCATCGGCCGCGTGATGCAGCTTCTCATAATCAGGCAGCGCGATTTCCGGTCTTTCATACCGGACATAAGCAATCCCCGCCTTCCGGCAGGCCGCCCGCGCCGTTTCCGACACGACCGCCGCATAGGGATGACTGCAGTCCAGGATAACGGTGATCTTTTTTCCGCTGATCTCCCGGAGCATATCCTCTTCCGTAAAGCGTCCCACTTCGACTTCGATCCCTTCATGGCAGGCCAGCCGTTTCCCGTACTGGCTCACCACCGTCATGAGGATCTCCGTATCTCTGATACGGGGCTGTGTTTTTATCCAGTCTGCCAGCTTCGCCCCGATCTCTCTTCCGTCCTGCGTCCCGGAAATGATCCAGATCACAGTTTATACCCCCGGGGCGTGATCATGCGCCCGTCGGCCACATAGGTATTGCTGTTGCCGATAATGACGGTGGACTGCATGTCCACATCTTCTTCCGGCAGTTTTTCCAGCGTGCTCACCGTCCAGTTCATGCCGGGCCGTCCCGCCTTGCGCACGATACCCACGGGCGTCTCGGGTTTTCTGTATTTCATGACAATGTCCCTGATCTGATTCAGGTAATCCGCGCGGCCGCGGCTCTTCGGATTGTAAATGGCAATGACGAAATCGCCTTCCGCCGCCAGCTTCGCTCTCTTTTTGATCAATTCCCACGGCGTCATGAGATCGGACAGGGAAATGACCGCATAATCGTGCATGAGAGGCGCGCCGAGAGCCGCAGCGGATGTATTCGCCGCCGTCAGTCCGGGAATGATCTCGCATTCCGGACGAACGTCTTCCGGTATTTTCTGCGCCAGTTCCAGCACCAGTCCCGCCATGCCGTACACGCCGGGATCCCCGGAGGAAATGACCGCGACTTTTTTCCCTTCCGCCGCGAGCTCCACCGCTTTCTGGCACCGCTCTACTTCCTGGCGCATTCCGTTCCCTACGACGGGCCGGTCTCCGATCCGGTCGCGGATCAGAGCGATGTACGTATTGTATCCGACGATGATCTCCGAATCATCGATCGCTTTTGCCGCCTTCGGCGTCATCTCTTCTTCATGCCCCGGCCCGATACCGATGACACGGACAAGCCCGCGGCCACAGCCGCAGTGACCTGTGCAAATTTTGTTTTCGGAAGCAGTGTTTTCCCCTGCCGCGCTTCCCTGAGTGCTGCTGATTCGCATACGTTCCCTACTCCAATCGTTTTTTCTACAAATTCAGAAATCTCCACATGGTTTTCTTCCGCCCATTTCCTGAGCTCCTCCGCAGGATAGAAATGAATGGGCAGACCCATATGTTCCGCAAAATCCAGTAATCCTTTTTCTCCGGCCTTCACATCGACGCTGGCCAGCGCTTTCACCTGGTACGGATAAAAGCCGCCTTTTTCCATGGCCTGCTGAAAAGCGCTCCGCACCAGTTCTTCGGAAACGCCTTTTTTACAGCCCATTCCCACATACAGATTTTTCGGCCGGAGATACACATGCGGCACAGACATCGGCAGATCTCTTTCCGAAATCACCGCTGCAGCCTCCGCCGCATTTTCTTTCCCGTAATATTCCGCCTGTATGCCGAGCGCATGCATCCGCCGCAGAATGTCGCCGGCGCCGTCCGCTTCCGGATCGACGAGCCACGCGAAAGGCTTTCCTTCCGCGACGGCACTGTTCACCGTTTTCAGTGCGGGAAGAGGCTCCACCCGCATGTGGAGAATGCGCGCCAGATCGTCAGGCGCGCGCCGCCCGTGCACGTCGGTCGCCGTCGTGATGACCGGATCCGCGCCGACCGCCGCGGCGGTCTCCCGCGCCCAGTCGTTGGCCCCGCCCAGATGACCGGAAAGCAGCGAGATGCAATGCTGCCCGCATTCGTCCATGACGAGCACCGCCGGGTCGGATGCCTTGCTCACGATGTGCGGCGCCGCCGCCCGGACGGCAATGCCGCAGGCCATGATGTACAGAAGCCCGTCATAGCGGGAGAAAATTTCCTCCGTCAGCGCAAAGGTGCGCCGGAAATACTGCGCTTCCCCGCCGCTCTCCGCGCCGATCCGCTCATAGCAGGTGCCGTCTCCGCCGAGGCGGGCCCTCACTTTCTGTCCGAGAAGCGCACCTTCTCTGGAAACAGAAATCACGGCGTACTTCATTTTTCCGTGCCCTGGCGGAACATGGTCGTAAATTTGCTGTCATACAGCTTGGACAGTTCGTAATCGCTGTCCAGCACGTTCCCTACGATGATCATAGCCTGACGGGATACGCCTGCGTCGTGGATGATCTTCCCGATGGTCGCGATCGTTCCGCGGAGGATCTTCTGATCCGGCCAGGTCGCGCGGACGACGATAGCCACCGGCGTCTCCGGCGCATATCCGCCGTCCGTCAGCTTTTTCATGACTTCGTCGATCGCCTGCACAGAGAGGAAAATGCACATCGTCGCCTGATGCTGGGCGAGAGACGTCAGATTTTCCTTCGGCGGCATGGGCGTGCGTCCCTCCATGCGGGTGATGATGATCGTCTGCGACACATTGGGCAGTGTGTATTCCTGCTTCAGCACCGCCGCGGACGCGAGGAACGAACTGACACCGGGGATCACTTCAAAGTCTTCGATGCCTGCCCGGCGCAGTCCGTCCATTTGTTCCTGGATCGCACCGTAGATCGCCGGATCGCCCGTATGGACGCGGGCCACGGTCTTTCCTTCCCGCACCGCGCGGATCTCCACATCCAGCACCTCGTCCAGATTCATGGTCGCGCTGTTGTAGACTTCCGCGTCAGGCCGCCCGTATTTCAGGATCTCCGGATTGACCAGAGATCCCGCGTAGATAATGACATCCGCCTCAGCGATCAGCCGCTGTCCCTTGACGGTGATCAGCTCCGGATCGCCAGGCCCCGCCCCGATAAAATACACTTTCCCCATAGCAATTCCTCCTCAAAATAAAATGTTTCCCTGTTATTTTTTCACTGCCGTAAAAATAAATACCGGACTCAGCGGATCGTACAGATGATACCGCCCCAACTTCCTCAGGCGGCTGACCTGCATCTGGAAGCCGCTGAAATCATACTCTCTTCCGCGGAATTCCTCTACGATCACGCCGGTCGTCTCCGCGGTCACCGATGTCAGGACCATCCGCCCGCCCCGCGCCAGGTGCGCGTCGGCGCAGTCGATGATCTCTTTCAGATTTCCGCCGCTGCCGCCGATCAGGATCACCTGGCATTCCGGCAGTGCTTCCATGGCCTCCGGAGCGGTTCCCTGTATGACTTCAATATTTCCGCAGCCGAAGCGGTCGGCGTTTTCCCGGATGAGCGATGCGCCTTCCGGATTTCTTTCTATGGCATAGACCTTCCCATGCTCTGCGCAGAGCGCCGCTTCCACTGACAAAGAACCCGTTCCCGCGCCGATGTCCGCCACACAGTCTCCGGACGCAATGGCCGCTTTGACCATGACCATAGCCCGGATCTCCGCTTTCGTCATCGGCACCTTTCCCCGGATGAATTCTTCGTCTGGGATGCCCAATGTCCGCATTATCCCATCACCACCAGTACAGATTCACCAAAACCGGTCAGCTCCCTCATGTCTTTGAGCGTTCCGGTCTGTATATTCTGATTTTCATACGAAATATGCTCCGCCGCTGCCGCGCGCGTTTCTTCCGGCCACCCCCTTTCCATAAGCTGTCCGGCGATATAGGCGGGATCATGTCCGTGATCTGTGAGAAACGCCAGTTTCCTCCCCGGCCGATAGACCAGTTTTTCCTCTTCCGGCGTCCGCCCGTGAAAAGACAGCCAATCCGCGCCCTGCCACGGCTCGCCGATGCAGCAGAAGGCCGCCTGCACGGAAGAAATCCCCGGGATGACTTCGATCTCCGTATGGGCAAACTGCTTTTTCAGCCACGGGAGCAGGCTATAAAACCCCGGATCGCCGCTCACCATGACAATCACATCGCCGCACGCAAGCGCTCCTCTGATCCAGTCCGCCAGTTCGGACAATTTCCCCGTGACAGGATACGTCTCCTGCCCGGCGGAAGCGAAATCCGCCAGCGCCCGCCGTCCTCCAGCCAGATATTTCGCGGATTCGATGGCGTGAAGCGCCTTCGGCAGGATATATTCCCGGCTTCCCGGGCCGATGCCCGCTACGATCAGACGATGTTCCATTGTTCTTCCTCCGCGAGTTTTACAGCCCGGCTCGACGCGGCGACCACCGTTCCGTCCATGGCCGCGAAAATAACGCCCACTTCCGCGCGCCCGAAAATATACCGTTCACACCGTTCCTGCGCCCGCTTAGCCAGCTGCGGATAGATCGCTTCCAGGCGTTCCCGCCGGATGATTTCCGCCGCCGCGTCGGTCGTCGTGCAGTTCAGGATCTCCCGGACGACGGACGGCCCAGCTCCGTTCAGCGCCGCATAGGCAGCGATGGTCTCCATGCGCCCGTCGCTGCACCGGTTATACGTATGAAAGCTGCCCGACGCCACCTTGACCAGTTTTCCCATATGCCCGATCAAGAGAATTTTCCCGAATCCCGCCGCCACGGCCTGCTCCAGCATATAGCCGATGAAATTGCTCGTCTCGGCAATGACATCGCGCGGTATCCCCATACGCTGCGCAGCGGTTTCTCCGATCCGCCCCGGAGTCAGCACGGCGGTCTTCCATCCGCATGCCCGGATGACGGAAACCTGCGGCGCCAGCGACCGCTTATACGCGTCTTCGCTCATGGGTTTCACGATCCCCGTCGTGCCGAGCACGGAAATGCCGCCGACGACACCCATGGCCGGATTCAGAGTCTGCTTTGCCAGTTCTTCCCCATGGGGAATCGATATCGTCACTTCCAGCCCTTTTCCGCGCCCCGTCATCTCCTCATAAACACGGCGCATCATGAGCTGCGGCCCCGGATTGATCGCGGGCCGCCCCACAGGCACCTGCAGTCCCGGCTTGGTCACGATGCCCACGCCTTTCCCCGCTTTCAGGGAGAGTCCTTCTCCGGCAGTCAGGCGCACCTCCGCGACCACCGGCGTGCCGTGCGTGCAGTCCAGGTCGTCGCCGCCGTCTTTCAGCACCGTCGCCGTGCCGATTCCTTCCGCCGCCGATGCCGAATCCACGGGGATTGTGATCTCCGCGCCCTGCGGAGAAAGGATGGTCACGAATTTCGGGAATTCGCCGCGGAGCGCCAGGATCGCCGCCTTCATGGCCGCCGCGGCAGAAGCGCCTGTGGTGTATCCTTCACGCATGGGCTTCCCCAGTTCCGCTTCTGCCATGGTCAGCGGTAATTTACAAACTGAAGATCGGCGGGGAGATCCTGATTCTTCAGAAACGCAATAGTCTCCTGAAGAGCGTCCTTGTCTTTGCCGCTCACCCGGAGCTCGTCGCCGTTGATCTTTGCCTGTACTTTGATGCCGGAGCTCTTGATGCGCTTCACGATATCCTTGGCCAGCTCCGCTTCAATTCCGTTTTTCAGCGTCAGCGCCTGACGCACCATGCCGCCCGCGGCAGGTTCCTTCTTTCCTTCGCTGAGATTCTTCAGGGAAATACCGCGTTTCACCAGTTTGCCGTTGACGATCTCCCGCACAAGGCGCAGTTTAAAATCATCATCGGCCAGGATCGTAATGACCGCGTCGGCCAATGTTACTGTGCTCTTGCTGCCCTTGAAATCAAAGCGTGTGCGGATCTCCTTCGCCGCTTGATTGACCGCATTGGCTGCCTCTGCCAGATCGGTGCGGCACACTACGTCAAAAGAGTAATCTTTTGCCATGTTGTTTCCTCCTGTATGTCTGAAATGCAAAAGCAAGATTAAAAATTTCTGCAAATAAATCTTCCAAATCTTTTTTATTATACTTGAAATGCTTCCGCAAGGCAAAGAAAACCGGGCTTCCGCGCGCCGTCCTTCGTCGACAGGCATTGGATTTCCAGCGCCGGATCATTTCCGTTTTTTCTCTGTCCGCCGGAAAATAAACGCCCCTTTTCGCCGTCACACGTCCCGCAGAACACTGGAAAATGGAAGACGCTTCCCGTATAATAAAAAGGGTATTCTATTTCTTCCGATTTTTATCCAAGTCGGTAAAAGAAGCCCGAGACCCGATTATTATTTCCCTCATTTCCGGATTTTCCCGGCATTGATGTGTATTTATTTTTTATTGAGCATATGTTTTATGCCTGTTCTGCGCGGAGCCCGGCGCTCCGGCGCCATTCAGAAAGGAAGGTCGCTTATGCCGCTCGTTGGAACCAGAGAAATGTTTAAGAAAGCCTATGAAGGCCATTACGCCATCGGCGCATTCAATGTAAACAATATGGAGATCATTCAGGGCATCATGGAAGCCGCTCAGGAAGAGCGTTCCCCTGTCATTCTCCAGGCATCGGAAGGCGCGCGCACCTACGCCGGGCAGAATTACATCGTTGATCTTGTCAAGACTGCCGCCGCGCAGTATCCCGACATTCCCGTTGCCCTTCATCTCGACCACGGTTCCACCTTTGAGATCGCCAAAGCCTGCATCGACGGCGGATTCACTTCCGTCATGATCGACGGCTCGAAACACTCCTATGAAGAAAATGTCCGCCTCACCAAGCAGGTCGTCGAATATGCCCACGACAAGGGCGTCGTCGTAGAAGCCGAGCTCGGCCGCCTCGCCGGTGTGGAAGACAATGTGAGCGTCGATGCCAAAGACGCCCTTTTCACCGATCCGGAACAGGCCGCCGAATTTGTCGCCCTCACAGGATGCGATTCCCTGGCCATCGCCATCGGCACCAGCCACGGCGCGTACAAATATAAGGGAGACCCCTATCTCGACTATGACCGTCTTGAAAAAGTGGGCCAGCTCCTTCCGGGCTATCCGATCGTTCTCCATGGCGCTTCTACAGTCATTCAGGAATTTGTCCAGAAATGCAATGAGTTCGGCGGCAGTGTGCAGGGCGCAAAGGGCGTGCCGGAAGACATGCTGAATAAAGCCGCTCATATGGCGGTCTGCAAGATCAATATCGACACCGATATCCGCCTCGCCATGACCGGCGCCATTCGGGAGAGCCTTTTCAAGGATCCCTCTAATTTCGATCCCCGCTCCTACCTCAAGGCAGGCCGGCAAGCAGTCAAAGATATGGTGAAACATAAGATTACCGCTGTCCTGGAATCTCAGAATAAGATCTGATCCCGCTTTACAGAAAAAAGCCTTTCGCGAAATGATGCGAAAGGCTTTTTCTGTGGGGTTTTATTTTCTGCTATTCATGCGCATGCACTGACCGGCAATCTCCCCGGCAAGGAGATATTCATAGGTCGGCATTTCAAAGAGAACCGGATGAAAGCGGCGGTAATCGATCTTTCCCGCCTCCGTCAATATGCTCTCTTCCGCCGCGGTCTCATCAATGCGGCAGATAAAACTCTCAAATCCCGGCGTCCGGTACGTATCCACGACCGTGCACGCCATGGATACAGGCGCTCCCTCCGGGAAAGGCGCGCCGTTCTTTGCCGCATGCCACAGGAAAAATCCGCTTTTGTCTGTCCGGTGTCCGCTCACGTAGCCAGCGCGGTCCGCCTGAGGCAGAAAATTTTCATCAATCAGGCTCACGGACAACACACCTGCCTCCCTTATCCCCTTATTCGTAAAATGCGCTTCCGCCATGGAAACGAGGATGCGGTCATGCCCGATGATCCCCACATGGCCGACCAGCGCCCAGTTCGGTTTCCCTTCCGCCATCGTTCCCACAAGAGTGAGCGGCGTCGGATAGAGCGCCAGCGTCTGTCCTATTTCTTTTTTCATGTTTCTCCTTCTTTCCCGGCTCCCGCCGTTTTTTTCAGTATTGGACCTGCCCGTTCCCGCTGCCAATGCTTATTCCTCATGCGTATCTATAGACCCGGCGCATATGTTTCCATAAAGACCAGGTATTCGACGGCAGCCGCGGCGGCGATTACAATACAGGAAAAAAGGAGGACTCATGATGAAATACACACAACTAGGAAACTCTGATCTCACAGTCTCCCGCATCTGCATGGGCTGTATGGGATTCGGAGACGCGGCCCGCGGGCAGCACACGTGGACCGTCGATGAAGAAACATCGCGGGCGATCATCCGCCGCGGTCTGGAGCTGGGGATCAATTTTTTCGACACGGCCATCGCTTATCAGAGCGGGACCAGCGAGCAGTACCTCGGCCGGGCGCTCCGCGATCTCGCCCGGCGCGAAGACGTCATCGTCGCGACAAAATTTCTTCCCCGCACGAATGAAGAAATTACCTCAGGCATATCCGGTCAGGAACATATCCGCCGCATGCTTGATAAAAGCCTTGAAAATCTCGGCATGGACTATGTGGATCTCTATATTTACCACATGTGGGACTGGCAGACGCCCCTCGAAGAGATCATGGACGGACTGAACGAGGCAGTCAAATCAGGAAAGACCCGGTACATCGGCATTTCCAACTGCTTTGCCTGGCAGCTCTGCCGGGCAAATGATCTCGCCGCCCGCGAGGGATTTGCCCAGTTCATTTCTGTCCAAGGGCATTACAATCTGATCTTCCGCGAAGAAGAACGGGAAATGGCGCCATTCTGCCGAATGGAAAACATCGCGCTCACACCGTACAGCCCGCTGGCGGGAGGACGCCTCTCCAGGCATCCCGGCGAAATGACGAAACGCTTCGCCGAAGACAGCTACGCCCGCCTGAAGTATGACAGGACCACCGATATAGACGAGCCGATCATCGCCCGCGCCGCCGAGATCGCCGACAGCCGCGGCGTATCCATGACGGAGATCTCCCTCGCCTGGCTTCTCGGCCGCGTCACCGCGCCGGTAACAGGGGCCACAAAGATCTCTCACGTGGAGGGCGCGGCCCGGGCGGCGGCACTCACTCTCACGCCGGAAGAAACAGCGTACCTGGACGAGCTCTACCTCCCGCATCCGCTGGCAGGCGTGATGGCACAGAATACGCCTGCCGCCGCAAAGAGCAGCCACGTCTGGTCTACAGGCTCCCAGAAGATCTGACAGCGTATCCGCGCACTGCACGAAGTCCGCGTATTCCAATAAAAAACTCCCCGGAAAACCTCCGGGGAGTTTCTGCATTAGTTGCCCAGCATGAGCCGGTCGCTGATGGCGTCCGACGTTTCTTCAAATTTCTTCAGCAGCATGTCGATGGTCAGCCCTTTTTTCTCTTCAGGCGTATAGTCCGCGATGATGCGGCCGCTGTTCATCATGATGAGGCGATTGCCGAAGCGGAGCGCGTCGCGCATATTGTGGGTAATCATGAGCGTCGTGAGGTGCTGCTCCTGCACGATGTCATTGGTCAGCTTCAGGACTTTTTCCGCCGTCTTCGGGTCGAGCGCCGCCGTCGGCTCGTCGAGGAGCAGAATCTGCGGCTTCTTCAGCGTCGCCATGAGAAGCGTCACTGCCTGACGCTGCCCGCCGGAGAAGAGACCGATCCTCGTTTCCAAACGGTTCTCCAGGCCCAGATCGAGGCGTTTCAGCATTTCTCTAAACTTATCATGGTCTCCACTGCCGAAAGCCCAGCGGAGCCGCCGCGATTCGCCACGCCGCGCCGCAAGAATCAGATTTTCCTCCAGCTGCATGCCGGAAGCGGTGCCCTTCATGGGGTCCTGAAAAACGCGGCCGATGTATTTGGCTCGTTTGTATTCCGGCATATGAGTGACGTCTTTCCCGTCGATCTCCACTTTGCCGGACTCCGGAATGTATGCGCCGGAAATGCTGTTCAGAAGCGTACTCTTTCCCGCCCCGTTGCCTCCGATGACGGTGCAAAAATCGCCGTCATTCAGCGTAAGCGACAGATCGATGAGCGCTTTTTTCTCGTTCTGCGTCCCTTTGAAAAAGGTCTTGCTGATATTTGATATTTTTAACATGATCAGCCCGCCTTTCCCATATTGAGATTTTCTTTGATCATCGGCATGGCCAGCGCGATCATGACGAGGACCGCCGTGAATAGTTTCAGATCGTTCGGCGGCATGCCCATGAAGAGGACCAGCGCGATGACGATGCGGTACAGTACAGAACCGATGATAACCGCGATCAGCGACTCTTTGAAGGATGAGACGCCGAGAATGACTTCGCCGATGATAACGGAAGCCAGTCCGATGACAATCGTGCCGATACCCATCCCCACGTCAGCGAAACCGTTATTCTGCGCGACCACCGCGCCGCAGAGACCGATCAGCGCGTTGCTGATGAAGAGCCCCACAATAATCATCGTATCCGTATTGACGCCCTGCGCGCGCATCATCTGCACATTGTAGCCCGTCGCGCGGATACACATGCCGAGCTCCGTACCGAAGAACCAGTAAATGCCGAAGCACAAGAGCAGGCAGATCACCGCCGGCAGGAGGAATGCCGCCGCGCCCTGGCTGATATCAAACATTTTCTGTGTGAGAGTAAAGACCGTATCCGTGCGGAGCAGAGAAATATTGGCCTTGCCCATGATATGCAGATTGATGGAATACAGCGCGATCATGGTCAGGATCCCCGCGAGGATCGCCGGTATTTTCAGTTTTGTGTAAAGAATGCCGGATACGGTGCCGGCAACGACGCCGCCCAGCGCGCCCGCCAGAAGCGACGCCCACGGGGAAACGCCCGCCGTGATCAGCGTTGCCGCAATGGCGCCGCCCAGAGGGAAGCTGCCTTCGCAGGTCATGTCCGGCACATCAAGCACACGGAACGAGAGAAAAACACCAAGCGACAGAATGGACCACATCAGCCCCTGCGCTACGGTCGATACAGCTAAATCAAACATTGAATTCCCACTCCTTAATATGGAAAGCCAGCGCCTTCCCATGCTTCCTATGATTCGACAGAACTCAGATCAGTTCCGCTCTGTCCAGAACGGAGGCCGGTACAGATATGCCGAGCGTCTCCATTTCCTGTTTATTGATGTACAGTTTCGACTGCGCCGCTCCTTCCACGGGCAATTCCTTCACGGTCTTCTTCCCTTCCAGAATATCCGCCGCCATTTCACCGGCGCGGTATCCGATATCGTAGAAGCTGATCGACTCCGATGCGAAAGCGCCGCTCTTCACGTGGCCCGCTTCCGCGCCGTATACAGGAATTTTCCCTTTATTGGCGACAGCCATCAGATTCGGAATAGAGGAAGCCACCACATTGTCCGTCGGGACGAAGATCGCGTCGACCTCGCCTATAAAAGATTCCGCCACCTGCTGCACATCATTGATGGAATTGACTGTCAGTTCCCTGACTTCGATACCGAAGGGCTCGCAGGCTTTGCGAAGCCGTTCCGCCTGAATGATGGAATTGATCTCACTCGAATTGTAGATCGTGCCGATCACTTTGACATCCGGCTGGATCTCCCGAATCAGAGCCACCTGCTTATCCAGAGGGCCCCGGTCGTGCGTCCCCGTCACATTGGCGTCCGGCGCGGCTTCCGATTTCATCAGCTTCGCATTTTCAAAATCAGCGATCGCCGTGCAGACGATGGGAATCTCATTCGTCGCGTTGGCCATGGCCTGCGCCGCCGGTGTGGAGATCGCCCCGATAAGAGCATACTTTCCGGACACGAAGCGGTTCGCAATGGTCTGCAAATTGGACTGATCACCCTGGGCATTCTGCTGATCGATCTCGATCTTGTCTTTCAGCCCGCGTTTCTCCAGCGCGTCCACAAAGCCCTGATTGGACTCATCCAGCGCCGGATGCTGCACGATCTGCACGATGCCTACCATTTTCTTTCCGGAACCGTCTGCTTTCCCTTCTGTGCTTCCGCCGCATCCGGCGATCAGCCCTGCCGCCATGATTCCGAGAACACCTGCTGCCAGTATTTTTTTCCAAGTTCTTCCTTCCATGCTTCTCATCCTTCCCTGTGCGGCATTCCGTGCCGCAAATGCTGTTTCAGACCGCTCCGGGCCTGTCATGCGTTTCTCCTGCTCAGATCATTTCCGCCCGGTCCAGTACGGACTGCGGGATCTGTATCCCCAGCGTCTTCATTTCTTCCGCATTAATGTAGAGCGTCGACTTATCCGCCGCTTCTACGGGAAGCTCGCTGATCTTCTTCTTTCCTTCCAGAACATCCGCCGCCATCTCGCCGGCCTGATATCCGATGTCGTAATAACTGATCGACTCCGATGCGAGCACGCCGTTCTGCACGTGGCCCACTTCCGCCCCGTACACGGGGATCTTATTGGCATTGGCCACCGCCATCAGCGTCGGGATCGAGGAAGCCACCACATTGTCTGTCGGTACGTAGATCGCGTCGACCTCACCGGCAAAGCTCTCCGCCACCTGCTGGATATCATTGATGGAGTTGACCGTCAGTTCCTTCACAGACATGCCGAGAGGCTCACAGATCTCATGGAGCTTTTTCGCCTGGATCACGGAATTGATCTCGCTCGAATTGTAAATGATGCCGACTCTTTTCGCATCCGGCTGGATCTCCCGGATCAGCTGCACTTCCTTCTCCATCGGACCCCGGTCGGACGTGCCCGTAATATTGCCGTCCGGCGCGGCTTCCGACTTCATCAGCTTAGCGGTCTCATAATTGGTCACCGCCGTGCAGATGATCGGAATATCTCCGGTGGCATTGGCCATGGCCTGCGCCGCCGGTGTGGAGATCGCCCCGATGAGGGCGTATTTCCCGGACACGAAACGGTTCGCGATCGTGCGGAGATTGGACTGATCACCCTGGGCATTCTGCTGATCGATTTCGATCTTATCTTTCAGCCCGCGTTTCTCCAGTGCTTCCACAAAGCCTTTATTGGCTTCGTCAAGGGCGGGATGCTGTACGATCTGTACGACACCGACTTCCATTTTCCCATCGGAGCCGCCAGCACCGCCGCATCCCGCCGCCATGCCGACCGCCGCCAGCCCCAAAAGGCCCACAGCGAGTCTGAGTTTCCACTTTTTCCCTTCCATACTTCTCTGCCTCCTGCACTACTTCTCTGCAAAAACATCGCCGGTGTTTCTTTTTCTCCCTGAAACACCTCTGCTTATGCAGCTTATAATAAGTTAAGTATACTGCACGAGCGCTCCTTTTTCCAGTGGGTCTATTTAAAAATCGCAGTTCTCTTTTAAAACCGTCCGCAGCCCCGGCGCTTTTCATTCCCCGCTGTCTTTTTTAAAAGCGTCGCTCATTTTGCAGCCGCGCAGCGGAAGAGACCAATAAAAAAACAGCGCTGGGCCGAAGCCGCGCTGTTTTACCGCATTTACATTTTGCTGCCGTCCGTCGCTGAAACGATATCCACGAACTTTGTTCCTTCTCTCTTCTTTCTCCGTTCCACGAAGCGGTAGCCGATAAACAGGATGAGGAACCATACGGGCGTAACGAAAAGCGCCACTCTCGTATCTTCCCGGAAGGCAGAGGCCACAACGACGCACAGAAGGAACGCGATCGTCAGCCAGCCCGTATACGGAGCCCCCGGCATTTTGTACGCCAGTTTCGCTTTTTCTTCTTCTGACAGAGAAGCGCGGAATTTCTGCTGCGTCCGCAGGATCACGAACCACGTCCACATCGCCCCGAAAGATCCGACACTCGTAATGTACACGAAGACTTCCGACGGCATGATGTAATTCAGCAGGACCGCGATGAGCAGAATGAAAGCGGAAAACACGATGCCCACCCAAGGCAGACGATGCCGGTTCAGCGTCTGGAAGCACTGCGGCGCATTGCCCTGCAGGGACAGATTGTACAGCATGCGGCCGGAGCTGAAAATGCCGCTGTTGCAGGAAGAGAGCACCGCCGTGATGACGACCAGATTGATGATATCCGCCGCGCCGCTGATGCCGAGCTTTTCAAACGTAATGACGAAGGGGCTTCCCATGTGGCCGATTTCATTCCACGGATAGATGGACATGATGACTGCCAGGGAGAGCACATAGAAGATCAGGATACGCCAGAATACCTCATTGATGGATTTTTTGATCGTCACCTGAGGATCTTTCGCTTCGCCCGCCGTCACGCCGATGATCTCGATACCGAGGTAGGAATACATGACCATGACGAGCGCCATGAGCGTCCCTTCAAACCCGTTGGGGAAAAATCCCCCATTCGCCCAGAGATTGCTGACGCCGGTGGCGACACCGTCGTTGCCGATGCCGAAGAATACCATCCCTGCGCCGGCAATGATCATGAATACGATCGTGACGATCTTGATCAGGGCAAACCAGAATTCACATTCGCCGTAAGCGGAAACGGCAATAAAATTGATCGCCGTCATGATGACCAGCGCCGTCAGCGCCGAGACCCACTGCGGCAGATCGGGAAACCAGAAATTCATGTAGATGCCGACCGCCGTCAGTTCCGCCATACAGGTGACCATCCACATGTACCAGTACGTCCAGCCCGTCAGATACCCCCACTTCGGTCCGAGAAACCGAGCGGCATGCGCGCTGAACGCGCCGGATACGGGAAACGCGATGGACAGCTCTCCCAGCGCCCGCATCATGAAGTAAATGGCAATGCCTCCGATGATGTAGGTCAAAAGCACAGACGGCCCTGCCAGTTCGATCGCCGTCGCCGATCCGAGAAATAATCCGACGCCGATCGCGCCGCCCAGCCCGATGAGCTGGATGTGCCGGGCCTTCAGGCCCCGTTCCAGGTTTTCATTCATTCCCTGCTGTTGTTCATTCATAGAAATCCCCCCATATCCGGATAAAAAGCCCTTTCCTGACCGGCCGACCGCGCCGCCTACCCCGTGCGGGCCCGCACTTTGCTTCGCCCTGCGGCCAATGGCTTTTTGATCCCGTAAAAACACATATCGTTATTTTATCCTTCCATTTTGGTTATAGCAACATACGCAAATTATATCTGAGATATGCGCAGAATCTATAACAGCGCATAAAAAAAGGCCCGCGTTTCCGCTGAGCCTTTATTATTTTTGCTGCTTTTTCTTTTTATTGTGCCACCATATGCCGGCATAGATCAGTCCCATGATGACAAGGACCACCGTGAGCCGGAATGAATGCTCGCCGAGATTAACCAGATCGTGCCCGACGCAGACTTCCAGCGCGACAGACGGCAGCTTTCCGAGAAGACTGCCCCAGAGATGTCTCTCAAAAGGCATGCTGGAAAGCGCCGCTATGGCCGTCACCAGGCCGTTCGGCATGTAGGGAATCGCCCGGGCAAAAGCCACGGCCTGCCATGTCTCATACTGGTCGAGCTTTGAGAGCATCTTGCTTTTCTCGATCACATGCATGGCCATCGTCCGGAAAAGGACGCGCATTACCCAGAAAGAGATCACCACACCCGTCGTTTCCGCGAGCCATGAAATGACCGTCCCCCAGAAGAGTCCGAAGATGAGTCCGTTTGCGGTAGAAATGAAAATGGACGGCAGGAATCCCACGATATTGATGACCACATCGATGAAAAAACTCACGAAAACGGCCCAGATACCGAATCCCTGCAAGTAAATGATCAGACCGTCCAGATCCCTGTCCCGCGTCAGCCTGAGAATGGTGGGATAAAAGTCCGGCGCGATCAGGTGGATCGAAGCGAGGAGGAGGAGCATCACCGCCAGAAGGATGAGGCGGAACCGCATTTCCCCCTTCTCATCCCAGTTCCTCCGTCTCATTTCGCATGTTCCTCTGCGATTTCCGCCGCATATGCGCTGACGAAACGGGCGATTTCCGTCTTCCCGATCACTTCATCGAAACGGACCGGCGCATCTTCCAGTCCCGCCAGCTGCGGCGGCACGGGGATCCCGGTCGCGCCGGAAATGATGCGCAGCCTGTCATAAGCGCTTCCGGAAACGGGGATGCCCAGCGCATCCGCCGCCGCGTCGGGGAATTTATAGGGATGCGCCGTCCCGGCAATGACGGTGTGCGTCCCGCGGGGGACCTTTCCTTTCCGCCGCAGGTCATGGTAGACCGCATAGGCCACGGCGGTATGCGGATCCATGAGATAGTCGTACTTCTCATACACTTCGGAGACCGCCGCTTTCCCCGCCTCCTGATCTGCCCATCCTCCGAGCATCTCTTCGCGGATCCGGGCCATCGTCTCCGTGCCGACCGTATAGACGCCGCCGGTTTTCAGCGCGTTCATCGCTTCCGCCACAGACGCTTCCGATCCGGTCATATAGAAAAGGAACCGCTCAAAATTGGAAGAGATCAGGATATCCATGGAGGGCGACGTGGTCAGATGAAATTCCCGGTTCTTGTCATAGACCCCGGTCGCAAAGAAATCGCTGAGTACATGGTTTTCATTGGAAGCGCAGATGAGGCGCCCAATGGGCGCGCCGATCTGCTTTGCCAGCCACGCAGCGAGGATATTTCCGAAATTCCCCGTCGGCACCGCCACATTGAACGTTTCTTTCTGGCCGATGGAGCCGCTCCGCACAAGCTGCAGCCAGATCCACACGTAGTAAACCACCTGCGGGAAGAGACGGCCGATATTGATGGAATTGGCGCTGGAATAAACGACCGGCCCATCTTTTTCCTCCGCCGCAAAGATCTCCTTCACCGCGCTCTGGGCATCATCGAAATTTCCTTCGATCCCGCAGACCCGCACGTTGCCGCCGGGCTGCTTCCGCATCTGATCTTTCTGGAGCGGGCTGACGCCATGTGACGGATAGAATACGCAGATATTCGTGCCCTTCACATCACGGAATCCTTCCAGCGCCGCTTTCCCCGTATCGCCGGACGTCGCCGTCAGGATGAGAACAGGCCGCTTTTCTCCGCATTCCTTTTTCGCCCATGTCAGCAGATAAGGAAAGAGGGACAGCGCCAGATCTTTGAAAGCGCAGGTCCTGCCGTGAAACATTTCCGCCACGGAAAACGATTCGTTCACCGTATGCAGCGGAACGATCTCCCGCGCCGCGAAGGACGGGCCGTAGGCTTTTCTGACAAATTCCGCCAGCTCCGCTTCCGGAATCTCTTCAAAGAAACGGCGTAGTACATGCACCGCCGTTTCCTGATAAGAGCAGTTTTTGATCTCCTCATAAGAAAGGAACGGTTCCGGCAATTTTTCCGGCACGTACAATCCGCCGTCTTCCGCAAGCCCCTTCAGCAGTGCTTCCGCGGCGCCCACTGCGTCTCCGCCGCGCGTGCTTCTGTATCTCATGATTTCCCTCCGGATCTTTTTCATCAGAAAACTTTTCTTTTTACGTATTTTAGCACATGGCTCCCAAAAGAAAAATTCTTTTCCCGCGCTGCCTGTCTGTTCCTCTGAAAATTTGTCCGCATTTTCAAAAACCTCTCCCGCTCCCGGCCTCGTATCCGGAAACAGAAGAGGTTTTTTCTGCGCAATAAAAACCCGCCACTTATGTGGCGGGGACTTTTTGGTGGATCATCAGGGTCTCGAACCCCGGACACCCTGATTAAGAGTCAGGTGCTCTACCAACTGAGCTAATGATCCGTATCAACGAATGTAATTATATCATCCGTTTTCTGTCTTGTCAAATGCTTTTCTTTCTTTTCGGAAAGCGCTCACATCTGACGACGGAAGTAATTATATCACATTCCCCGTTTTTTGCAAGCGGTCCGTTCATTTTTCTTGACAGAAGCAGACTTTCATCCGTTACAATACATCATACCATGACAGGAAAGGAGGCGGACCGACATGCCGCGTTACCCGATCCCCGACGCGCTCCGGGGCTTTTCACTTCTCAGCATGGCCGGATTCCATCTCACATGGGATCTGATCTGGCTCTTCGGCGTCCGTTTCCCCGACGGAAGCGATACCCTCCTTTATCTGTGGCAGCAAAGCATCTGCTGGTCGTTTATTTCCCTCTCCGGCTTTTCGCTTCCTTTCGGACGCCGTCCGTTTCGGCGGGGCGGAGAGCTTTTCTGCTGCGGCGCGGCCGTTGCCGCCGTCTCCTTTCTTTTGTCTTCCCTCGGTCTGACCGACGGCCCCCTTCTTTTCGGCATTCTCACTTTTCTCGGTTCCGCCGCCATTCTCTGCGCCGGTCTGCGTCCGCTGCTCCGCCGCATTTCCCCCGCGGCCGGCTTTTGGGCGAGCCTGCTCCTTTTCGCCGTCTTCCGCGGCGTCAATCAGGGCGTGTTCGGATTCCCGCCCTTCTTCCCGGCAGCTCCCGTCCCTGAAAACTGGTATCGAAACCTTTTCACCGCTTTCCTCGGATTCCCGCCGGAAAATTTTTATTCCCTCGATTATTTCTCTTTGTTCCCATGGATATTTCTCTACGCATCAGGACTTTTCTTCCACCGGCTGCTTAAAGAACAAGGCCGGATGCCTATCCTTGCCCGGCCGGCGCCGCGCCTTCTCACCTTTCTCGGACGGCGCTCCCTCTCTTTCTACCTGCTCCATCAGCCCGTCATTTTCGGCATACTTTTCCTGTATTTTTCCATTTCCCGCCAGTAAATAAAAACCGCTGTCCGCAAAGTTCCTATCCCTCAAACGCAGAAAAGCCCCGTCCGCAGTCGATTCCGCGGCGGGGCTTTTTATATTTCTTTTACGCCTGAAACTCTGACGCCAGATATTTCAGCGCTCTCTCCATGAGAAAATGGAGCCGTTCTTCTTTTCCCGACAGGTACAGATAGCCAAGCAGGCTCTCGAAAGCCGTCGATTCCCGGTATTCCTCCACGGTCGCGCTCTTCGGCACAGATGAATTGGTATTTCTCCCGCGGCGGCAGACTTTCAATTCCCTCTCATCCAGGAGCTCCTGCAGCTCGAAAAGGATCCGGCTCTGCCACCGGGCCGAGACCATTTCCGACGCCAGGGCGTTCAGAATCTGCACGTTGTAGATACCTGTCTGGATCAGCTTTTCCCGGATGAAGAAAGACCAGCACACATCGCCCATGTACGCCAGCGTCAGCGCGTCCATGGAGAACACATCCTGCTCGGAAACTGACGCCGCAGTTTTTCCCATTTTCTGCGCCATCTGCTTTTTCAGAAACTGAACCCGCTTAAATTCCACGTTTCTTCCACCTTGCTCCCGCCGGAGAATCTTCGATGACGATATCCATTTCCGCCAGCTTATCCCGGATCTGATCCGCCACATCGTACCGCTTTGCCGCTCTCGCTTCCTGCCGGATATCGAGGATGATCTGCATGAGTTTCCGGAAATCTTCCCCGCTCGCTTCATCGCCGCGGCGATTCCATACATTTTCCAGGATCCCCAGCACGTCCATGATCTCTTTGAGGTTTTTCATGGCCAGCGCCACCGCTTCTCCGTCGATACCGGCCTCGCCGCTCTGGACAGCGGTGTAATAGATATTGATGGCTTTCGCCAGATCAAATACGGTGCTCGACGCGAGGCCCGTATTAAAATCATCGTCCATGGCTTCGTGGAAATCTTTCACTGCCTTTTCCGCAGCGGCGGTGAGGGCTGCGGAAGCCTCCGATCTTTCCGCGCCTTCCTTGGCCGCCAGCTCCCGGATGCGTCCGATCACATCGGTGAGGCGCGCCATATTGGTCTCCGCCTCTTCCAGACGGTCGTCGCTGAAATCGAGGGGGCTCCGGTAATGTGTCGAAAGGAGGAAGAACCGCAGCGCGTCTCCGGAATATTTCTCCAGCACATCTTTCACGAGGAAGAAATTATTGAGAGATTTGCTCATCTTCTCCTGATTGATCGTAATGAAGCCGTTGTGCAGCCAGTAATTGACGAACTTGCACCCTGTGCAGCCCTCCGACTGGGCGATCTCGTTCTCGTGGTGCGGGAAGATCAGATCGCTGCCGCCGCCGTGGAAATCAAAAGTATTGCCCAGATAATGGATGGACATGGCAGAGCATTCGATGTGCCACCCCGGCCGTCCGGGCCCCCATGGGCTGTCCCATGCGGGCTCGCCGGGCTTCGCGCCTTTCCATACGGCAAAATCGCCGGGATTCCGTTTGCCCTCATTGACTTCCACCCGCGCGCCGGCCAGCATGTCGTCCACGCTGCGTCCGGACAGCTTCCCATAGTCGGCGAAGGTGGAAATATCATAATAAACGTCGCCGCCGAGCACATAGGCGTGGCCCTTGTCGATCAGCGTCTGCACCATGCGGATGATATCGTCCATGTGTTCCGACACACGGGGATACTTGTCCGCCCGGCGCACGTGGAGCGCATCGGTCACTTTGAAATACGCGTCGATATAGCGGTCGGAGATGACCTTCCAGGTCGCGCCTTCCGCATTGGCTTTATTGATGATCTTGTCGTCCACATCGGTGAAATTCTGAATCAGCGTTACCTTATAGCCGATAGACTGCAGGTAGCGCCGGATCACGTCCCATGTCACGGCGGGGCGGGCATTCCCTATGTGGGGATGATTATACGGCGTGACGCCGCACACATAAATCTTCACTTCTCCCGGTGTCACCGGTTTAAATACAGACTTCTCTCTGGTCATCGTGTTGTACACTCGAATTTCTTCCATCATAGCCTCCTTATTCATTTCGCAAATCGACGGCCCCGGCTGGTTTTCCGGAGGGGATCATGCCTGCCTGATAAATAAAAAACCGCCGCCTCACAGAGACGGTGGTCCGCTATTCCACTCTGTCAGCGGCCTCAAATCCGCTTCCTGCTGTTTTTATCGCAAACAGACGGAAAGGACTACTCTCTTTTCGCCCTTTCTGCTCACAAACGCATTTCTTCCTGGAATTACAGGCAGGTTTTCAGCCGACGGCCCGCCCTCTCTGAGAAAAAGAACAGGAATACTTCTTTTGTTCCTCGCATGATGTTCGATTGAAAAATGCACCACACAGCTGACCTGGTTTTCGCCCCCACACCCGCCTGCTGGAGTTTTCGCTACCCGGTGGTATTCCTCTCACTACTCGCCCTCTCGGTTTTCCCGGCAGGACTTACTTCTAAACCGCACCGTGCTCAAAAGCCGTTTCAGCTTTCTTACGTGGATCGTTTCGCCTGCGACTGGCATCGACTTGCAACCACAGACCTGTATGATGCTTTTCCTATTATAGGAGCCTACGCGCGGCTCTGTCAACCGCTCATCTTCCGGCTTTCATGAGGGCCAGCCCCTTCTCCAGGACTTCGCCCACGCTGTCCCGGAAGAGCAGTGTGCAGCCCGCGTCGCGCTGCGTCGGATCCCGATTGATGAGAACGAGCGCGTCGCCCCGGAAATAATCGATAAAGCCCGCCGCAGGATACACCACGAGGCTCGTCCCGCCGATGATGAGCATATCTGACTGAGAGATCTCCCGGACCGCCGCCGTAATCGTGTCCATATCGAGGCTCTCCTCATAGAGCACCACATCCGGCTTCAGCACGCCGCCGCAGTCCGGACAATGCGGAATGGGATCGCAGAGCTCCAAAAATTCTTCCATGCCGTATACCTTCCCGCAGGTCTGACAGATGTTCCTCAGCACGGAGCCGTGCAGCTCCAGCACATGCCGGCTGCCGGCCTTCTGGTGCAGTCCGTCGATATTCTGCGTGATCACCGCAGAGAGCTTGCCCATCCGCTCCAGCTCCGCCAGGGCATAATGAGCGCGGTTCGGCTGCGCTTTCATCATCATGCCTTCCCGTTCTTTATAGAGCGTGTAAAACTCCACGGGATGATCCCGGTAAAAATGGTGCGACAGCATTTCTTCCGGCGACCAGGGAAGATCCGTCTTCTGCCGGTAGAGCCCGTTCTTCCCGCGGAAATCGGGGATCTTTGATTCGGTGGATACTCCGGCGCCTCCGAAAAAGACGATCTTTTTATGCGTGCGGAGCAGCTCCGCAAATTGTTCTATCGGTGTCATTGCTCTCCCTCCATTCCGATTTGTTTTCTTTTTATATTTTACCATACCGGACATTTCCCCTCCGCCGATTGCGGGCGAAAATCCGGCAGGCTATAATAGATAGCAATCCGGTTTCTGATTTTGCTGACAAGGAGGAATCTGCATGAGTCGTCTCACTCTGGATCAGGCCAAGGAGATCCTGAAAAAACATACCACTCAGCCTTCGCTTTTCGTTCACGCGGCGTGCGTCTCCGCCGCCATGGGCGCTCTCGCCGATTATTACCAGGAAGACAAAGAACACTGGGAAGCTGTCGGCTGGCTGCACGATGTAGATTATGAAGAATATCCTGAGGAACACTGCCATCACGTGCGGGAATTTCTCGCGCCGGAAGGCGTAGACGAGGAGGACATCCGCACCATCATTTCTCACGGCTACGGCCTCTGCACCGATGAAGTGGAGCCGACGACAGATATCATGAAGAGCCTCTACACCGTGGATGAGCTGACGGGCCTTATCCACGCGTATGCCCTCATGCGGCCGGAAGGCCTCGACGGCATGACGGTGAAGAGCCTCAAAAAGAAATGGAAGGACAAACACTTCGCCGCCGGCTGCAAGCGCGACGTCATCCAGCGCGGGTTCGACATGATGGGCGTCGATCCGGCAGTTGTCATGCAGTGCTGCATTGACGGCATGACTGCGCACAAAGCGGATATCGGCTTCTGAGAAAAGCACGCAAAAAGCACCGCGGGCTATTTTCCTGCGGTGCTTTTTGCGTGCGTCAGATCTTCTGATTCAGTTTCGCCATCAGCTTGATCTTATTGATGATCGCCTCTCCGGCTTCGCTCTGGAGATAGGTCAGCGTCGATCTCGGCACCATGCGGCGCACGGTCTCCCAGTCGTCTTCCGCCAGCGCTCTTCTCACGGACGACGCGCTGACCACCTGCTCCCCTTTCTGCTCACGGGGGATCACTTTCAGCTCCAGCCCGTTCGAGCCGAAAACTTCCTTCATCGCCCGGTTGTAAGCAAGCGTCGTCTTGTCGGTCGGCTCATCGCCGACAAAGCGGACCGTAATATTGAGTGCCGGGGCGATGCGCGTCGCGAAGACCGTCGCGTCGAGCTTCGTCTGCGCCGCCAGTTCCTGCGTGCCTTTGATGAAGTACGTCGGGAAGGTGGCGTTGGAAATGATGTAATCGCCGCCGCTGACGATGGATACATTTCTCATATCCCGCACGCCCTGCTTGATCAGAGAGAAGCGGTCGGAGAACGGGAAAATGGAGCGGTCTTCCTGTACGGCGAAAATAATGACTTCATCACAGTTGTTGACGGCATATTCCACAAGCGACCGGTGCCCCAGCGTAAAAGGATTG
Organism: uncultured Dialister sp.; assembly: GCA_900545365.1. Taxonomy (GTDB): domain Bacteria; phylum Bacillota; class Negativicutes; order Veillonellales; family Dialisteraceae; genus UBA1822. The sequence continues at coordinate 90,530 of UQYL01000002.1, read as the reverse complement.
CAGTTCATGACGATGGCGCCGCGGTTCTTGCCTTCACCGGTGCCGAGGATCGGACGGATGCGGTTCAGATATTCTTCCAGCGTATTCTGTCCTTTTTCCAGCAGCGCCGCGTAAGGCTCCGCCACGCAGACCAGCTTGAACCCCATGTGTTCAAAGACCGGCACATTCTGAGGCTTCGTGAAGATCTGATTCCCCGTAACGCCCCGGCGGTGGGATTCCCCTTCCAGATTGCGGATGATGCGGTGCGTCAGCCCTTTGTGCTGATAATCCTCGGAAATCGCAATGTCCCGCATGACGCGGCCTCCGAGCGAGCCGGTGCCGATCAGCTTCCCGTCGTCAAAAAGCCCCATCGTATAATCGATGTTCCCGGTAAACGTCAGATCGAATCCCTTCAGAAATTCCACGACTCTCGCTTTTTCTTCAGGATCTGTCAAAAAAATTTCCTGTTCTGTGATCATGCTGTTTCCTCCCTTCGGAAAGTGATTCTATCGATTAAAGTAAACAATAAAACAAATTTTGTCATGCATCCATTATAACAGAGATACACTTACAAAGCAAAAAGAGCATATATATTCATTATTCCGCAAATTAGCATACTTTTATTTATGCGTTTCCTCGTCAAGACACCCGTTCAAATTCTCTATTGACAGTTTTCCAAAATGCCTGTAACATAAATCCAATCACAAAATTTCATATTTATTCATCACGAGCAGCGGAGGGACTGGCCCAATGAAGCTGCGGCAACCCCTCGAAAGAGAACCGGTGCCAATTCCAGCGGAGATATCCGAAAGATGATGCGATTTCCATACTTTCATCTTTGGGATGAAAGTTTTTTATTGCAAGGAGCAGCAACGAGATGATAGAGCTTAAACACATCAACAAAAGCTATGACGGCCATATTACCGCGCTCGACGACATCAACCTGACAATTCAGGACGGCGAGATATTCGGCATCATCGGCCAATCCGGCGCGGGCAAATCCACTTTGATCCGCTGTATCAATATGCTGGAGCCGCCTACGTCGGGTGAAGTCCTCATCAACGGCAAAGACATGACGAAACTTTCCCAGAAGGAGCTCCGGGAAGAACGCAAGCACATCGGCATGATCTTCCAGCATTTCAATCTTCTTTCCAGCCGGACAGTCTATGAAAATGTCGCTTTCCCGCTGGAGCTGGCGAAAGTGCCGAAAGCGGAGCAGGAAAAGCGGATCTGCTCCATCCTGGAACTGGTGGGCCTCACGGAATACCGGAATAAATATCCGGCACAGCTCTCGGGCGGCCAGAAACAGCGTGTCGGCATCGCGAGAGCCATCGTCTCCGATCCTTCCGTACTCCTCTCCGACGAAGCGACGAGCGCTCTCGATCCGGAAACGGTCAAATCCATTCTCCAGCTTCTGAAAGACATCAATAAAAAACTGGGCATCACCATCATCATGATCACCCACCAGATGGAAGTCATCAAGCAGATTGCCGACCGCGTCGCCGTCATTGAGAACGGCCGGATCATCGAAGAAAGCTCCGTCGTCGATCTCTTCACCGCGCCGAAGACGGAGACCTCCCGGAAATTCATCGGTTCCGTCATTTCCAATGACATCCCCGAGTCGCTGCAGCACATGCATTTCACACCGGAGAAGCAGCATCCCGGCGATCTGACGGCGCTCCGCCTCTCGTTCCGGGGCGATGTGGCCGACGAGCCGATCGTGGCCAATCTGATCCGGAAATATAATCTGGACGTGAGCATCCTTTACGGGAACATTGACTACATCCACGGCGTTCCCTTCGGCAAGCTCATCGTCACCATGGACGGGAACGAAACGGATATTTCCGCCGCACTCTCCCACCTGAAAAATCTTCCCATCGAAAGCGAGGTCATCGGTTATGTCTCCGGCAATCACTAATCTTCTTCTGAAAAGTCTCGGCGAGACGCTGTACATGCTCGGCGTTTCCGCCGCTATCGCCGCCATTGTCGGCATTCCGCTGGGCATTCTTCTCGTCGTCACGGAAAAGGGCGGCATTCTCTCCTGCCCGGCGCTCAATAAGCCCCTTGCCTTTGCGGTCAATGTCATCCGCTCCATTCCCTTCATCATCCTGATGGTCGCCATCATCCCCTTCACCCGCATGGTGGCGGGCACATCCATCGGCACCACCGCCGCCATCGTCCCGCTGACCATCGCGGCGATCCCCTACACCGCCCGCATGGTGGAAACATCTATCCGCGAGATCCCTTCCGGACTCATCGAAGCGGCCCAGTCCATGGGCGCGACGCCTTTCCAGATCATCTGGAAAGTCTTCATTCCCGAAGCGCTCCCCGCGATCATTGAAACGATGACCGTCGTCATCGTCACGCTCATCGGCTCCAGCGCCATGGCCGGCACCATTGGCGGCGGCGGTCTCGGCGACCTGGCCATCCGCTACGGGTATCAGCGCTTCCAGGCCGACGTTATGATCGCCACGATCGTCGTCCTCGTCATCATCGTGCAGGCGATCCAGTTTATCGGAAGCCGCCTCGCCCGCCGGGCAGATAAGCGCTGATCTTCAGGCTGTCATGCGGATCTTCCGCATCAGGGCATACGCCCATATATTTACGCAGCAGAAAGGGCTCGATACCATGAAAAAACTTCTTACTGCCGGATTTGCAGCTTTCGCTGCCGCCATGATCCTCACGGGATGCGGCGGCTCGCAGGAGTCCAAATCTGCCGCTCCTTCCGCGGCTCCTGAAAAAAAGGAGATCACCGTTGGAGCCACCGCCGGGCCTCACGCGGAAGTCGTTGAAGCCGCGGCGAAAGAAGCCGAAAAGAACGGCCTCAAAGTCACCGTAAAAGAATTTTCCGACTACATCACGCCCGACCAGGCGCTGGAAGACGGAGAGCTGGATCTCGCGGTGTACCAGCACAAACCCTTTATGGAAAACTTCAACAAACAGAAAGACGCCCATCTCACCGCGATCGGGAACGCCATCCTCATGCGCATGGGCATCTACAGCAACACCGTCAAAGACGTCAGCCAGATCCCTGACGGCGGCGTGATCTCCATTCCCAACGACCCCACCAATGAGGGGCGCGGCCTTCAGCTGCTCGCCGAAGCGGGCCTGATCAAACTCCGCGACGGCGCCGGCAACGCGGCGACCCCTGCCGACATCACGGAAAATCCTAAACACCTGGAATTCCGCGAACTTGAAGCGGCGCAGCTCCCGCGCAGCCTGGATGATGTGGACGCATCCGTCATCACCATGAATTACGTCATGAGCTCCGGCCTCAGTCCGAAAGAACAGGGCATCTTCCTGGAAGCCAAAGACAATCCGCTCGCCGTCATGATCATCGCCGCCAGAGAAAAGGATAAAAATGATCCGGCTTACGCGAAATTCGTAAAAGCCTACCAGTCCGATTCCGTGAAAAAGTTTATCGCCGAAAAATACAACGGCACCATCGAACCGGCCTGGGAATAACGACAAAATGAAAAGCAGGGGCACGCCCTGCTTTTTTATTGCCTTCTTTTCTATTTTCCAAAAAGCGCTTCCTTTGCCAGCTGGTCGGCTATTTCATTATATTTGACTCCGGTGTGGCTCTTCACTTTTCGGAAATGTACTTTCAGCTCTCCCCGAATAGAATCATAATAGGTTTTCAGCGCTTTTGTCCCCGGGCGGTTCGCCTTCCACTCCCCGGTGCACCACTTTTCGATGCCCGCGTAATCATAGCACAGCGTGATCTCACGGATGCCCCGGGAAAGGCAGGTCTCCATGGCAAACCGCGCTCCCGCCACTTCCCCGGCGACATTCCGCATTCCCGCGTTCTCCGGATCGATGATCATCCGCCCGGCGGTCTCTTCTTTTCCCTCATACAGAAAGACTGCGCCGAAAGCATACCGATCCGGCAGAAACGGCGCGTAAGAACCGTCCACATACACGACGCATCCGCTCTCCGCCTCGGTTCCGGTCTTCTCATTTTTCCCCTGAAGATATGCTTTCGCTTCTTCCCGGGAATAGAAACCTTTAAACTCCGCTCCAGGGAATCCGGCGACCTGCTTCCGGCATTCTTCCCACTCCGTATACAGCCCGGCGCGTCTTCCTTTTTTCACCGCATACCAGGATTTCTTCTTCGCTCCCATCGTCTTTCTCCCGCTCTGTCCATGCTATAATAAATTCAGATAATAGTAATATCTTTCTGCGGGAAAATGCCCGCTGTCTCCTGATTATACAGAACATACGGAGGATGCGCCAATGAAAATCACCGGACTTTTTCCGGCTCTGGCCATACGGAACTACCGGAATTTCTGGATCATGCAGTGGATCGCGCTCATCGGATTCTGGATCCAGCTCACAGCGCAGCAGTGGCTCGTTTATGAACTGACCGATTCCGCCGTCCATCTGGGCCTGCTGAGCGCCATGCAGTTCACGCCAAGTCTTCTTTTTTCCCTCTTTATCGGGTTCTGGCTCGACCGGCACAGCAAGAGAAAAATCCTTACGGTCACTCAGTTCTGCTATATCCTCCAGGCGCTCGCGCTGGCCGCCCTGCTCTGGATGGGCCATGTCAATTACGGCTGGCTCCTCTTTTTCGCCTTTCTCCTCGGTTCGATCGACGCCGTCGACATGCCTGCCCGCATGGCCTTCATGCCTCTTCTCGTGGGTCGGGCTCAGCTCCACAGCGCCGTCGCGCTGAATTCCGCCAATTTCAACATCACCCGCATGTTCGGGCCGCTGCTCGCTGCTTTTCTCCTTGCGCACATCGACTACGGCTCCGTATTTTTCCTGAACGCGGTTTCCCTGATTCCGATCTTTCTGACCTACCACTTCATGAAGGTGGATGAGCCGGCCCCGCAGGAAAAGAAAAAAGGCGCTCTGCCGGAGATCCGGGAAGGCCTGCTCTATGCGAAACAGAATCCTGTCATCTGGAGCAATCTCCTCGCCATGGCCGTCGTAAGCGCTCTCATCCTGAATTTCGGCACCTATGGCCCGCTCTTTGCCGACCGCATCCTGCACCGCGGCATTGACGGATTCGGCGCGCTGCTCTTCGCCATCGGCACCGGCTCCCTCGCGGGCGGTCTTCTTTCCGCCGCCGGGGCGAAACGAACGGACAGCCGCTTCCTGTTCGCTTTCTCCGCCGGAAGCGGACTCTGCCTTGTCGCAGCCAGCCGCATGGACGCCTACATCCCGGCGCTCCTGATCTTCGCTCTTATCGGATTTGCCGTCATTCTTTTCATGATCAACTGCAACACCGCGATCCAGCTGGCCAGCCCGCCGGATTACCTGGGCCGCATCATGAGCCTCTACACCTTCGTATTTCTCGGAAGCGCCCCTTTCGGAAGCCTTTTCGTGAGCTCCGTCATTGAAATTCTCGGCACGGCGGACGGCCTCCTCCTCATTGCGTTCCTCGAACTGTTTCTCATCCTCCTGATCGGATTCCGGTACTGGTATAAAAAATGACCACACAAAAAGCGCCTCCTTTGGAAGCGCTTTTCTTCTTTATGCTTTTATAAATTTACAATGACTGCCGTATTCTTCCGATTCCCGCAGTCCCAGCGCCCACTCGAGCGCCCGGATCACTTCTTCCACCGGGATCCGATCGATCGGCGTATATGAACCGTCTCTCACGGTGTGCGCCACATGATCCTGCTCCATGGGCAGATCACTTGAGGACAGCCCGCAGGACCGCCTGCCGAGGGGATGATGGAGCTTCACATTGCTCGGTCCGAAGAGCGCGATCGTCGGCACGCCGCGGCTGTCAAACACATACATGGGGCCGCTGTCATTGGTCAGCCCGGCATCGCACCAGGAAGCCGCCGCCATAAATTCCCCCATGGACAGCCGCCCCGCCGCGATCACCGCCTGATCCCGATGCTTCATGACAGACAGCGCTTTTTCAATCAGGGGAAGCTCGCTTTTCACACCGAAAAACACCGGCCGATAACCCTTCTCCGCGAAGTGATCCGCTGCCCGGCCGAAACAGGCCGCCGGCCAGTTTTTCGCTTCCATGGAGCTGCTGACAGACAGGCCGAGCAGGTGATCCGATCGATCATGGATGCCGTATTCGCTGAAAAATCCGGCCGCCGCTTTTTCCCATTCCCTGGACACAAACGTCTGCATGCCATGATTCTCCGTGTGCTCCACGCCCATGTCACGCAGAACACGGAGGTATTTCTCCGCCGCGTGACAGTCTTTCCGCTCCACCAGCAAAATCCGGTCCATGAAAAAACGGTCAAGCCGCGTCCCCGCTTCTCCCGTCCAGAATTTCGGCTTCATCGCCAGGGCCGTCAAGGATGTCCGCGATGTCCCGTGAAGCACGAGGAGGATGTCCGGCCGCTGCCGTCCTATTTCCTTCCCCAGATTCCAGGTTGCTTTCATCCCCATGTGCGCCCGGTCGGCCGGAATGATGTGATCCACATTCGGATTGTACCGCACAGAGTCCACAAACCGGGAATCTACAACAAGGGATATCTCCGAGCCCTCCGCTTCCCTGCGGAGCACTTCCAGAAAAGGCGTCAGCGAAACCATGTCACCGAAATAGAGCATGTAGATCACAACGATCTTTTTATTTTTCAGATCAATCTTATCCCGGATCATTATTTTTTCTGCTCCCGAATCTTTTCAATGGTATGTGTCGTAGAGTAACCGTCCACAAAAGGCAGGATCTCCACACGCCCCGCAAATTCCCGGCCCGCCACCTCTTCCGGCCGGTAATCGCCGCCTTTCACGAGAATGTCCGGGCGCAGACAGGACAGCAGCTCCTTCGGCGTATCTTCCGAAAAGAGCACCACATCATCCACCCAGCGCAGCGCCGCCAGCATGAACGCCCGGTCCAGTTCGCCGTTGATGGGCCGCTCCTTCCCTTTGAGGCGTCTTACCGAACTGTCCGTATTCAGACCGACGAGCAGATGATCGCCGAGAGCCGCCGCCTGCTGAAGATACGTTACATGCCCGCGGTGAAGGATATCGAAGCAGCCATTGGTAAATACGATGGTCTCCCCTTTTTCTCTCCACCGCTCGATCTTCTTCCGCGCAGCGTCCCAGGACAGGGGGCGGTAATTTTTCCGCAGATCCCTGCCTTCGTTTTCCCAGGCATCCAGCACTTCTTCCCGTCTGACCGGATACGTCCCGACTCTTGCCACAGCGATCCCCGCCGCCGTATTGGCCAGCTTCAGCGCCGTTTCGGAATCCCGCCCCGCCGCGAGCGCCGCCGCAAGCATGGCCATGACCGTATCGCCCGCGCCGGACACGTCAAACACATCCTGCGCCGCCGCAGGGCAGTGAATGATCTCCTTGCTGCCGATACTGGTGATGCCCTTCTCGGAACGCGTGACAAACAGGTATTTCAGATGATATTGCTCCCGGATCAGCACGCCGGTCCGCTCAATCTCCCCGTCTTCATTGGGAATGGTCTTCCCGTAGCATTCGGAGAGCTCCTTCAGATTCGGCGTGATCCCGTAAGCACCGGTATACTTCGTCCAGTCGCTTCCTTTCGGATCTACAAGAACGGGAATCTTCCAGGCGTGCCCCCGGCGGATCACTTCCTGCGCCAGCTTCGGCGTAATAAAGCCTTTTCCGTAATCGGAAAGGACGATGCAGTCCAGCCCCGACGCATGCACCCCATCCAGCCAGCGCAGCGTTTCCTCAAGTCCTTCGTCTTCCAAAGGCCAGAACTTTTCAAAATCCAGCCGCATCATCTGCTGCCGCGCGCCGAGAATGCGCATCTTCGTGATCGTGCTATATCCGTCCCGAATAATAACGCCGCTGTCGTCAATCTTCTTTTCCGCGAACAGATCATGAAGCAGCCGGCCGTTTTCATCCTCCCCGCGCATGCCTGCCGCATACACGCGGCACCCCAGCGCCGCCAGATTGGCCGCCGTATTAGCCGCCCCGCCGAGAACGGCCCGCTCCGTCTGCACCAGATTGACCGGCACCGGCGCTTCCGGAGAAATGCGGTTCACGCTGCCGAAAACGTATCTGTCCGCCATCATATCCCCGATCACGGCGGCCCGGACCTGCTGCACCTGGTCGGTAAGAAAAATCTCTCCCTCTCGTTTCATTCGATCACCTACTCTATATCCCATCTCTATTTTACTTTTTTTCTGCCGCAGCTTTTTCCATCAGTGTTTCCCACTGATCCCACACAACGTCCGGCCGGTAGGCTTCCATGGCCATCCGCGCCGCCATGCCGTACTGCCTCCGCAGTTCGCTGTCTTCCATCAGCCGGCGGAGCGCCTCCGCCAAAGCTTCCGCGCCGTCATCACAAAGGATGCCTGTTTTCCCGTCGGAAATCAGCTCATTTACCGCCGGACAGGAAGCGTACCCCACCGCAGGAATCCCGCAGCTCATGGCCTCCGTTAAAGCCAGCGGAAATCCCTCATGATGGCTGGGAAAAGCAAAGATATCCGTTTTTTCCCAGACAGCGTTCATGTTTTTCGTCGTTCCGCAGATGCGGATACGGTCTTCCAGCCCGGCTTTTTTTATCTTTGATTTCAACGACGCCACATAGGGTTTATCGTAGACCGCCCCCCACAGCTCGACCTGCCAATCCGGGAAATCACCGGCAATCAGCGCAAAAGCTTCCGCCAGCAGATGCTGCCGTTTTGTCCGCCCCGTCAGCCGTCCCACACAGGAAATGGTGTGGATTTTTCTCGCTTCTCCCGGGTCCGCAAAAATTTCCGGCGCCCGCACCGCGTTGGGTATTGCGGCAAACCGGTCATAGGGCAGATATTTTTCGGCTTTCTTTACAAATGACGGCAGAAGTACCTGAATGAAAGCGCTTTTCAGCAGAGCTCGCTTTTCTTTCTCCGGCGCGCCGGCAAAGATCTCATCCGGATCATTATGGAGCATGGAGATTACGGGGATCTCCGTCTTTATGCCATCCAGCAGAAGCCGTCCCGTCGGCTCCCGGAATGAAACGATCACATCCGGCTTTCCCCGCGTCAATATCTCTTCCATGGCAGGGGCCGCCTGCGCCAGCATCCGGTAATTCCTTTCCCTTGCGGCGGCGCGGCTGAACGGCCGCACGATCTCCCGCAGGATTTTCTGCACAGTCCCCGGTCTCATCGCTTTCATCCCGCTGACCCGGTACAGATTATATATTCTTACCCCCGCCGGCATGGGGAAAAAAGGCTGCCCATCCTTTTCATCGGCAAATACGGCCGTCACTGTATGGTCCCGTTCGTGCATGGCCGACGCAAACTGCGCGAGCACATTCTCAATACCGCCGCTGTATCCCACATATTTATGAAGATCCGCCAGTAAGATATTCATTTCCCCAACTCCCCCCGCAGGGCCTACAAAAGTTGTTTCTCAAAAAGCTTTTTTTATTATAACAAAAATCAGAAATCCTTCCAGAAGAAGCCGCCGCACTGACCGTATTTCACAAAAAACGCGCACGAAAAAAGACGCCTCTGTGAAGCGCCTTTCCTTTTGGTGGGACTATTGTGATTCGAACACAAGACCTCTTCGATGTCAACGAAGCGCTCTAACCAGCTGAGCTATAACCCCATGTGATTACGAAAATGATTATATCATGGGAGGCCTGCTTCGTCAACAGATGGTAAAAAATTTCAGGATACCGCCGTGTGCCCGGCTGCTTTCTTTTCATCACCAGTCTTCCGGCACTTCAGAAAGGCGCCCCACGACCATCATGGCAATGTCCATATCGGCAAGGAGTTCTCCCTTTTCGCCGCGGATCTCTCCGCGAAGCGTAAGCAGCCGCCCTCCGTTATGACGGATCGTCCCGTGCAGGCGAAGACGTCCCCCGATCAGATGAGGTCTCACGAAATTTATGGACAGGTTCGTCGTTACCGCCGATTTCCCCACGCCTGCGATCAGTCCCAGAGACATGGCATCCGCCATCGCCGCCAAAATGCCGCCGTACAGAAAGCCGCCGGAATTGGTATAATCTGCCCTGACCGGCATGGAAAGCCAGATCTCGCCGCACCGCGCTTCGTCCACAGCAATGCCGAGAAAGTCATGAACGCAGCGGTGCGTCGTATACAGGTACCGGATATATTCAGGCATCTCCTCCGGCCTTACCTGAAACGATTCTCCGCTTTCCGCTTTCCTTGCGATTTCCCTAATGTCCAATGCCTGCCTCCTTCTGCCGGTCATTATTTCTCTAGATCCTTCTTTTCCCGCCGGAACGCCTCTTTTTTCCCGGCGAACCACCGGCAGACCTTTTCCACGGCTTTCACATCTTTGAAATGAAAAAGATGCACTGCCGAGCAGAATTCACGGACGACACCGTGCTTCTCCAGAAAGCGGCCCGCTTCCTCCAAAACGGGAAGGCCGCCTGCTTCCAGATATCCCTGCCACGCAGCCTCTACAAAGGTCTCTTTCATCCAGCTTTCCCGATACATCCCCTGTAACAGCAGGATCACATCCATAGCCTGCCTCTGCCGCAGGTCATGAAAATACGTCCTGTTTTCCCAGTCCAGGAGCCGAATGCATTCTCCGTCCCACACGATATCCCGGAGGGCCGGCCGCCCGTGCCAGAGACCCGCCTGATGGAGCTGTCCGAGCGCCCTCCCTGCCGCATGAAGGATATGCAGTTTCTCCGCCTCCGGCCGGTCGGAGAGAAGCCAATGCTGTACCGTCGGCCCGCCGTCTTTCAGCACCATGTAATCGTCTGTCAGGAAGAATATCTCCGGCGCGCAGTCCGTGAGTTTTGCCGCAATGGAAATACGGGCGATCTCATAATAAAATTCTCTTTCCGCAGAGTACTTCACGGCTTGTACGCGGTGATTGCTCTGCTTTTTCTTGATCCAGAATTTTTCTCCTTCCCAGAGAAAAGGGATCACCCGCTCCCCGGGATGCGCGTTGACGCATTTTTCCGCGGAGCGGAAAAAACTCTCCTTATCCATCACAACTGCTTCCCTTTTCCGGCTGCTCAGCGCACCGTTTCATACGGCCACTGTATGATCCCGCCGAACTCAAACACTTCCGTATACCCCAGATCCGCCAGCTTTTCCGCGCCTTTTTTGCTGCGCACGCCGCTCCGGCAGTAAACGAGGACCATGCTGTCTTTTTCTGGAATGACCGCGGCGGCATGCTCGGCATCGATCGTACCGAGCGGAAGAAGGACGGCGCCCGGCACATGCCCCTCCGCATATTCTCCCGGTTCGCGCACATCGACCACGACCGCTCCCGGAGCAGCCATCATCTGTTTCGCTTTCTCCGGGCTGATCGAACGGAATCCCGCCGCTTCCCCCGTTCCCGCGCATCCCGCGGCCAGTCCTGCCGCCAGCAGCCCCGCCGCTATCATCAGTTTTCTCATCGTATTTCCCTTCTTTCTTTTTCCGTTATTATATGCTATTTATAAAATTTTTGTAAGTTTTCCTTCTGCATCTCCGTCAGATGGACCCAGTATTTTTCCGGCATGAAAGAACGGCGCAGCTCCGGATTGACTCTTTCCGGGATCGCCATGTGACGATAATATGTTCTCCAAAGCCTGCGGAATCCTTCCTCCCGCTCGCTGTAAGAAACGGCTGCCGCCTCCGGGATCTCGCCGAAGAGCAGCCGCTTGCCCTCCCACAGAACGGCTTTCTTCCGGCGCACATCGTGGATCGCCCATCTTTCCGCCGCCAGCCTCTTCGTAAAATGCGGCGCGATCACAGGAAGGATATCATGGCTCGGCTCAATTTCCGCGTACAGAAGCCCTTCCCCCAGTTCGCTGAAGCGCACCAGCCCAAGAAACTTTCCCGCTTCCGCGCCGGTCATCTGCGCCCATTGAAAGACCTGCCAGGCCCATTTTTCCGTGCGGTGAGAATAGATGGCTTTCCGCAGACGAAATCCGCGCCGGATGTACAGGAAAAGCGCGTCTTCCCGCCCCTCTTCTTCCGCCAGAAACGCTCTGTACAGCCACTGAAAAGCCGGCCGCCCGCACTGCTCCCGAAAAGCGGACGCCACTGTCCGCGCATGATCGGGGCAGTCGAATACCCGTTTTTCTTCCGAGAAAAGCCCTGTTGCATCTTCGCCCGCGCAGATTCCCTCCGTGCGGCTCGTCCCGTCATGGTACGCTTCATACACCGCGCAAAGAAATCCGGAAAAACTCCCGTCATATCGATAGATCATCGCTATACCTGCCCTTCAAAAAGACTGATCTCCCGGAGCTCCTTTTTCTCCGAAATCAAGTCGCCGCGGAGCGTCATGGCATCCCCGCTGCCGTAATACCGGCCTCCTACAGTTAAAAAATGACGAGCCCTTTTCCAGACGATCCCAATCCGTCGGAGGCTGTCTGCCGAAAGACCGCCGTACCGGCGCAGTTTCACGATGCGCAGCGCCGACTGCACTCCGATCCCCGGCACGCGGAGAAGCGTTTCATAAGGCGCGCGGTTCACTTCTACCGGAAACAGGCCCCGGTGCTGAATCGCCCAAAAGGCTTTCGGATCCAGCTCCGGGTCAAAATCGGGAACGGCTTCTGAAAGCAGCTCATCCGCTGAAAAATGATAATACCGAAGCAGCCAGTCCGCCTGGTACAGCCGGTTTTCCCGAAGGAGCGGCGGGCGGGCAATGGCCGGCAGATTTTTCCCTTTCATGACCGGCACATAGGCGGAATAATACACCCGCTTCAGTCCCACCGCCCGATACAGTCCCTCCGTCAGCCGCAGAATCTGCCGGTCGCTCTCCCCGCTCGCGCCCACAATGAGCTGCGTCGTCTGCCCGGCGGGAACGAACGGCACGGCATGACGGGAATGTTTCCTTTCTTCTTTTTCTTCCTCCAGTTTGTCCCGGATAAATTTCATGGGAAAAAGGATTGCCGTCCTGGATTTCTGCGGCGCCAGAAGACGCAGCGATTTTTCTGAAGGCAGTTCCATATTGACGCTCATCCGGTCCGCATATCGCCCCAGCGCCTCCAGCAGACGCGCGTCTGTGCCGGGAATCCCCTTGACATGGATATATCCGTTGAATTTTTCCCGTTCCCTGAGCAATTTCACCGTCCGCAGCAGAAGCTCCGACGTATAATCCGGCGAGCGGACGATACCGGAGCTCAGAAAAAGCCCTTCGATATAATTTCTGCGGTAAAATCCCATAGTCAGGCAGACGATCTCTTCCGGAGTGAAGGCCGCCCGCCGCGTATCATTGCTCCGCCGGTTCACACAATATTCGCAGTCATATATACAGGAATTTGTCATGAGGATCTTCAGCAGGGAAATGCACCGGCCATCCGCCGTCCAGCTGTGACAGATGCCGGCATAACTCGCATTCCCCGTCCCGCTATCCGTATTTCTTCTTTTTGATCCGCTTGACGAACAGGACACGTCATACTTCGCCGCATCCGCCAGTATTTTCAGCTTTTCATCCAGCTCCATTTTTCGTTCCTCCATACCGAACATTTATTCTCATTTTATCATCTGTAGAAAATTTGTTCTATATTCCGGCAAAAGAAAAAAGCCTCTTTCGAGACTTTTCCTCATTCAGAAATGGATGGATTTTCTGTACCGGCTGACCAAAAATGCGCCGAGGAGCACTTTCACCACATCGCCCGGCAGAAAAGGGAACATGCACATCACCATCGCCGACCACATGCCCGCGCCGGTCAGCCCCATGAACCACGCCACGCCGCACGCATAGACCGTGAGGCATCCAGCGATCATCGCGGGGATCAGCACCCGGAAAGAATGCCCCCACCGATCCGTACACCATCCCACGACAAACGCCGTCAGGATATATCCCAGAATAAATCCGCCGCCCGGTCCGATGAGGACACCCACGCCGCCGTGCGCCATGGCAAAAACGGGCAGCCCCGCCGCGCCGAGAAGCACATAAATAATCATGCTGAGCGCGCCGTAATGCGCTCCCAGCACAGCACCCGCCATCATGACAGCCATCGTCCCCAGCGTGATTGGCACCGGCTGGATCGGAATGATCAGCTGCGTAAATATGGCGGTCATTGCCGCAAAAAGCGCCGCTGCCACATCCCTTTTTATATTTTCATTCAACCCGCTCTCACCTTCTCCGATGCTCCCGAAAATACCGGAGCCGTATTTAACGTATTCATTATAAAATAGGAAGTCCCTAAATGTCAATTTCTCTCGTATTCGCAAGTTCACTATTATAGAAGCAAAAACTGCCGCGAATGGTTCCGCAGCAGTTTTCCGTTTTCAGCTGATCAGCGCCTGCGCCGGGCGTTTTAGCTTGCCAAGCGCTTTTTTCTCGATCTGGCGCACGCGCTCACGGGTCACGCCGTACTGCTGGCCCACTTCTTCCAACGTGTGCGGAATGCCGTCTTCAAATCCGAACCGGAGAGAAATGATGCCCCTTTCCCTTTCCGTCAGCGTCGCAAGCAGCTTGGCGATCTGCTCATTCTGCAGACTTGCCGCCGCTTCATCTTCCGGCGCGGCGATCTTCTTGTCTTCCACCGTATCGCCAAGCACGGAATCTTCCTTTTCGCCGATCGGCGTCTCCAGCGAGATCGAATCCAGCGCGACCTGCTTGATCTCGCGGATCTTTTCTACACTGCACCGCATGGCCTTTGCAAGTTCTTCCTCCGTCGCGTCCCTGCCGTTTTCCTGCTGGATGCGGCGCTCGATGCGGTTCATCTTATTGATGCTCTCCACCATGTGCACTGGCACGCGGATCGTTCTCGCCTGATCGGCAAGAGACCTGGTAATGGCCTGCCGGATCCACCAGGTGGCGTAGGTACTGAATTTATAGCCCTTATGGTAATCGAATTTATCGACCGCTTTAAGCAGCCCGATATTTCCCTCCTGCACCAAGTCGAGCATATGGAGTCCTCGCTCGCGGTACTTCTTCGCAATAGAAACGACCAGACGGAGATTGGCGTCTGCCAGTTTGGAACGGGCCCGCATGCCTTCTTCCCGGATCTCCGGCGTCGCATCAGGCGCCTTGCTGGCTTCGATAGCCTGGGCCAGGCGGATTTCTTCTTCGCTGCTCAGCAGTTTGATGCTGCCGATCTCCTTGAGATACATGTGCACGGAATCATATTTGACGTCGCTTTCATCGATGCTGAGATCATAATTATCTTCGCCGTCTCCGCCGTCGTCATCAGACTCCTCTTCCGCCATGATATCATCCATATCCGGCTCCTCCCCGTCCTCAGCTCCGGAAGCGCCGGAAGAAAAATCTTCTGATTCAATCCCCTCAAAGTCTATATTTATGTGCGCCGCGTTCAGTCCTTCGCAAAGCGCATCGAACTGCTTTGGAGTCATTTTTTCCTGCTTCACGAAACGTATCACCGCTCCGTAAGGCACTACGCCCTCGCGGGTGCAGTATTCACGCAGCTCCTCTATCCATTTTGCCAACTGTGTCGTTTTTGCCGCCATAGAATGCTCCTTTGCCTGCTTGTCAGGCAGAAATATAAATGGAATCGGGTCTCTGTGCAGAAAAATGCGCATCGGTGTGAGAAAATTTTCATCCGCTGCACCTTCCCAAATAATTCCCTGAAATGAATTTTTATATTATCACTGAAAAAAAGAAAATTCAACCCTTTTACGGAAAAAGTCAAGAAGATCTGATATTTTTTTTGAATATTCTCACAGATGTTTTCTTTCTGCGGATACTCCTTACCAACTCTCAAAAACACGCTGAACCGTACTGAGAAAAACAGACATGAAAAAAGGACCCGAAACGGATCCTTTTTCTCCAGGCAAGCGCCCGTGTCCTGTGCCCGACCATCCGAACAAGTCTGGTGTCCCAAGAGGGATTTGAACCCCCGACCCACCGCTTAGAAGGCGGTTGCTCTATCCAGCTGAGCTATTGAGACATATATGGTCGGGGTAGCCGGGCTCGAACTGGCGACCCCCTGCTCCCAAAGCAGGTGCGCTACCAACTGCGCTATACCCCGTTGTACCTTCAAAAGTACTTTTCAATTGTAATATATTCGTTTTCTCTTGTCAAATCTGAAAATGATTTCTTCTTTTCCAAAAAGGAAACAGCCCTTCCGGCCTGTCTTCATACTTTTTTATGACCTGCGTCTTCCGCTTTAACGATGCCCAAATAAATCTGACCGATCACCCAGGCCACATAATCGTCAACCGGCCCCGGTACTGTACGAAAGCCCTTTGGCAGAAAGCGGGCCCAGCCTTTCGGCGGATTGCACGCCCAATACCGCTGTGTCCCCATTTCCGTCGTATACTTCTCGTCCACCAAGGAAACAGCAATGGAATATCCGCCTTTCTTCAGCGCTTCTTCCGCCAGGGCCTTCAGTTCTTTATGACGCGTCCCGTTCCCCATCACGACCGCACGGACTTCGTTCCCATCCATCGCCCTGAGAATATGAGCTCCCAGCTCTTCCGTAGGAACGACCGCTTTGCGGAAAAGGCTGCCGTCTTCCCGGACAAGAGCCATGCCAGTCTTCTGCGAACCCGGATCAATAGCGAGTATCATTCCCGCACCACCGCCACATCGATCACAACCGGGCCGGCTGTGTATACATCGTGTTTCGCCGTCGCCACCAGCCGGCAGCGGCCGTCCAGTTCTTTCACCTGCTGAATCACATCAAGCATTTCCCTGGAATCGAGCTGGCCGATATTCCCGGTGATCGGGTCCGGCAGCACACCTTTCTCCTTTGCGGCGGTATTGATGTCCCGCAGGAAATGCAGCACTTTAAGATCGTGATTTTTATACGCCCCATACTCCGCCATGTCGGCAGAATAAACGGTTTCCCCCTGCCGGTAAACAAGAAGATTATCATGGATATCAAAATCCACGATCGTCGACTCGCCGAGGATGATATTGCCGGCGGCTCTGACGCGGACCAGCTTTTTTACCGGCGACATCGTGATCTGCCGCACCGTATCTTCAAATTCCCGGCGCTGGACATTGATCACCACGGCGTTTTCATCCTGAATATTGAGGCGTTCTCTCAGCGCCGTATTGATATCGCGGAGAACGCTTCCCAACACCTGCGCTGCTGTCTCTTCCGTCATATTTTCATCGACGACGGCCGACGTCAGCACCTGTCCTGCCCGGAAGATCACCGTGCCTTCACGGATATTTTCAATATTTTTGATGAGCCATTCTTTTTCTTCATCAAGGCGGCTGATCGTGCCGGTGAGCTCCTGCTTGGTATTTTCAAGCTCCTTGATCTCTTCCGCCGATGCCTTCACATCTTTCTGCGCTTCCTCATATGCGCGGCGTACTACATAGAGCTGGCTTTCCGCATAGCTCCGCTGTGCTTCCACCTGCTGCAGTTCCGAAGAAATCTCCCCGGTGCGCCTCTCCATATCCGCCACTTCCTGCGTCCTTTTGGCAAGGAGCGCCTTTCCTTCATCAAGGGCTTTGTTTTTATCGGCGATCTCCTGATTGAGCTGTTCCATTTCCGCGTACAGTTTATTCAGACCGAACAACGCGACACGGACATTCTCATTGACGACCGCCATCACCGCGACTGTCAGAAAGGAAATCAGCGTACCGGAAATGATCGTCACAATAATGGACGTATACTTGGGGCGCAACCCAAAAAGGGTCATGCGCTTCTTGCCTACCTTGGAGCCGATTTTATCTCCCAAGTAGGCGATCAATCCGCCCATGACCATGAGCACAAGAAATATGCTGACGCCGATAAACATAGTTCCTCCTGCCGATCAGCGGGACACTCTCCTGATCAGATAAATGCTGACAAGCAGCGCAATAAAATTCGGAATCCATACCGCAAGCTCAGGCGGAATGACATGACCTTTCCCCATGGAACCGGTAAACGTCATGACCGCATAATACAGGAAAATAATGATTACAGACAGCCCGAAGCCAATGGAAGAAGACGACCGCGGCCGCTGCACCCCGAGAGGCGATCCCATCAGCGCAAAGATAAAGCTCGCCATGGGCAGCGAAAACCGCTGCTGCACCGTCATGTCAATTTCCGCTGTATCTTCATGAGCAGCGCGGTACGCCATGCGGAGCTCCCGCATTTCCCGGATCGTCATCTCATCCAGATCTTTCTGATTTTTCTGAATCTCACTGGGTGACTGCGCATAAGGGATCACCTGCTCCCGGAAATGAATCATCCGATCTGTCCCTTCGTTGGCCAATTCATAAATGACGCCGTTTTTCATATACCAAGCGCCGTCTCTCCACTCTGCGGACGGCGCATTTTCCACCCGTACAGCACGTTCATTCTCAAATTCCTGAATTGTGATATTCTGCAGTTCCTTTTTAGACGGATCATAGCGCCGCGCATACAGGAGATGCGTGATCTGCCCGCCCTGTACGTCGCGGATCACGATATGATCGGTCGCGTCAGGCTGTAAATTCCGGCGGACTTCCGTATTCAGGATGCGCTGATACGTATTGTTCGTCCAGGGCACGACATATTCATTGAACGCCACCGCGCCGAGACTGATGAAAAACGCCAAGATAAAAATCGGGGCCGCCAGCCGGAGGAAGCTCTGCCCGGAAGTGCGCATGACGATCAGCTCGCTCGCCGAAGAAAGGCGCGAGAAACACATCAGCGAACCGAGGAGCACTGCCATGGGAAAGGTATAGACCACAATGGACGGAATCGCCAGAATAAAAAGTTTAAACGCCGACAGTGCCGACGCGCCGTACTTCGTGACGTATTCCGCGATCTTCATCAGCGTGTCCGACCCGAGAAAAATGGCTGTGAACGCCGCGATGCCGAACAAGAACGGGCCAAGGAATTCCTTAATTATATATTTGTCCAGGATGCGCATCAGGAATCCCTTCCCTCTTCCAAATTCATCATAAAGTGAAACTTTCTCCTAAATAATATTTCCTTGCCACCGGATTATAGGCAACTTCCTCAGAAGTCCCGCTCAGCAGAATCTTTCCTTCTGAAAGGATGTAGGCCCGATCGACGATACGCAGTGTTTCCCGCACATTGTGATCGGTAATGAGGATGCCGATCCCCCGGTCTTTCAGCTGCCGCACCACGTGCTGAATATCTTCGACCGCCAGCGGATCGACGCCGGCAAACGGTTCATCCAGCAGGATGAAGGCCGGATCCATGGTCAGCGACCGGGCGATCTCCACGCGCCGCCGCTCGCCGCCGGACAGCGCGCTGCCTACGGTATCTTTGACATGGGTAATATGGAATTCCGCAAGAAGAGAATTCGCTTTCTCTTCCCGCTGTTCTGGAGTCAGCTCTTTCCGCGTCTCCAGAAAGGACATCAGATTTTCCCATACTGTCATCTTCCGGAAAATCGACGCTTCCTGCGGCAGATAGCTGATGCCGAAGCGGTGTCTTTCATGAATAGGCATATCTTTGATGGAGATCCCGTCCACCGTCACATCGCCTTCATCCGGCCGGATGATGCCGACGACCATGTAAAAGGTTGTGGTTTTGCCAGCGCCGTTCGGCCCGAGCAGTCCTACGATGCTTCCCTGCGCGACTTCTACATTGACGTCATTGACAACGGTTCTGGGCCCATAGCGCTTGATCAGATGATGTGTCTCGATCTTCATGCGTATCTCCCGTTATTCCCCGGACGCTCCGGATGTATTCGTGATGACCAGCGTGCTCCGTCCTTTGGTTTCTACATAATTATCCGACAGGCGGAAAACGAGTTCCGGTCCCTGGAAGGCATTGCCGTTCTGTACGGCCTGCGCGTTCCCTGTAAGCACCACTTTCCCATCGTCGGCATTCGGGGATTTCGTATACACAGCCTGATCCCCGGAACCGGTCAGCTGATGTACATCGCTCTGGAACTGCACACCGCCGGACGCAGTGAAACGGATCTCCTTGGCGTTTCCTTCTATCCTCGGCGCCGTCAGGCTGCCGTCAGGCGTGGAAACAAACGCGTTTCCTTCCACCAGGCTGTATCCCGTATCCTGATTGTATGTGACCGTCTCCCCGCGGAGCGACCGTTCCGTCTCCCCGTCATAGAGATCTACATTCCCCGTACCCCGGACCGTCTTATCGCCCAGCATGTGTACAGTATCTGCTGTCATGACGCGGGCGCCTTTTTCATAATGTACGCCGCCGGTCAGATAGGCCGAGCCGTCGGAAAAATGATATTCTCCACTGGCTCCCGTCATGGTCGCGCCTTCATCGGCGTGAATAACCACATTTCCTTCCGCCGTCGCGACTTTTGCCGCGCCGTCATACGTCAGCACATCTGCACTGATATCGTCTGCCGCCGCTGTGCCCGCGCCGCAGGCACCGATCAAAAGCGCTGCCGCCGCCGCATATAAAAGTTTCATTGCGCGTCCCCTTTCTCCGCCAGCCGTGCATTCCCTCTGGCTTCTATCCGCTGCAGGACCCTGTCGGCAATAAAGGAATCCGCAGTGAGAATTTTTCCGTCTTTTTCCGCGGTGAACCGACTGCTGGAAGACAATCGGCCTGTCTTGCCGTCATACGTCAGATTTTCCGCATGGAGAACAGCGCCGTCCGCCGTTCTCCCTTCGATATTTCCTTCCAAATAGAGCGTCTTTTCCGCACGTTTCGCCTCGCCGCGCTCCGCCCGGATCTGAAGTTCCATATCTTCGTTTTTAAAATAGCCTTCTATATCGGTGAGCTGCGCCGTATTTTTATCCGCCCCCAGCGCCACATGACCGGCTTTCAGCTTCCATACGACCTGCCCGTCCTGCAGCTCATGGATCTCTGAATCGGAAAATTCCATGGCCGGTACAGATACCGCGCTTCCCTCTCCGCCGCCGGGCTCCGCAAAGAGGAAATACAGCCCTGCCATCACGGCAAGAACGGCTGCGCCCATCACCCACCGTTTATTCATAGTATTTTCCCTTTTTCCTTCATCTCACGCAGCATTTTGATCTTTTCCGGCTCTGTCCAGAAAAGATGCTGGAACCACATCCAGTCATAGGGATATTCCTTGATGAAATCCTCCATGATCTCCGCCATTTTCTGCGAATTACGGATCAGCTCCTCATCCTTATCGTCCGTTTCTTCAAAATGGAACGGTTTCCCCAGACGGATCGTATGGCGGAGATCTTCATCCCTCGTAATAAATATCGGCAGAATCGGCGCTTTGAATTTTTTCGCAAAGACCGCCGGCCCCTGCGGGAAAGAAAATATCCGATTCATGAACCATACGGGGATGCCCGCTTTCCCGCCGTCCTTGTCGGAAAGAAAGCCGAGAATATGATTTTTCTTCATGGCCCGCGCCGCCGCGATCATTTCATAACCGCCCGTCCCAGTCAGATAGATATGCTGCCCCGCCTGCGCGCGGTAATCGTTGATGATCTTCATCAGCGCGTCATCAGCCTGTTTTTTGCCGATCGCCGACGTGGGGTAGCCGTGCAGAGCGAGCCCCGCGCCCAGCCATTCCCAGTTGCCGATATGCGCCGTAAGGCCGACAATTCCTTTCCCTTCCGCATAGGCCGCTTCCAGATATTCTGGATGCTCGATGCGCACATAATCATTGATGTGATCTTTTTCCCTTACCAGCCGCGGCATATACAGCATTTCCATCACAGACATCCCGATATTCCTGTATACCCGCTGAAGAATGCGCTCCGCCTCATCGTCGCCGCACCGGAGCCCCATTTTGATCTGCTCCAGCCCGCGCCGTTTCTGCTTCCCGATGCGGTTCATGACAAGGGGCCCCAAAAAGGCGCCGATGGACAATATCCTGTCATAGGAACACCGGCACAGAAGATTGCTGATTCCCTTCAAAACTGCATATCTGATATGACCTGACATACTGATTCCTCTACCTGCCAAAAGCGCAGCTCTACTGTTTTGCTGCGATCTTTTCTTCACGGAAAAGCGCCAGAGCTTCCTCCCAGCGCCCCTCTCTTTTCAGAATGTATTCAATAAATTCCCTCGCAGCGCCCCTGCCGCCGGGAAAGCGGGAAATGAAGCCGGCTGCCTGCTTGACTTCTTCCGCGCCGTCGGAAGGCGCGCCGCCAAGGCCCGCTCTTCCCAGCACGGCCAGATCATTGAGATCATCGCCCATGTACGCCGTTTCTTCCCAAGAGATCCCGTACTGCTTCTGAATCTCTTCCATAACCGCGATCTTGTCCGCCGCGCCCATCACTGCAAAATCCATATGCAGTTCTTCACGGCGCTTTTCCACAGCTTCCGACGTCCGTCCGGTGACCAAGCCCGTAACATACCCCAGTTTATGCGCCAGAGAAATGGCCAGGCCGTCTTTCGCGTAAAATACTTTAAAAATTTCGCCGGCCGCACCGATCGTCAGCGTGCCCGGAGTGAGCGTCCCGTCCACATCAAAAGCGATGAGGCGGATCGATCTCCCGCTCATTACATGACTCCCTGCCGCAGCAGATCCGTCACGTGGATCATGCCTACGGACCGGCCGTTTTCATCGACTACAGGCAGGACAGTGATCGGATGGGGCCGGTGCTCATCCATCAGATGGAGAGCCTCCGCCGCCAGTTTGCCCTGCGTAATGACCAGCGGATGCGCCGTCATCACCTCTCCCACGGGATGATTCAGGAAATCTGTGCCCTGATTCAGTCCGCGGCGCACATCGCCGTCGGTCATCAGGCCTTTCAGCTGTCCCGCTCCGTCCACCACGCTGACAGCACCCAGCCCTTTATCAGTCATCACAAAGAGCGCGTCTTTTACAGACGCCGTCTCCAGAATAACCGGATTGTCCTCTCCTTTATGCATGGCCATCTCCACGGTCATGAGGAGCCTTTTCCCGAGAGATCCTCCGGGATGGAATACGGCAAACTGATCCGCCGTAAAATGATGCTCTTCCATGAGGCTGATAGCCAGCGCATCGCCGAGCGCCAGCGCCGCCGTCGTCGAATTCGTCGGCGCAAGGCCGAGCATCCCCGCTTCTTTCTTGACGCCTGCGTCCAGTACGGCGTCCGCATTTTTCGCGAGCGTGGATTCTGTCTTTCCGACGATGGCGATGAGCTTAGCTCCGATGCGCCGGACCGACGGCAGGATATTGACGACTTCCGCCGTTTCCCCGCTGTTGGAATACGCGATCACCACATCGGCTCTTGTCACCATGCCGAGATCGCCGTGGATCGCTTCCGCCGGATGAAGAAAGAACGCCGGCGTCCCAGTACTTGCCATGGTGGCCGCCACTTTCCTCGCGATATGGCCGGATTTGCCCATTCCCGTCAGTATGACGCGGCCCTGAGAATCATCGATCAGCTTCACCGCCTTTTCAAATTCCCCGTCCAGTTTATCTACAAGGTCAAGAACGGCCGCCGCCTCATCTCTGAGCACCTGCGCCGCAATATCCAGAACAGACATGACGCCTCCTGCTTATTGTCAATCAGATGAACCCTCTTAAAAGGATCTTCCGTTTTTCCGCATCATAAATCGGGAAATTTATTTCTAAAAATCCCATATTCATATTATACATGAAATTTGAAACGATTCATCTGCATTGTTCCTTATCCCGCGGAAAATCATCCTCTTTTTTTCACGACATTGTCAATGGCGATCAGATCTTTCAGCAGATCTTCCAGCGAGGACAGATACAGCATGTTTGTGGAATCAGACAGCCCTTCCGGCGGATTGTCGTGCACTTCCATGAAGAAGCCGTCCACGCCGGACGCCGCCGCGGCCCGCGCCAGGTAAGGAATAAATTCCCTCTGTCCGCCGGTGGAAGTCCCGTTGCCGCCGGGCAGCTGCACGCTGTGCGTCGCGTCGAAGATCACCGGATAGCCGAACTGCCGCATGATGGGAAAAGAACGCATATCCACGACCAGATTGTGATAGCCGAAGCTCGCGCCTCTTTCCGTGACGGCCAGATTCTGATTTCCCGCTTCTTCCATTTTTTCAATGACATTTTTCATGTCTTCCGGAGCCATGAACTGGCCTTTTTTCACATTGACCGGTTTGCCCGTCTTTGCCGCGCCGTAGACAAGATCGGTCTGGCGGCAGAGAAAGGCCGGGATCTGGATCATATCCAGCACTTTTGCCGCCGCGTCGAGCTGCGTCACGTCGTGTACGTCGGAAAGGACCGGCACCTGCAGCTCTTCTTTGATTGCCTGCAAAATTTCCAGTCCCTTTTCCAGGCCCGGCCCGCGGAAGGAATGGAACGAAGACCGATTCGCTTTATCATAAGACGCTTTGAAAATGTACTGAACTCCGAGCTTTTCACAGATTTTCTTGACTTCTCTTCCGATCATGAGCGTACGCTCATAGCCTTCAATGACGCAGGGGCCCGCGATCAGGAACAGACGGCTTCCGTCAAGTGTCAGATTTCCTACCTGGATCGTTTTCATTCTCTCTCCACCCTTTCAAAATATTCTTCCGCTCTTTTCAAATCTTCTTCCGTGTCAATGCCGATGCCCGGTGTCTCCTCGCGGATCACGCCGATCCTGTATCCCATCTCCAGCGCGCGGAGCTGTTCCAGAGATTCTGTTTTTTCCAAAGGCGTCTGCTCCATTTTCGCGTAAGCAGCCAGAAAATCTTTTCTATATGCATAAATGCCCACATGTTTCAGCGGCTCCGCGGCAAAGCCGTTCCGCGGATACGGAATCAGGGACCGGGAAAAATAGAGGGCTTCCCCTTTCCGGTTCACCACGACCTTGACCGCCGCGGGATCGTCATATTCCTCTTCCGCAAGCGGCACTGCCGCTGTCGCCATATCCAGTTCCGGATGATCTTTCAGAAGGAGCGCCAGCCTGTCGATCACATCGGGATCGATCATCGGCTCGTCGCCCTGAACATTGACGATGATGTCGAAATCGGGATACTGCTGGATGACTTCCGCCAGGCGGTCTGTTCCCGTCGGGCATGCGGGAGACGTCATGACCGGCATGCCTCCGAAACGGCGGACTTCTTCTTCTATGGCCGCATGATCTGTCGCGACCAGCACAGCATCGGGCACTTTCGCCATGACCGCCCGTTCATAGACACGGCGGATCAGCGTTTTCCCGTGGATCATCCGCAACGGTTTCCCCGGAAGCCGCGTTGATTCATATCGCGAAGGAATGATGCATGCAATTTTCATAAAATATCCTCCACTGTTTTTATAAATATGTCTTCCCCGTCTCCGGAGAAGGTCATTTCAATGCCGAGAACATAGACCGGCACGGCCCCGGCGCCGTTCCAATGCAGATGTTCCTTTATTTTTACCGCGTCTTTTTCCGTAATGACGATGCATTCCGCGCCGCACGCTTCCGCTTCGGCCGCGGCTTTCCGCAGATCTTCTTCCGCATAGCCGTGATGATCGGGAAGCGCCATGCTTCCCCTGACATCCAGCCCCGCTTCCTCCGCAGTCCTGCGGAAGGCGCCGGGATTGCCGATACCGGAGAGCAGGAACACGCTGCGCGCCGGCAGTTCGGAAAGCGGCCTGACTTTCGGCCACTCCCCGATCGGTATCAGACTTTTCGGCGCATGATCGGCCTCAATAACCGCCGCGCAGGGATTGTATTGCTGAATTTCTTTCCGTATTTTTTCCCGTTCAGTTCCGTTTGTCTGTCCCGCTTTTGTCAGGATAAAGAGACCTGCCCGAGCCAGCGCTTCCATGGGTTCCCTCAAAAGACCTCTCGGCAGCACCCGCCCGCCGCCGAAAGGATTCGTGCTGTCGATCAGGACGATATCCAGATCTCTCGCCAGTTTCCAGTACTGAAACCCGTCGTCCAGCAGGAGCACATCCGCGCCGAGCGCTTTGGCCGCCGCCGCCGAGACCGTGCGGTCTCTCCCAGCGATGACAGGCACGCCGGGCAGCTTTCTCGCCATCATGAAGGGCTCGTCGCCTGCTTCTTCCTGCGTGACTCGGATAGATGTCCTGTCCGATACGATCCCGCCTTTTTTCTCAAGCCCTCCGCGATATCCCCGCGTCAGAATGGCGGGGACGGCGCCTTTTTTCTGCAGACAGGCGGCCAGATACATGATGCACGGTGTCTTTCCGGTGCCTCCGGCGGTAATATTGCCCACGCTGATCACGGGAATACCCGCATGCACCGCCCCGGCGCTGTCTCCGGCCCGTTTCTTCTCGACGCCCCGGATGTATGCTTTCTCCAGAAGGGCCAGGCCGCTGAGCACAGCGCGCCCGGCAATCCCAGGCTCTTCCTCCGCCATCAGACGGAGCACATAGGACTCAAAGCTCATCGGGCGCCTCCTTCAGCTTTACATGATACTGTCCGATCAGCTCTTCAAAATTCTCAATATTTCTCCGGGTCGCCCCCTGATTTTCCCGGACGACTTCCAGCGCCTTTCTGCCCATATCGGCGATGCGCGCCTTATCAGCCAGCAGAGCCATGAGCTTTTCTGTGAAGTCCGCTTCATTTTTCGCCATGATGCAGACGTCCCGTTTCTGGAGGAGCTCAAAAATTTCTTTGAAATTAAACATATACGGCCCCACGAAGACAGGTTTGCCGTGCGCGGCGGGCTCCAGGATATTATGGCCGCCCACCTTGACAAAGCTGCCGCCTACGAAAACCACATCCGCCAGGCTGTAAAGGCGCCCAAGCTCGCCGATCGTATCGAGAATGACCACCTGATGGGGCCTGCCGCTGTCTTCGCTTGTCCCCATTTCCGTACGGCGGATCACGGAAAATCCGTGCATGCGGATGTGCGCCTTCACATTGGCAGCCCGGGTGATCTCCCGCACCGCCATCAGCAGCCGGGCATTCGGATATTTCTCCAGCACCTTTTTAAACGTGCGCATGACGATCTCTTCTTCGCCGCTGTGCGTGCTTCCGGCAACTATGATCGGCCCGGCCTGATCGAAATGAAATTCCTTTTTCAGCGCTGTCTTTTCTTCCTCGGAAACCGTGGCGTACGTCTGATCGTACTTCGTATTTCCCGTGATGACGACCCGATCCGGATCCGCCCCCATCGCCATGATGTGCTCCGCGTCAAAAGACGACTGCATGCACAGACGGCGGATCTGTTTCAGCATTTTGACCGTGACCGGCTTGATCAGGGAGTACCGCTTCATGGAACGGTCGCTGATCCGTCCGTTCATCATCATGACAGGGATATTCCTCTGCCACGCGAGGCGGAGGAAATTCGGCCAGAGCTCCGTTTCGATCAGAATGATGATCTTCGGATCCACGATCTTGACGATGCGGCTGGTGATGACCGGCAGGTCAAAAGGGAAAAAGATATGCCCGTCCGCTTCCGGGATGATGCGCTGCGCCATTTTGTGGCCTGTCGCCGTAACGACGGAAACGACCACCATCTCGCCGGGATACTTTCGCTTGAGTTCTCTCACGATGGGGCTGGCCGCGACGACCTCGCCCACCGACGCCGCGTGCACCCAGATCGCGTTGTGATAGGCGATCTTTTCCAGCGTCGGAGTGGGCATGACGCCGGCGCTCTGTTTCAGCCGGTCATAAAACCCTTCTTCAAAGATCAGACGGTAGATCAGAAGCGGAATCTGCAGAATCCAGTACGCCACAAGACAGATATTATAAACCCAATACATCAGACCATCCCTTCTGCCTGTCTGGCGGACATGGTGTACAGTTCATGATACAATCCGCCCTTTTCCATCAGTTCGTCATGCGTCCCCCGTTCTTCGATGACGCCGTGATTAATGACCAGGATCTGATCGGCGTTCCGTATCGTGGAGAGACGGTGCGCAATCACGAAAGATGTGCGGCCCACCATGAGCCGGTCCAGCGCGTCCTGCACGATCTTCTCGCTCTCCGTATCGAGCGCGGACGTCGCTTCATCGAGGATGAGGATCGCCGGATTTTTCAGGAGAGCCCGGGCGATGGCAATGCGCTGACGCTGCCCGCCGGAAAGGACAAGCCCCCGGTCGCCTACTTTTGTTTCAATGCCGTTCGGCAGTTCTTTGATAAATTTCTCCGCATTGGCCGCGCGCACCGCTTCCCAGACTTCTTCATCAGAAGCGTCAAGCCGTCCGTAAAGGATGTTTTCCCGGATCGTCGTATTAAAAAGAAGCGTATCCTGCGGCACGAGGCCGATCTGTTCCCGAAGGGAGCTCACCGTCACGTCACGGATGTCCGTCCCGTCAATGAGCACTTCGCCTCCGGTCACATCGTAAAATCGGGGCAGGATATTGGCAATGGTCGTTTTCCCCGCGCCGGAAGGCCCTACGATCGCCACGGTCTGGCCGGGTTCCGCCGTAAAATTAATATCCGTGAGCACCGGATTTCCCGGCTCGTAGGAAAACGCCACGTGGCGGAATTCCACCCGCCCTTCGCTGACCGTCAGCGCCGCCGCGCCGGGTTTATTCTGCACATCGGGCTTCGTATCGAGCGTCGCGAAGACCCGGTCCGCCGCGGCGAGAGATTTCTGCACGTTCCCCACCGCTTCCGCGATGCGCCGGGTCGGATTGGCCAGATTGATGGCGTAGATCAGAAAGGCGATCAGCTCGCCTGACGTCATGACGCCGTCGATGACGGACATGCCGCCGTACCAGATGATCACGGTAATGGCGAGAGCTGAGAAAAATTCCACAAAAGGTGTGAGCTGGCTGGACTGGCGGATCGTGCGGATATTGGCCTTGAAATTCGCCTCATTCACCGCGCTGAACCGCTTTTCTTCATATTCTCCGCGGTTGAAGCTCCGCACGATGCGCACGCCCTGAATGACTTCCTGGAGGAGCGAGGTCACGTCGGCCAGCCGTTCCTGCACCGTGCGGCCGCTGGCGTGGAGCTTCTTCCCGAAGAATTTGATAATAAAGGAGACCATCGGCACGATGACGAGACACAGCACAGTCAGTTTCCACTGCAGGTAGATCATGGAAATGAAAGAACCCACGAAAATGGCCGCTTCCTGTACGAGCGTCACGAAATTATCGACGATCGCCGTCTGGAGCGCGCCGATATCGTTGGTCACGTTGCTCATGATCTCCCCGGTGCGCCGCCGGTCATAGTAGGAAATGGACAACTTCTGCAGGTGACAGAACAGCCGCTGCCTCAGATCGGTGATCACCCGCTGCCCGATGTACCCCATAAGATACCGATGCCCGAATGTGGTAACGCCGCGGATCAGGAAAATCACAAGGATCGCGCCGATGACCATGTAGAGCATCTGCACGTTCTTTTCTGCCAGTACCTGATCGACGATGTCTTTGATGATCCAAGGCACGATCAGATTCGAGCCGGATACGAAGATCATGCAGACGACGGCCAGCAGCAGATGGCGCCAGTAGGGCCACAGAAAAGACAGCAGCCGCCGGTATCCCCTGAATTTATTCATTTTTTTATTTCCATCCATGGACTTCCCCCGCCGTTCTGAGTATCAGTTCCGCCGTGCGCTGCACCGCGCCGCCGGAGCCGAGCGCTTCCCGCACCGCTCTGAGCCCTTCAATGTTTGCCTGCCGCGCCGTTTCATCTGTCAGCCACGGCCCTATCACCGCATAAATATTTTCCGCCGTCACCGCATCCTGCAAAAGCTCCGGCGTCACTTCCCTGTCCAGAAGCAGATTCGGAAGGCCCGCGTACTTCACATGCACCAGATGCTGCGCCAGGAACCAGGTGAACGCCGCCAGCCGGTACACCAGCACAGTGGGAAGCTCCATGAGCGCCGTTTCCAGCGTGGCCGTACCGGAAGACGCCACGCAGGCATCACAGATCTGCATCAGGTCATACTGATGCCCTTCCGTCACCTGTACGGAAAGCTCCGGCGCCGTCTTCAATAGTTCCGCCAGCATATCTTCCGGGATCGTTTCCGCCCGTGGCAGAAAGAACTGGCATTTCCCGTCCTTCTGCAGGAGCTTCGCCGCGTCCAGCATGACGGGAAGGAGCCCGGCCACTTCATTTTTCCGGCTTCCCGGCATAAGGAGCACCCTTTTTGCTCCTTCGTCGGCCCGGAAAAAGCGCAGAGCCTCCTCCCTGGTCATGGATGGCCTGACCACGTCTGCCAGGGGATGCCCCACGAAGGTGACCGCGGCGCCGGCTTTTCTGTATGCTTCCGCCTCAAAAGGAAAAATAGAAGCGACCTGCGCCACATCGCGGGCGATCGGCTTCGCCCGTCCCTTGTTCCACGCCCAGATCGTCGGCGCAATATAGTACACCACCGGAATGCCGAGCTTTTTCGCCTCGTGGGCGATCTTCATGTTGAATCCCGGATAATCGACGCATACCAGCACATCCGGCTTCTCCCGGATCATCGCTTCCCGCAGGAACGACCGCAGCCGGAGAAAGAGGGGCAGGTGCCGGATCACCTCCACTACGCCGATGATCCCCAGATTCTGGATATCATAAATGATCCGCACGCCCGCGCGGGCCATGCCGCCGCCGCCCATGCCGAACATCTCCGCATCCGGCGCGGTTTTCCGGATCGCGGCGGCCACTGCCGCCGCGTGCATATCGCCCGACGCCTCTCCGGCAGAGAACATGATTTTCATAAATGCCCCTGCTCCACGGACATGACGATCATTCCTTTCCTGTCCGCTTCCCGGATCACTTCTTCCTTTTCCGCAAACAAAGTCCGATATGCCTCGATGGCAAGCACCGTGCAGCCGCTCTCCATCATGGACCGCAGCGTCTGCATGCCGACGGCAGGCACGTCAAAACGGGTGTCCTGCTTCGGCTTCGCCGTCTTGACGACCACTGCGCCGCCCCTTCCGAGTTCTCCGCCCCGCCGGATGCACGCGTCGGTCCCCTCGATGGCTTCCAGCGCCATGACGGCCTGATTCTTCACGACCACTGTCTGCCCTATATCCATGCCGCCCAGCATCTTTGCCGTGCAGAATCCGTAAGCCACATCCCGCATCTGCTCTTCCGTCGGCTGTTTCTTCGTGAAGACCTGCGGCCCCGGCATGAGCGGCTTCAGGTACTTCGTCTGATCCAGAACGGAAATCCCGTCCTTGGCCAGTTCTTCCACGATCGCCAGCATGATCGTATCATCCTTGCGGTTACGAAGGCGGTTCAGCAGCTTCAGCGCGCGCATATCCGGCAGATGCAGCCCTTTGAAGAGCCATTCTTTCGTCACCTTTCCGAGCATGGTCACTTCTTTTACATTCTCGCTGACCAGCGTTTTGATGATCTTGTTCAGTTTTGCCACATTGATATCGTAATATACATTGGCAAGCTCTTTGAGCCGGGGATCGACGCCGGGGATCACAGCCACACACACGACTTCATATCCCTGGCTCTTCACCGCCTGCAAAAATTCCACAGGCAGCGTCCCGACGCCCGCAAGCAGTCCGATTCGCTCCATATATTCCTCCCGCAGAAGAAGATCGGAAAAGCAGCGCTTTCCGTTTTTTCCATATACATGGTTATTTTAACATAAAGCCGCTCTGCCTGCACAAAAGCTTTGCGCGGCGCTCCTCAATGAAAACCGCGCCGGCTTTTTCCGCCGCTCAATGACCGGCGCTTCGAGGAAAAGCAGAAATGGATGAAAAGCGAAAAACAAGAAGCGCGTTTTATTCATCCATCCATTCATTTTTATCATGAAACCATTCACTAAAATAATTCTCTGCTTGAATAAAGTTTTCCCGCAGGGTATACTATATACATTACCCATGGAAAAAACAATTCTATGTAAAAGGGGGAATGGGTTGTGTTTACAAGCATAAAAAATGCGCTGAACCGGATCGCTCTCATTAAGCAGATCGCGGTCGGCCTCGTCATCGGCATCCTGCTGGCCCTATTCGTTCCGTCGGCTGTGCCGGCCGTCACGATTTTCGGCGATCTCTTCGTCCGGGCACTGAAAGGCGTCGCTCCGATCCTCGTCTTCTTCCTCGTCATGAACGCCATGGCGCAGAAAAAATCCGACGGCGAAGCCAACATGAAGCCTGTCATCGTCCTGTATATATTCGGGACATTCTGCGCCTCCCTCGTAGGCGTGTCCCTGTCGTTCCTTTTCCCGTCCACGCTTGACCTGAAAGTGGCCAATGCGGAGATCAATCCGCCCAGCGGCATCGTGGAAGTGCTCCACAATCTGATCATAAGCCTCGTCGACAATCCGGTATCGGCTCTGCTGAATGCGAACTATATCGGCATCCTCGCGTGGGCCATCATCATGGGCATCGCGCTCCGCCGCGTCGGCACGGACGGCTCCAAGGC
This sequence comes from uncultured Dialister sp., assembly GCA_900545365.1. Classification (GTDB taxonomy): domain Bacteria; phylum Bacillota; class Negativicutes; order Veillonellales; family Dialisteraceae; genus UBA1822. Next base: position 58,754 of record UQYL01000002.1, on the reverse strand, counting down.
ATTCCTTGACGACATCGCCAAGACCATGACCATGGTCGTCCAGTGGGTCATCCGCTGCGCGCCTCTCGGCATCATGGGCCTCGTCGCGCAGTCCGTCGGCGACAGCGGCCTCTCCGCCCTGATCGGCTACATCCAGCTCCTGGGCGTGCTGATCTCCGCGTACTTCCTTGTGGCGCTCGTCATGAATCCGGCCATCGTATTTTTCAATATCCGCAAGAATCCTTATCCCCTCGTCTTCGCGACGCTTCGTGAGTCCGCGATCTACGCTTTCTTTACCAGAAGCTCCGCGGCCAATATCCCGGTCAATCTCAGCCTCTGCAAACGCCTCGGCCTGAATCCGGACACCTACAGCATCTCTATCCCGCTGGGCGCGACCATCAATATGGCCGGCGCGTCCATCACCATTTCCGTACTGACGCTGGCCGCTGCCAATACGCTCGGCATCTCCGTCGATCTTCCGACAGCGCTCCTTCTCTGCATCGTTTCCACCATCGGCGCCTGCGGCGCTTCCGGCGTGGCCGGCGGTTCCCTGCTGCTGATCCCGGTAGCCTGCGCTTCTTTCGGCATCGGCAATGACCTTGCCGCTCAAGTCGTCGGCATCGGCTTCATCATCAGCGTTCTGGAAGACGCCTGCGAGACCGCGCTGAACAGCTCCAGCGACGTCCTCTTCACGGCGACTGCGGAATTCGCGCAGCGCGCAAAAGAAGGCACGCTGAAAGCGGAGGATCTGATCCCCCGCCGTCAGTAATTTTCCTTTCGGCTGTTTCTGAAACAAGGCCCTCCGCGGGCCTTATTTTTTTGCATGAAAAAAGGATACCCTTCGGTATCCTTTTTTTATCTTCCCAGATTGACAGGCTGATCCGCCGGGCGGATGGAGACGTCCCCGGCGATCACCCGGGTCACTTCTTTTCCCGTGTCCACGAGGAGGCAGCCGTCCTTATCGATGTCTACAGCCTTCCCTGTAAAACTGTCATCGCCGAAGATGACCCGCACGTCCTGCCCGATCGTCACAGACAGTTCACGCCAGTCTTCCAGCACTTTATCAAAGCCCTCTTCCTGCGCGATCTTATATTCTTTCTCCAGTTCGAGCAGCACCGCCGCCAGCAGTTCTTTGCGGGAAACTTCCACACCTTCATTAATAAAAGAAGTGGCGTTTTCCCGGAACGCTTCCGGGAATTCCTCTTTTTTCGTACCCGTGTTGATGCCGATGCCGATGATGATGTAATCGATCTTCTCCATGGAAGCGGACATTTCCGTGATCATACCCACCATTTTCTTTCCATGGTACAGAAGGTCATTGGGCCATTTGATGCCGCAGTCGGAAAGGCCCATACGGCGGATGGCCCGGCACACGCCCACACCGGCCATGAGCGTGCATTTCGCCGCCTCCATGGGCAGGAATTTCGGACGCAGGATGAGGGAGAACCAGATGCCCTTCGCGAAGGGGGAGAAGAAATTTCTCGTGAGCCGTCCGTGGCCGGAGACCTGTTCTTCTGCCACAACGATCGTCCCTTCTTCCGCGCCTTCCCGGGCCAGTTTCTTTGCCACCTCATTAGTAGATGTCGTCGATTCCAGATAGATCATGCGCCGCCCGAACGTCTCTGTCCGCAGCGCTCCGATCAGTTCCAGCGGCGTCAGCAGATCCGGCGCGTAGATCAGCCGGTATCCTTTTCTTGTGCTGGATTCAAAAATATATCCCCGCGATTTTAATACATTGATCTGTTTCCAGATCGCCGTACGGGATACGTTCAGATCCTGCGAGATCTGCTCCCCGGAAACAAACTCTCCATTGGCTTTCCGAAAATACTCCAGAATTTCGTTTCTCATTCCATCCTCCGATGTGACTTGTATAAAAAATTCTCATGTCTTTAAATTTTCCTTATTATAATCAGCCTGTCTTTTCCCGTCAACTTTATGACATTTTCAAAAAAACAAAGGAAGGCCGCTCCTTTCGGACGCGGCCTTTTCTTACAGGATGTAGTTGGATATGTCGATATTCTCCGTTACTTTTCCCAGTTTCTGCCGTACATACGCTTCGTCGATGACGACATTCTTATCTTCCAGATCGGACGCTTCAAAAGACAGATCTTCCAGTACCCGCTCCAGGATCGTATAGAGCCGCCGCGCGCCGATATCTTCCGTTTCCGTATTGACTCTCGCGGCGATATCCGCCACGGCGTCCAGCGCGTCTTCCGTAAAGGAGAGCTCCACGCCTTCCGCGCTGAGGAGCGCTCTGTACTGCCGGATCAGCGCCTGCCGCGGCTCCGTCAAAATGCGGCGGAATTCTTCCCGTCCCAGGCTGGAAAGTTCCACCCGGATCGGGAAGCGTCCCTGCAGTTCGGGAATGAGGTCGCTCGGCTTGGATACATGGAAAGCGCCTGCCGCGATAAAGAGGATGTGATCGGTCTTCATCATGCCGTACTTCGTTTTGACTGTCGCGCCTTCCACCACGGGCAGGATATCCCTCTGCACGCCTTCTCTGGATACGTCCGGCCCGCCGGAAATACCGTTTCTTCCCGCGATCTTATCGATCTCATCAATGAATATGATGCCGTGTTCTTCGGCATTCCGGAGCGCCCGGTCAGCGGCGGCGTCCATGTCCACCATCTCGTCGGCGGCTTCTTCCGCGAGGATCTCTCTGGCCGCCCGGACAGTCACTTTCTTCTTTTTTGTCTGCTTCGGCATCATGGAAGAGAGCATCTGGGAGAGCTGATTCATATTTTCATTGTCCCCCATGCCGGAGAGGCGGCCTTTATCCTTGACTTCGATTTCGATCGTCCTGTCGTCCAGTTCTCCCCGGCGGATCCGCTCCAGAAAAGCTTCCCGCCGCTCCGCCTTTTCCGGATCCGGCGCCTCCTGTTCCTGGCGGCGCTCGCCGAAAATGATCTCCATGGGATTCCGGGTTTCCTGCTTTTTCACAGGCCACATGATCTCTCCGATCTTCTGCACCGCCGCTTCCTCCGCGTCCTTACCGTGCGCGGCGGAGGCTTTTTTCTTTTCCAGCCGCACCGCTTCTTCCGCGAGGTCTCTCACCATGGATTCCACGTCGCGCCCCACGTAGCCCACTTCCGTATACTTCGTCGCTTCCACTTTCACGAAAGGCGCGTCTGTCAGAGCCGCGATGCGCCGGGCGATCTCCGTCTTCCCCACACCGGTCGGACCAATGAGCAGGATATTTTTCGGGATGATCTCTTTAGCGATCTCCCGGGGAAGGCAGGACGCGCGCCACCGGTTCCGAAGCGCCACGGCCACCGATTTCTTCGCCTCTTTCTGCCCTACGATGTATTCATCCAGGTACGCCACGATCCGTCGGGGCGTCAATTCTCCGTTCATTCAGATTTCCTCCACAATGACATTGTGATTTGTGTACACACAGATATCCGCCGCCACATGCAGCGATTTTTCCGCGATCTCCCGCGCGGAGAGATCCGTATTTGCCGCGAGAGCCCGCGCAGCGGCAAGGGCATAATTCCCGCCGCTCCCGATGGCGAGGATCCCGTCGTCAGGCTCGATGACTTCGCCGCTGCCCGACACGAGGAAAAGATGCTCCCCGTCGGTCATGATGAGCAGCGCTTCCAGCTTCTGGAGCATTTTATCCCGCCGCCAGTCTTTCGCGAATTCCACGGCCGCCCGCAGCAGATTGCCGCTGCAGTCTGTGAGGCGGGCCTCAAATTTATCGAAAAGCGTGAACGCGTCGGCCACCGAACCCGCGAATCCGGCGATGACTCGGCCGTGATAGAGACGGCGCACCTTTCTCGCGGTATTCTTCATAATCACCGCGTTCCCCATCGTGACCTGACCGTCGCCGGCCACCGCGGTATGGCCGTTCTTTTTTACGGCCAGGATCGTTGTCGCTGTAAACATGGTGCCTCCTTTGCGCACAGGCGGAAGACCCGCCCTCCTGATATTTTATTATATCATCCGCAGGCCGCAGAAAAGGCGCATTCTCCGTGCGCCTTTCCGTATTTTATATTTTTGTGCTCTTTTCCAGCACGTGGTCTTCCGTCTCAAAGAGAGCCCTCGCAAAATCATCGGGATCAAATTTCTGCAGATCGTCTTCTCTTTCGCCGAGTCCCACATATTCCACCGGCACATGCAGCTCTTCCGTAATGGAGAGCACCACGCCGCCCTTGGCCGTGCCGTCGAGCTTCGTCAGCACCACGCCGGTGAGCGGAACGATCTCGCTGAAGGATTTGGCCTGGCTCACCGCGTTTTGCCCCGTCGTCGCGTCGAGGACGAGCAGCGTCTGATGCGGCGCGTCGGGGATGACTTTCTTCACCACGCGGCTGATCTTTTTCAGCTCTTCCATGAGATTCACCTTCGTCTGAAGCCGTCCTGCCGTATCGATGAGGACCACGTCGGCGCCGCGCGCTTTGGCCGCCGACACCGCGTCAAAAGCGACCGCCGCCGGATCCGCGCCTTCCGCGTGCTTCACGATATCCGCGCCGGTGCGCTCCGCCCAGATGGTCAGCTGCTCGGAAGCGGCCGCGCGGAACGTATCCGCCGCCGCGAGGAGCACTTTTTTCCCTTCTTTGCGCATCTGACTGGACAGCTTCCCGATGGTCGTCGTCTTGCCCACGCCGTTCACGCCGACGATCAGGTACACTTCCGGATGGTGGAGCTCTCTTTCTTCCTTCCCGTGAGAGCGCAGCATATCCGCCACGATCTTCTGCATGTACGGCATCACTTCGTTCGTATTGGATATCTCCCCTTCGCGGACGCCGCGGCGGATCTGCCGCATCAGGTAATCCGTCGTGCGCACCCCCAGGTCGCCCGTCAGAAGCACCGCCTCCAGATCATCCAGGAAATCTTCGTCGATCTTCGCGTAGCCGATGACGACAGTCTCTATACTTTTGATCAGGCTTTTTTTGGTGCGTTCCAGCCCTTTTTTGATCTTGTCAAAAAATCCCATGTTATTCCTCCTTGATATAGTCTTCCATCCGGACAGTCACCAGTGAAGAGACGCCCTTTTCTCCCATTGTAACCCCCTGCAGCGTATCTGCATACTCCATCGTCTTTTTTCTGTGCGTGATGACGATAAACTGGGCCCGCTTTTTGTATTCTCTCATCATCCGGCTGAAACGCTCCACATTGGCGTCATCCAGCGCCGCGTCGATTTCATCGACGAAGCAGAAAGGCGCCGGCCGGTACGCCAGGAAAGAGATGAGGAGCGCGATGACGGTGAGTGCCCGCTCGCCGCCGGACATCAGGGAAAGGGGCTGGCGTTTCTTGCCGGGAAGATCCAGATAGAGCTCGACGCCGCATTCCAGCGGATCCGCCCGGTCGGTAAGCTCCAGCTTCCCGCGGCCTCCTGGGAACATGAGCTGCATGATCCGCCCAAATTCCGTGTCGATCCGGGAAAATGCCTCCGTAAAATGGGCCGCCATGGTCGTATCGATCTCGCGGATGACTTTCTCCAGCCCGTCCTGGGCCTTTTTCAGGTCTTCCAGCTGGTTCTCATAAGCCCGGAGGCGCTCTTTCTCCATTTCATAGTCCGCTTCCGCATTGGGATTCACCGGACCGAGGGCTGTCAGTTTTTCGGAAAGCGAAGCCAGCCGGTCCTTCATATCCTGCGAATTGCCTTCGAGCCGCACCGCTTCCGCTGATGCTTCCGTAAAGCCGGAAAGTTCCAGCTTGCTTATTTCTTCCCGCTCCTGCCGTTTCTGCTCTTCCGCGCGGGCTTCCCGCTCTGCCAGTTTCCGCTCCAGCCGCATCAGCTCATCCTGTGCGGCGCGGCGGCGTTTTTCGTTTTCTCCGCACGCCGCCGCCAGGCCGTCCGCTTCATCACGGAGCCGGTCTCTTTCTTCCGCTGCCGCGCGGCCCGCCGCCTTTGCCTGCTCAAACGCAGCGGACAGACCTTTCATCGCTTCCGCCAGAGCCGCTTCTTCTTCCCGCTTCACAGTCAGTTCTTCCGCGTCGCGCTTCCCCCGTTCTTCCTCTGAGGCCAGAGCCGTCCGTTTTTCTTCTCCGATCTCCCCCGCCCTGCGGAAAGCCTCTTCCGCCCTGGCTGCGGCGACGCTTGCTTCTGTCAGGCCCGCCGCGGCGGCTTCCGCGCGTTCCCGCAGGGGACGGATCTTCTCTTCTTCCGGCATCTCCGGGATGGAGCGCAGCGTTTTGAGCTTTTCCTCAACAGCACGCTTTTCTTCTCCGCAAGACGCCTGTTTTTCTGCCGTTATCTTCAGGGCTTCCCCTGCCTTTTCCGCTTCCCCGCGGGCTTCTTCCCGCATGCGGAGGAAATTCTCTTTCTTTACTTTCGCCGCGGCGGCTTCCGCGTTTTCCGCCTGCCACGCTTCCCGAGCCGCAGACAGCGCGTCGGAGAGCCGGGCGTTCTCTTCATCCTGCGACTGTTTCTCTTCCGCCAGCCGCCGCGCTTCCTTTTCCGCAGCCGCCGCTTTTTCCCGTAGCGCTTCGATCTCCTGTTTCCTGCCGAAGAACGTGTTGGCTTTCTTCCGCATGGATCCGCCGGTCATGGCGCCGCCCGGGCGGATCAGCTGCCCGTCCATTGTGACGATGGTCATGCGGTATTTATATTTCTTCGCCACTTTCCGCGCCGTGTCGAGATCTTCCGCAATGAGCACGCGTCCGAGAAGCGCTTTTTTCAGGTCTTCGATCTCCCGCCCGCAGGAAAAGAGATCCGCCGCGATCCCCCGTATTCCTTTTTCACGGGACGCTTCCCGTTCCGCCGCGTCGGAAAACCGGGGATGCATCGCGTCGATGGGGTAGAAAGTGGTCCGCCCGGCGCCGCGCGCCTTCATCCACCGGATGATCTCGCCCGCCGCTTCTGCCGTATCCGTCACGATATAGGAGACCGTACCGCCCAGTACCGCTTCCGCCGCATCCGTGTATGCGTCCGGCACACGGATGAGCTCTCCCAGCGGCCCCAGGATGTGCGCCTGCCACGGCTCGTCGGCATGGAGCACCGTCCGGGACGCGTTGGAAAAGCTGGCGTGCTCCTTGTCCGCCTTTTCCAGATACCGCCTTTCTCCCTCTGCCTGCGCCGCGCCTGCCCGCGCTTCGTTCCACGCGTTCAGAAGAGAGAAGCTCCGCGTCTCTCCGGCCTTCATTTTCTCTTTTTTCTGGCGTCCCTGTTCTTCCAGTTCCGCCATGCGGCGGGTCCGCTCCTCTTCTTCCGAGAAAAGGGCCGCGAGCGCGGAATCCGCACTGCCTGCCCGTTCTTCCGCCGCCTTTTTTTCTTCTTCCAGGCGTGCCGTCTCTGACGCCAGCCGCTCCTCTTCTTCCCGCAGCCGGAGAAGCGCCTGTTCCGCGCTGTCCCGCCTCGCCGTTTTTTCCCGGATTTCGTCGATCAGACGGCGGTGAGATTCTTCCGCCCCGGCAAGCGCCGCTTCCGCGTGCGTCTTCTCTTCTTCCGCGGCATGGAGCGCCTCTTCCGCGCGGCGGAGTCCTGCTTCCGCTGTTTCCCGGCGCGTTTCCGCTTCGTCAAGCTCTGTTTTCAGCCTTTTCAGCGCGGCGGCCCGCCCCGCGGAGGATTCCTCCAGACGGCGGCATTCCGCTTCCGCATGGGCCCGCATCGTTTCTTTGACCCGGTAATCCCCGTCGATCCGATCCATTTCCCGCTGCCGGAGACCTGCCGTTTCCGCGGCACGGCGGCTCTCTTCCGTAAGAGCAGCCGCCTTTTCCGCCAGCGCCGCACCTTCCGCTTCCGCTCCGGCCAGTTTGGCCGCCCATTCCGCCTTTTCATCAGAAAGCGTCCGGCATTCTGTCTCATACCGCGCCAGCATCCGCCGCGCGGCAGACAATTTCAGCAGGGATGCCGTCGCTTCGGCGGCGCGCTTCTCTTCGATAAGTCCTCGGAAGACCTTTGCTTTTTCCGCCGCTTCCGCCATGGGGCCGAGCTGTTCCTCCAGCACCGCCGTCAGATCCCGAACGCGGTCCATATTTTCCGCCGTGCGGCGCAGTTTCCCCAGGCCCTCTTCCTTCCTCATGCGGTACCGGCTGATGCCCGCGACCTCTTCAAAAATGAGACGGCGCTCTTCCGGCCGGGCGGAGAGCACCTGATCCACCCGGTTCTGCCCGATGATGGCGAGCGACCCTTTCCCCAGCCCCGTCGCGGCGAAGAGCTCCTGAATATCTTTCAGGCGGCACGCGCGCTGATTGATGAAAAACTCGCTGTCCCCGCTGCGGAGTACCCGCCTCGTCACGGACACCTCCGCCGTATCCAGCGGAAGCTCACGGGCCGTATTGTCCAGGACCATCGTCACTTCCGCGCCGTTCTTCGCCTTCCGGGAAGCGGAGCCCGCGAAAATGATGTCCTCTGCTTTCTGACCGCGGAGATTTCTCACATTCTGCTCGCCCAGGACCCAGCGGACCGCGTCGGAAATATTGCTCTTCCCGCAGCCGTTCGGCCCGACGATCATGGTGATGCCGCCGGCAAAAGATATTTCTGTCCTGTCCGCGAAGGATTTAAATCCATGCAGAATGAGACGCAGCAGTTTCATTTTCTCTCTCCTGTCCGTTTCCTGTATTCAATCGCTTTTTATTATATAAGAAAACCGCCGTCTCCGCCATGAAAGGGCGCTCATCCGCGGCCGCCGCTCATTGAGGAGCGCTCATTTCCCGCCGTCCGCTCAAAAAGCGCAGCAAAAAAGAACGCCTCTCCTTGAGAAGCGTTCATTTGCTGATCCATAAGCTGCCCTTCATGGTGAAGCGCCAGGGAAAGTCTTTTCCATGCTCCGCGTAGTCTATATTTCTTCGTTTTGACGTCTCGATCTCCGCCGGCGCGCCCGATTCGACCCACAGTCCGCCGCCGGTCAGGTCAGCGCCGCTCATTTCCCGCCCAATATCCATGGCAAGACAGAGACGCCCCGGTCCGCAGGTGAGGAGCTGGCCCCTCGCTTTCGGCCGCCGCTTTCTGATGAGCGCCAGCCCTTCCGCCGGTTCGCCTGCCCGGATGAGCACGCATCCCGGGACGCCTTCTTTTTCGCAGACGATATTGAAGCAGCAGTACATACCGTAGATGAGATAAACGTACGCGCGGCCGGGCTCGCCGAAGATCACTTCCGTCCGCGCCGTGCGTCCCCGGAAAGAATGGGCCCCGTCGTCGGGCTTCCCTTCAAAGCAGCCGCCGTAGGCTTCCGTCTCCGTAATGCGGACTGCTGTACGGCCTTCCGCCGTTTCCCTGACGAGGAGCGCGCCGATCAGTTTCCGCGCCGTATCGACAGGACTTCCCTCATAGTCTTCTCTTCGCCACTTCACTGCGCCCGCACCTTCATGCCCAGCTGGAGATCTTTCGAAGGACTCACGATCACCCGGTCGCCTTCTTCCAGGCCGCTCACGATGACCCGCTCGCCGTCTCCGCCGCCGGCCGCCGTCACGGTGCGCACGTCCACCAGCCCATCCGCATTCACGATGGCCACCTGATCGGGCCGCACGAAAGCCGATGCGGGCACGGCGTATCCTTCTATTTTCTGACCGCTGTCGATGCGGACAGTATAGGTCTTCCCTATCTTGATCTCATCTTTCGGATTGTCCGCCTGAACGAAACAGACCGTGTACGGATCGCCGTCCCTGTTCGGCTGCGGTTTCAGTTCGCCGTACCACACCGCGCCGCTCTCCGTGTCCCGGATGGTCACCGTCATGGTCTTCTCATCTTTCGCCTTCTGAATGACTGCGTCCATAATGGACGGGATCTGGATATTCAGAATCACCGGCGTATTCTGCCGGATCACGAGAAGAGGGCGGCCGGCGGCGGCCATCTTATCCTCTCCGGCATAGCTCTTCGCAATGACGCCGTCAATGGGCGAAAGGATCGTACAGTCGGAAATAGCCTGCTGCACGGCGCTCATGGCGATCTGCGCCGCTTCACCGGCCGCGCTCCCCGCCGCCGGAGCCGCGGGACGATTTTTCGCCGCGAGGCGGGCATATTCCGCCTTCGTGATGATCCCCTCTTTCAGAAGAGAATCGGCAAGACTGTTTCCGGCAGACGGAGCTGCCGCCCTGGCCGCGCCTGACGAAGCGATGCGCTGCTGAAGCTCCGCCTTCTGCGCAGCATATTCCGCTGTGTCGATCTGCACGAGGAGCTGCCCCGCCCGGACGGCCGTTCCTTCCGCGGGAATCTCCGTAAGGATCGGCCCGGAGACCCGCGGCGTCACCGTCATCGCATGGAGCGCTTCCGCCGGGGCCTCCTCCTCATAGACAAAAGGCTGCGCCGATTTTTCCGCCCGCACAGTCTTCACGGAAGGCGCGCCGCATCCCGCCGCGGCAAATGCCACGAAAAGCGCCGCCGCGGCCATCCATATTTTTTTCATCATTCCTTATTCTTTCCGCGCCGCCATGTCCGCCGCGATGACCGCGGCCAGATCGTCCAGCGACTTTTCCTCTGCCGGGCCGGGAGCGGAAAGGATATGCACCGGCTCCGCCAGGAGCGCGCAGTCTTTCCACCCTGCCGTCATTTCTTTCATGATCTTTCCCGCCACATTGGGCGCCCACGACGAATTGCCGATGAGCGCAACGCGGCGATTCTTCACCAGATGGTCTCCGATCCCTTCCAGAAAAGCCCGCATCACCGGGAAAAGCCCCATATTGTACGTGGTGGACGCAAAAACAAGATGGGAAAAAGTCATGACATCCGCCAGCGCATAGGACATATCCGTCCGGCAGAGATCGACGGTCTTTACGTTCTCCGCGCCTTTTTCCCGCAGTCTCCATGCCAGGCTCTGCACGGCGGCCGCCGTATTTCCGTAGACAGACGTATAAAAAAGAGCCGCCCCCGTCTTCTCCGGCTTCCATTCCGCCCAGCGCGCCGTATCTTCCATGATCCGCTTTCTGTCCTCTCCCCGGCGGAATATGGGGCCGTGAAGCGGAGCGAGGATGCGGATATCGAGCGCCGACGCTTTCCGAAGGGCAGCGAGCACCTGCTGGCCGTACTTCGATACGATGCAGCCGTAGTAGCGCCGCGCTTCCGCCTCATAATTTTCCTCATAATCCAGTTCATCGGCCCAGACGCTCCCCTGAAGCGCGCCAAAGCAGCCGAAAGCATCCGCGCTGAAGAGGACCTGATCTTTCTCATCATAGGTGAACGTCACTTCCGGCCAGTGCACCATAGGCGCCGTGAGGAACCGGAGCGTATGCCGCCCGAGGGCGATCGTTGTCTTTTCGCCTGTCACGGTGTAGCGCTCTTTCATGGGGCAGTGGAAAAACTGTTCAAACAGACGGAGCGCCTGCGCGCTTCCCGCCAGCTTCGCCTCCGGGTGAAGACGCGCCAGTGCCAGGAGGGCGCTGCTGTGGTCCGGCTCCATGTGGTTGATGACGATGTAATCCAGCGGCCGCCCGCGGAGGAGCGCCTCTGTCTTTTCCAGGAATTCATCGGTCACATGGGCGTCCACCGTATCGATGACCGCCGTTTTTTCATCGTCGATAAAATAAGAATTGTACGTGATCCCCCGTGTGATGGGAAGGATCTTTTCAAAACGGCCCGCTGAAAAATCATTGGCGCCGATCCAATATATATCTTCCGTTATTTTCTGCACCTGGCTCATTCGTTTTTCCTCCCGAAACTCCTTCGATTTTCATTTATTTTATTTCAACGGCAGGGCTATTTCAAGGAATTTCCGATGCCGTTTCCCACGGCGCCTGCCTTCCGGCCCGGCTTTAATGATACAGTAATCTCAGCAGAAACGTAAGGAGAAATCTGAAATGACAAACCCCTGTATCATCTGCCTCATGAAGCCGATCTCTTCCGGGCCTGCGCCATTCTCCCGGACGCTGAAAGACGTGACCGTCCATGACGGCGGCTCCGGTATCTGACAGCTCCGGAAAAACAGAAAACGAAAAAGAGGAACAGCTTTTGCTGTTCCTCTTTTTTATCTCAGTATGGATTTCAGGAAGGCCTGCGTGCGGGCGCTCTTCGGATGATCGAAGATCTCCCCGCTGGTTCCTTCTTCTTCGACACTGCCGTCCACCATGAATAGGACGCGGTCCGATACGGATTTCGCAAAGGCCATCTCGTGCGTGACGATGATCATGGTCATGTTTTCGTCGGCCAGCTGCTGGATGGTCTTCAGCACTTCGCCGGTGAGCTCCGGATCGAGAGCGCTCGTCGGCTCGTCGAAAAGCATGATCTCCGGCGCCATTGTGAGCGCCCGCGCGATGGCGACGCGCTGTTTCTGCCCGCCGGAAAGGCTCCCCGGGTAGACGTCTTTTTTATCCCACAGACCGACTTTTCGAAGCAGCCGCTCCGCTGTGGGCATGACGTCTTCTTTTTTCATTTTTTTCACATACACCGGAGCCGCCAGCAGATTGTCCAGTACGGTCATGTGCGGGAAGAGATTGAACGACTGAAAGACCATGCCCATCTTTCCGAGGATCTTCCGGGAGAGCGCGTCGTTCGCATAGACGACTTTCCCGTCTTTCTCTTCCGCCAGGTAATCTCCTTCCACCCGGATAGAGCCGCCCTGAATGGTCTCCAAATTATTGAGGCACCGCAGGAAAGTGCTCTTCCCCGCGCCGGAGGGACCGATGATGGAGACCACTTCCCCTTTTTCCACAGAGAGGCTCACGCCATGAAGAATCTCCTGACTGCCAAACGATTTCCGGATATTTTTCATTTCGATAAATGCCATCGGAGCCACCTCATTCTTCATAGACAGCATAGCGTTTTTCCAGCCATGCCAGAGCGCGGGTCAGCACAAAGGTGCACACCAGGTAGAAGACCGCCGCCACGACGAAAGCGGTCGTGTCAAAATCACGCTGTACGATGGAGCGGGTCACCCGCATGAGATCATTCATCGCCAGGACGTAGACAAGGGACGTATCTTTCAGCAGGGTGATCGTCTCATTGCCGAGAGGAGGCAGCACCCGCTTGATGACCTGCGGCAGCACGATGTGCCACATGGTCTGACGGTAGGTGAAGCCCAGCACTTTCGCCCCTTCGTACTGGCCGCGGCTGATGGACTGGATGCCGCCGCGGAAGATCTCCGCGAAGTACGCCGCATAGTTCGCCACGAAAGCGATGATCGCCGCCGAGAAATCATTGATCTGGATGGATATCCCCGGAAGCATGGGCAGCCCGTAATAAATGAACAGGATCTGCAGCATGAGCGGTGTGCCGCGCATAACGTAGATATAAAATTCCGCGATCCGGCGGAACAGGCCCAGCCGGGACAGGCGGACTAGCGACAGCAGGATGCCGCAGGGGAGCGACAGCACATAGGTCAGCACAAAGATCTGCGCCGACACGCCGAGCCCCTCGATCATCCCCGGCAGGATCGAGCCGATATACTCCATCATAATGCGATAACCTCTTTCTTCATGGAAATGCGGAAAAAGACGGGCGCTGGCCTGTCTTTTTTACTGTGCCGCTTTACCATACTATCATACAATGACCTGCCCGATCGGGCAAGCGCCGCTCTTATTGCTTCACGGAAAGGTCCGTGCCGAACCATTTCTCGGAGATTTTCTTCGCTTCGCCGCTGGCTTCGACTTTCTTGAAGCCTTCGTTCAGCAGCTTCACGAGCTCCGTATTGCCTTTCTTCACGCCCACCGCGTAGACTTCATTGGCGACCACGCCCGGCAGGACGCGGAACTGGCCCGGTTTCTTCTGCATGTAGTAATTGATGAGGACGCTGTCGCCGAGAATCGCGTCGGCGCGGCCCGATTCCAGATCCATGAAGCACGAGGTGAAGTCGGGATACAGTTTCCATACCGCGAAGGAATCGCGCACTTCCGGCTGCTTGTCCATGGCGCTCTGGCTGGTACTGCCTTCCTGGGCGCAGACCTTCCTGCCTGCCAGCTGCTTCGCGTCGGTGATGTCCGAATCGTTCATGACCACGAAGACCTGCTTGTTATTCAGGTACGGATCGGTATAATCCAGCACCTTTTTCCGTTCTTCTGTCACGGTAAGGCCGTTCCAGAGCGCGTCCACGCGGCCCGCGGAGATCTCCGCTTCCTTGCTTGCCCAGTCGACAGGTTTGAATTCGATGGGCACACCGATCTCTTTCGATACGGCCGCCGCCATGTCTACGTCGAAGCCGACGATCTTGCCGCTGTCATCACGGAATCCCATGGGAGCGAAAGTGTCATCCAATCCGGCGACGATCTTTTCCGGCTTGCCGGGCGCCGCTTTTCCTCCATCACCGCCGCAGCCCGCGAGAAGTCCCATCACACTGGCCGCCAGAATGCCTGCGGCCGCCGCTTTTTTCCAGTTCATCTTCATTTTGATTCCCCCTGTTTCTTATCAGATCGTAATGTCTTTGCCGAACCACTTCTCGGAGATCTTTGTCGAAGTGCCATCATTCTTCATTTCCGTAAGCGTCTTATCCAGCCGTTCCTTGAAAGCCTGATTGTCTTTCGCCAGGCCGACGCCGACGGGCTGCCGGTCATATCCGGCGTCCACCACGCGGAAGCCCGCGTTGTTCTGCTTATTGTAATAGAGCGCCACCACTTCGGAGACGACCATCGCGTCGATGCGTCCGATCTTGAGATCCATGAAGCCGGATACATTATCGGGATACAGCTTCAGTTCCTTGAAAGACGCTTTTACCTCCGGTTCATTATTGATCGCGTCCAGGCCGGTGCTTCCTTCCTGCGTGGCCACCACTTTCCCCGCCAGATCCGCTTTCGACTGAATGGGCGATTCCTCTTTTACGAGGATGATCTGTACGGAATTTTCATAGGGCCGGGAGAAGAGGATGTTCTTTTCCCGTTCCGGAAGGATCGTGAGCCCGTTCCAGATGGCGTCGATCTTATGGCTCTTCAGCTCCGCTTCCTTGCTGGACCAGTCGATCTGTTTGAACTCGATGTCGCTGCCCATGCGCTTTGCCGCTTCCTTGGCCATGTCGATATCGAAGCCCACCAGCTGTCCGTCCTTGTCCTTGAAGCCGAAAGGCGGGAAATTATCATCCAGTCCGATGATGATCTTCTTATTCTCGCCTCCGGCAGCGGATGCCGCTTTCTGCTCTCCGCCGCAGCCTGCCAGCAGTCCGGCGGCGCACGCCAGGAGGATGCCGGCGGCTATGGCTTTTTTCCATTTCATATCGATCCTTCCTTTCTTTATTCCTTTATCTCGGTGAAGAATTACTGTATGACGATATAGTACAGGATACGTCGTTTCTTGTCAATACTTTATTCTGATAAAATGAAAAAGTTTTTTTTGCCGCTGTCAAATTGACCGTTTCCTTATATTTCCTCTTTATAATAAAAGAGGCTTCCGCCGGCACGGGGAAAATTTCCGCTGTTTATCCGGAGCCATGATATAATTTATCTGTAGCGGGCGTCTGTGCGCCCGCAGAAAGAGCGTGACAAAATTATGACGAATCCCATCGAATTTGACCTGCATATCGGAAGATCGAAGCCCTATTCCGCCAGAGGAGACGCCTGCCCATTCTGCCGGCCGGAGACGCTCACCCACATCCTTGAGCGGCGCGGCTCCATGATCTGGCTCATGAATAAATATCCTGTCTTTCACGGCACATGGCCGACGGTTCTTGTGGAAACGGATAAACACGACAGCGACCTTTCCATGTACTCGAAAGACGAGCTGCACTGCGTCATTTCCTTCGGTCTGGAGAAATGGCTGGAAATTTCAGGGCGCCCCGATTTCCGCTCCGCCATTTATTTCCGCAATTTCGGCCCCCGCGCGGGCGGCTCGCAGCGCCATCCCCATTCGCAAATCATCGGCCTCTACGATTACGATTACCGAGACAATATCCACCCGGAGAATTTTCTCGGCCCCCTGATCTTTGAAGACGGGGACTGCTATGTGACGCTCTCCGATTATCCGATCTGCTCCATGGCGGAATTCAACGTCATGCTCAAAAAAGACGGGCACACGGACGCCTTTGCCGACGCGGTCCAGCAGGTGGCGCGATTCGTGCTCAGCGATTTTCCCATCCCCTGCGACAGCTACAATCTCTTTTTCTACCAGGTCCGCGGCAGTATCCGCGTGAAGATCTTCCCGAGGTATACGGCGAGCCCCCTTTACATGGGCTACCGCATCACGCAGGTCGTGGACAGCGACAGCAGAAAATACATCCTCGATACGCTTCATTCTTCCCGGTACTTCGGGGAATAAGGATATTTCCATGAAACTTTACGCATTCAGTGATTTTCACCTCTCCGGCGATCCGCCGTCCAAACCCATGGATATTTTCGGCGGCAACTGGAAAGGCCACCGGGAAAAGATCCGCGCCGCGTGGCTCGCCGCGATCCGCCCGGAAGATACAGTCATTCTCGCGGGCGACCTGTCCTGGGGCGGGAGCCTCGCCGAAGCGCTGCCCGACCTGATGTGGATCGCCGCGCTCCCCGGCAGAAAGATCGTCGTCCGGGGCAATCACGATTACTGGTGGGATACGGTGACAAAGATGACGAAAGCCACCGGCGGCGCTTTTGAATTTCTTCACAACAATGTCATCATGATCGGCTCTGTCGCTCTGGCCGGCACGCGGGGCTGGATCCCGGAAACGTCCCGCAATTTCACGGAAAACGACGAGACGATCCTGCGCCGCGAGGAAGGCCGTCTCCTGCGGGGCATCGAGCTGGCGGAAAAGCAGGGCGCCCGCCGCATCATCTGCGTGCTCCATTATCCGCCGTATGATGAGAAGCGGCGCCCCCTGCGCATTCTCTCTCTCATGAAAGAACACGGCGTCCGGGACTGTGTCTTCGGCCACATCCACGGCACACAGAATTTCCATGATATCCCGGAAGAAATGGAAGGCATCCGCCTCCATCTCACTTCCGCCGATTATTTAGATTTCCGACCGCATCTGGTCTGCGAGGTATACGATGGCACACAAATTGGCAGAAGGCCGCCTGCTCTCCGGCTTCATTTACGGAGACCCTCATACGGGAGAATACGTGTATTTCCCCGGCAGCGAGCTCGACGCGGCGCATCCCGTCGCGGTCTATGAGACGCCCGGCGGCAGAGAAGACATCTCCATGGAGGAAGCCCTCTCCATCATCGAGCACCGGAGCCTCCGCCCCGCTCGTCATCCTGTTTTCGGAGAGAAGACCATATAAAAAGAAAAAGCACTGATCCTCATGTCAGTGCTTTTTTTGTGCGCTTATTCAGGTGAAAAGTGGACGTCTACCGCTGTGCCGCGGGGGACGCCCGACCAGGGAGGAGGCGTCTGGCTGTCGGCGAATCCCGAGCCGTCAGGCCGGAATTTCAATCCCGCGCCGCTCAGCCATTCGCCGACATCCCTCATGGACCATCCGCGGAAATCAGGGACCGTCACGACCTCCGCCCCGCGCTCCGGAAGCGGCGGCAGGCCGTTCTCTTCCTCCGCAGGCGGCGGAGCGGTTTCCTTCCCCGGATGCGCCTCCAGCGGATGGATGCCCATGTAGCGCATGGTCTGGCTCATGATTTCCGAGAAGACCGGCGCCGCCACCATGCCGCCGTAGTACATGCCCTGCGGATCGTCCAGCACGACGAGGCAGATCACCCGCGGATCTTCCGCCGGGCCGAATCCGCAGAAAGACGCGATATACTGGCCTTCCAGGTAACCGCCCTTGACCGGGTCAATCTTCTGGGCCGTGCCGGTCTTCCCGCACATATTGTATCCCGGGACGCGGGCGTTTCCGCCGCCCCCTTCGGAGACTTCCTTCTCCATCATGGCGCGGACGGCGTCGGCGGTCTTCTCCTTCACGGGCGTTCCGGAGATCTCCGTCATCGTTTCCTTATAGACCGAGCCGTCGGCGTTTCTGATCTTGTCGATGATGTGGGGCTTCACCATCTTTCCGCCGTTCGCGATGGCGCTGTAGGCCTGCACCATCTGGAGCGGCGTCACGGCGATGCCCTGCCCGATGGACATGGTCGCCACATCAATGGGCCGCATTTCCTCCGGGTCGAAAAGAATGCCCGAACCTTCGCCGGGAAGCTCGATGCCCGTCGGTTTCCCAAAGCCGAAGCGCTTCGCGTATTCCGTCAGGATATCCCCGCCCGTGAGCAGCCCCACGTGGGCAAAGCCCGTATTGACGGAAAATTTCAGGATATCCACCAGGCGCACATCCCCGTAGGACTCGTCGTCCCAATTCTGGATGGTGTGGCCCGAAGCGGTGATCTTTCCCGGATCATGCCAGACGATATCCTCCGTATAGGTCCCCGCGTCGAGCGCCGTCGCCGCGATGATCGGCTTGAATGTCGATCCCGGCTCATAAATATCGATGACCGCGCGGTTCTTAAATTCATTTTCCGTGGCCCGGTAAAAATGATTCGGATCGTAGGACGGCCGGTTCACCATGGCAAGGATGCCCCCCGTTTTCGGGTCCATCATGATGACGATGCCCCCGCGGGCATGGGTGCTCTCCATCGCCCGGTCCAGGGCGCGTTCCGCGAAGAACTGCATGCTCTCATCGATGGTCAGCCACACTTCCCGGCTCTCCTTGCCCGTATAGGATGCCGTCGTCGAATGAAGGATCGGGTTGCCTCTGGCGTCCATCAGGAGCAGCTTCTTATTCACGCCGCCGGACAGGACGTCTTCCAGCGACTTTTCCAGCCCGTCCAGCCCTTTTCCGTCAATACCGACGAAGCCGAGCACATTCGCCAGCAGGCCGCCGTTCGGATAATACCGGCGGCTCTCTTCGATGAAGCCGAATCCTTTCATGTTGTACTGCTTGAGAACTTTTTTCACCGCTTCCGTCATGTCCGGATCCATCACGCGCTCCAGCCACACGAACCGGGTATCGCGGCTCATTTTCTCCAAAAGTTCCCCTTCGCTCTCATGGATGACCGGCGCGAGCAGGCGGGCCGCTTCCTCCGGCGCGATATTCATCATCCCCGGATCGGCATAGAGCGACTTCACCATGATGGAAAAAGCGAGGGGCTTCCCGCCGCGGTCGTAGATCGTGCCCCGCTCGGAATACAGCTCCTGCATATCCCGGGTCTGGCGCAGGCTCCACGCGGAGAAACGGTCATGCTCCACGATCTGCACCCAGAAAAGGCGGAGCAGCACCACCGCCGCCGCTCCCAGGATCAGGCACAGGAACAGCCAGGCCCGCCGGTGAAGCACTTTCATGGACGGCTCTTTATTCATGGCTGTGCCGCTTTCTGAACCGCGCCGCCGCCCGGTACAGGCTGTCCGCGTCATTTTCCAAGTCTCCGCTCTGCACGCGGGCCAGCAGATTCTTCATGCCTTCGGCGATATCCGTACCCAGCGCGTCCACCGTGCGCCGGTCATAGCGGAGATCTTTCGCCGTCACAGGCATCGCCGCAGCCAGATCCGCCATGTACGCGCCGAAAGCTTCGTGCCCTTCCGTCGCCGAGAAAGGCCGCCCGCAGCCGATGATATCCGCTTTCGCCAGCGCCGTCATCTCCCGGATGGCTCCCACCAGCTCCGCCTGCGTGGGGAAGGTCTTCTCCCTGGCCAGGCGGCGCACCCATTTTTTCGTATCCGCCGCCTCATTGTTGGCAAAGAAATGAAAATGCATGTGATTGCCCACGAGCCAGGAAATGAGGCGCACTTCCTTCTCAGGGAACCGCCACCGCCGGAGGATCGCCTCCGCCATGGCCGCTCCGAGCTGATCGTGCCCGTGGTCGGTGATCCGCTCCCCTTCCACGCGGCGCACCCCGGGCATTCCCTTGCCCACATCGTGAAGCAGCGCCGCCCAGCGGGCAATGCGCTCCGCCGGAGCCGCTTCCACCACGGCGAGCGTATGGTACCAGGCATCGTACTTGTGGAACTGTTTCATCTGCGGCAGAGCCACCAGATGGGACAGCTCCGGCAGGATCGGGACATCCTGCTCTTCCCCGTGCTCCCGCACGCGGCACACCGTATCCGCGAGGCTCGAGCGGACCAGGAGATCCAGTCCCCGCGCCGCGTGAGGCGTCACAAGGAGCCGGTCCACTTCCGCCTTCACCCGCTCGAGAGAGAGCCCTGCCACGCGGGGAAAAGCGCCCTCCATGCCCTCCACCAGCGAAGCGTCCGCCATAAAGTCCAGCTGTCCCAGGAAGCGGCACGCCCGGAAGAGGCGCAGCGCGTCTTCACGGAAACGCTCCTCCGCCTGACCCACCGTGCGGAGCTTCTTCGCCGAGAGGTCCCGGAGCCCGCCGAACTCGTCGTAAAATGTCCCGTCCGCGCCGAGCGCCATGGCGTTCACCGTGAAATCCCGCCGGGAGAGGTCTTCCCGGAGCGTATCCGCAAAAGCCACCGTCTCCGGGCGGTGGGCATCCTCACCGTACATCTCACTGCGGAAAGTGGTCACTTCGTAATTTCTTCCGCCGTACACGGCGATGATCGTGCCGAAGCGCCGTCCGCCGCCGTCCACAGCATGCGCCCCCGCCGCTGTGAGCGCCGCCGCCGTCTCTTCCGGTCTTGCCGAAGTGGTGATGTCCCAGTCGTGCGGCAGAAGGCCCATAGCGAGGTCTCTCACGCAGCCCCCCACGAGGTACGCTTCATGGCCCGCGCGGATGAGGCTCTGCATCACAAAAAGAGCGCCGCCGTCAACGCGTGCCAGCCGTTCCTCCGGCGCGAGCCGCCCGAAGTTTTTCCGGCCAAACAGATCTCTCAGCCCCATGGTTTTCTGCCTCCTTCCGATTTCCCCTATCATAAACGATTCCCTTCATTTCTTCAACGAAAGCGCACACAAGAAAAGCGCCCCCGTAGGAGCGCTTCTCTCATGCCCGGCCACTGCCATATGCTCTTCATGATGTCCCGATATGAATCATTCAGGTGCCGGATAAGCACGCCGAACATCGTATAGATCATATCGCCGTCCAGCTCGCCCGCCTTGAAGAGTAGGCACGTGTTGAGCACCAGATCCCCCTCGCTGTCCGTGTAGTACTTGAACGGCTTGTACTGCCGGTTGTAGCTGTCCATCAGCTCCCGCAGCGCGGGCTTATTATCCTCGCGGAGCGCCTTCGGCGCGACGAGGATGCGGATCATCGCGTAGATGCTGCTGTCCAGGATGACGATGGTGGGGAGACGGGCTCCGCCCACTTCGATGTGCGAGCGGAAGACCGTCGTGTGGAGCGGGTCGTCTTTAATCTCGTCCACGGTGAAGACAGTGATCTTCTTGTCCTTCAGATACGCGTCAAACAGTTCTGCTTTTTTGTTCATAGGCCCTCCTTCCCATGAGGCGGCAGGCTCTCTCTCCGTTACTCGACGGTAATATCGCCGCTCTCCGCATTCTCCGAGGAAGCACCCTCGCCGGAAATGAGCCCGTACCAGTCGTAGTACGACAGCTCCGGCGCGGAGCCGATCTGTCTGTGCCTTTCCTCCGCCCGCAACGCCGCTCCAGAATGAAGGCACAAAAAAAGAGCACTTCCGTGCTCCTTTTCCTTTTGGTGACCGGTATGGGATTCGAACCCATACTCTCTGCGCTGAGAACGCAGCGTCTTAACCGTTTGACTAACCGGCCATGTGCTACATATTATAACGGGCCGGCGGCTTTTTTGCAAGCCTTCTGTTCAATTTATTTCTTTTCCGGGCGGTTCTTTTCATAGAGGATGAGCAGCCCATCCAGCGTCAGCATGGGATCGACGATATCGATGGTAGTGCTGCCTGAGGAGATGAGCGCCGCGAGGCCGCCTGTTGCGATGACGGTCACATCGGGCATCTCCATTTCTTCCTTGATGCGGTTGACGATGCCGTCGATCTGCCCGACGAAGCCGTAGTAGATCCCGGCCTGCATGGCGCTCACCGTATTCTTGCAGATGCAGGAAGGCACTTTTTTCAGCTCGATCCGGGGCAGCTTCGATGCCCGCTGGAAGAGCGCTTCCATGGAGATGCCGATGCCCGGAGCGACCGCGCCGCCCAGGTACTGGCATTTTTCATTGATCACGCAGAATGTCGTGGCCGTGCCCATATCGATGATGATCGCCGGGCCGCCGTACTTGTTGATGACCGCCACAGCGTTCACGATGCGGTCCGCGCCGAGTTCTTTCGGATTGTCGTAGAGGATATTCATCCCCGTCTTGATGCCCGGTCCGACGAGGATGGGCTTCACATGGAAATATCTTTCCGAAAGGGTCTGGAGAATGGGAATGATCGGCGGAACGACGGTGGAAATGATCACATCTTCCACTTCGCTGAAGCGCAGGCCGTTCAGCTGGAAGAGCATCCCCAGCTGGACAGCATAGCCGTCCGCCGTCTGGAGTGTATTGGTGGCGATGCGCCAGTGATCGAGCAGTTTCTCGTCTTTGTACACGCCGCAGACGATATTCGTATTTCCCACATCAAAAGCAAGAAGCATAAGTACCTCCCAAATCAGGGTATTTCACGGGCCGATCCGCCCGCATATTCCCCTGTATCATGATATAAACCGGCGCTTCTGTCAAGAACATCTCAGTAATGGATGCCGTATTTCTTTTTCAGCGCGTCAATGTCGGCGCGCATTTCCTCTCCGCTCTTCGCGAGCATCCTTTCCGCGTCCGCTCCGCCCCGCGCGCTGAAAAGCGCCCGCTTCGCCGCGGCGGTCCTGTAGATATGGGCCAGCTCTTTTTTATAGGCCCGCATAAGCTCTGCCAGTTCTTCCGGCGACAGTTCTTCTTCCATTTCTTCCGTCATGGCCGTCTCCTTTTTTATTTTTTCTTTATTGTATCACGAAGATTTCTTCCAGTTGAGGATTTTCGCAGGCTATGGTATAATTTATTCCGTTGAATCTCCATGCGCCTATAGCTCAGGGGATAGAGCACTGGTCTCCGGAACCAGGTGCGAGGGTTCGAATCCCTCTAGGCGCTCCATAAGCAAAGCCGTCCCGCGCGGACGGTTTTTTGCATGAGAAAAGCGCCGTTTCCGGCGCTCTTTTTTATTTCTCTTTTCATTTCAGTCATACCGCTGCTCTTTGATGCGTCTGTCCAGATCGCGCTTGGCCGCCCGTTCCGCCATGTCCTGGCGCTTGTCGTAGAGCTTCTTCCCCGTGGCGAGGCCGATCTCGCATTTCACGTATCCTTTTTTGAAATACATCTTGAGCGGGATCAGCGTATAGCCTTTCGTTTTCAGGGCGTTTTCGATCTTCAGTATCTCCCTGCGGTGCAGGAGGAGCTTCCGCGTGCGGAGCGGATCGTGATTGAAGCGGTTCCCCTGCTCGTAAGGGCTGATATGGGCGTTCCACAGGAAGACTTCGCCCTTTTCCACTTTGGCGAAGCTGTCCCGGAGATTCACTTTCCCCGCGCGGATGGATTTCACTTCCGTCCCCGTGAGCGCCACGCCCGCTTCATAGGTGTCATGGATAAAATAATTGTGATACGCCTGCCGGTTCACCGCGGAAGCAGGCGGATTTTTCTTTTCTGCCATTTATCTTCTGCCTTTTTTCCCTTTTCCTTTTTTCGTGCGCGGCGCTGCTTTCCCGCCGCCGTTCTTTCCCTTTTTCTTCGCGCTGGAACGGGAGCTTCCGCTTTTTCTGATCTTCTTCTCCAGGCTGAGAGGCGAATGGAACTCGCCGAGGGCGAAGTCCACTTCCCGTTTCGTCTTGTCCGCGCGGACGAGGGTCACCCGCACGGGCATGCCCAGAGAATAGGTCTCCCCGGAGAGCGCGCCGCGAAGCGTCATGGTGTCTTCCTGGTAAATGAATTCTTCATCGAGCATATCGAGGCGCACCAGTCCTTCCACGCCGTTGTCCAGGCCGACGAAGATGCCGAACCGGGTGACACCGGTCACGACGCCGTCAAAGGGCTCGCCCACGAAAGGCTCCATGTATTCGGTCATCTTCAGCTCGTTCACGTCCCGTTCCGTCTCCACCGCTTCCTGTTCCGTCTCCGAGCAGTGGGCGCAGGCTTTTTCCAGGAAGGCCGTCTGCCGGGCGAGAACGGACTTTTTCGGCTTCTCAAAGAGCGCCTGCCGGATGAGGCGGTGCACCATGAGATCGGAATAGCGCCGGATGGGCGAGGTGAAATGGGTGTAGCATTCGGAAGCGATGCCGTAGTGCCCTTCATTTTCCGTGCTGTAGCAGGCCTGCGAAAGGGAGCGGAGCGTCATTACCTCTACGGCGGAAGCGATGTCCTGCCCTTTTACACTGGAAAGGAGCTTTTGCAGATCCGCCGGCTTCGGTTCATCTGGCACCTGCACTTCCGTGCCGAGGATGCGGGTCAGTTTCTGGAGCGCTTCCACACGGTCGGGATCAGGCACGGGATGCACGCGGTACACCGAGGTCTCCCCCGTATCCCGCAGGAAACGGGCCACCGCCTCATTGGCGGCGATCATGGCGTCTTCGATCATTTTTTCCGACTCGCCGCGGATGCGCTTCACGATGCGGAGCGGCTTCCCGTTTTCGTCGAGGACGATCTTGTATTCCGGAAATTCAAATTCAATGGCCCCTCTCGCTTTCCGTTCGTCCCGGAGCGCCTTCGCGCAGTCCCGGAGCGCTTCCAGCATGGGCAGGAACGGTTTCAGGTCGTCCGGAGCGAGGCCCTCCTCGAAAGCTTTATTGATCTCCGGGTAATTGCAGCGCCGCCCCACATTGATCACCGCCGGGGTGATGCGTTCCGCCGTCACTTTTCCCTCCGGCGAGACATCCATGAGGCAGGCCATGGCGTAGCGGTCGCTGCCCGCGTTCAGGCTGCACAGGTCATTGGACAGCTGGAACGGCAGCATGGGAATGACCCGGTCCGCCAGGTACACGCTGTTGCCGCGGCGGTACGCTTCTTCATCGAGGAGCATGCCCTTCTTCACGTACCGGCTCACGTCGGCGATGTATACGCCGAGCATGAAATGACCGTTCTCCCGGCGCTCACAGTACACCGCGTCGTCCAGATCTTTCGAGTCCGGCCCGTCGATGGTCACGAGGGGAAGGCCGCGGAAATCCGCCGTTTCCTTTTCCACCGCCACTTCTTTCGGCAGGCCGTCAGCCTCCGCCATCAGTTCCTCCGTAAAAACATGGGACAGATGATGCTGCGCGATGAGCACGTCAATATCAAGGCCCTTATCGCCTTCGTAGCCGATGATCTCCTTCACGAAGCCTTCCGCGTTCGTCTGCCGTCCGGGCCACTTCGTCACTTCCACGACGACCCGCGCCCCCGTGACAGCTTCCATTTCCTTTCCCATCGGCACTTCGATGATCATATTGATCTTCTCGTCCACCGGCGTCACTTCTCCGCCGTCCGAGGTCATCTCATACGTGCCCACCACGTCGGGATTGGCGCGCTCTGTAATATTGATGATCCGCCCTTCTACTTTATGGCGGCCCGTCGTTCCCTGCGTCACTTTGACGACGACTGTGTCGTTATTGACCGCTGTCAGGCGGTCGCGGTCGGCGATATAAATGTCCTCATGGTCTTTATCGGTGATGAGGAAACCGAATTTCGGCCCGTATGATTTATAGACGCCTTCCACGGTCGTTCCGGGGGCGTAAGTCAGTAATCCTTTTGTATCCATATACTTCTCCTGCGGAAAATAAAAAGGCCTGCCGCTGCAAGCCTCTCATCATCAGAATGTATTCATGTACCGTCCGAGCAGGAGGCACACGATCACGAATACCACGCCGACGCCCACGGTCATTTTCGCGAGCACCGCATCCTTGCCGCGGGTGCGTCCGCCGAGCATGGAATTGCCGGAACCGCCCATTCCCGCGCCCATGCCTGCGGTCTTCGGTTCCTGAGAAACAATGACAACGATCAGCAAAACAGAAACAATGCACGCCAGTGCCATTAAAAAAATCTTCACAGTCTTCCTCCCCTGCGCATTGCGGGAATGCGCGTATTACGTCGATATTAATATGTAGTATATCTCATGGAACGCCGCCGGTCAAGCCGTCTTACTTGCGGAGGCTGTCCAGCTTCCGCCGCACCTCATCGGGCAGATTCCGGCCGATCTCATTGCGCAGGTTGCCCCGGTTGTTCGCCGTGATAAAAGAATGCTGCTCCTTCTTGTCTTCGCTGAGGACGCGCATCAGATCGGCCACGGCCATGCGGTACGCGCCGTTGCCGAGGATCTGATTCTGCACGGGCCCGTCGGAAGAAACGACGAAAATGGAGCGGTATTCGTCCCGCCGCCGATACGATTCTTTTTCGATGTAGCTGTCAGCGGTCATCGTCTTCGGCGTGAAGACTTCCGTGAAAAAGGGAGCGATCTCCCGCGCGGCCACTTTGCCTCCCGGCCCCTGCCCGTCGAATACGGCGACGATCTCCACGTCATTGTGCGCGCCGTAGTCCAGGAGCAGATCGATGAGCTTCTTCCGGCTCGCTTCCAGATCATCTCTGGGAAACGCCGCCGGTTCCCAGAAAATGACATTGTATGCGTCGATAAAATACAGATCTTTCATAGCATTGCCTTCATTCCCGCTGCCGCGCCGCCTCGTAGAGAAGGAGCGCCGCCGCGACGGATACATTGAGGGATGACACTTTCCCCTTCATGGGGATGCGCACACAAAAGTCGCAGGCCTCCCGCGTGAGGCGGCTCATGCCCTTTCCTTCCGCCCCCATGACGATGATGAGGGGCCCTTTCAGGTTCGCCCCGCTGTAGAGCGATTCCCCGTCCATATCCGTGCCGACCGCCCAGAATCCCCGCGCTTTCAGCTTATCCAGCGTCTGACGGATATTACCGATGCGGACGACCGGCATGTAGGCGCACGCCCCAGCGGCGGTCTTCATGGCGGCATACGTCACCTGGCAGCTTCTGTGCTCCGGGAGAAGCACCGCCGCCGCGCCGGCGCATTCCGCCGTGCGGATAATGGCCCCCAGATTGCGCACGTCTTCCAGCCCGTCCAGCAGGATGAGAAATGGATCTTTCCCCTCCCACGCGTCGAGCACGGCGTCCAGATCGGCGTACTGATAGGGACGCAGCTCCGCCACCGCGCCCTGATGGCGCAGCTCCGGCACGAGCCGGTCGAGCTCCCTTTCTTCTTTTTCGGAGACGGGAACGCCCTGCTCCTCCGCGTCCGCCATGAGCCGGAGAAGGCGGTCATCCTTCTTCCCGTCCTTCACGAAAAGCCGCTTCACGAGGCCCGCCTTCAGCGCCTCTGCCGCGCTGTTCCGTCCGCCGGCGTAGAGCGGGCCGTCCTTTTTCATCTCTCTGCCGCCCGCGTCCCTCGTCCTGCTCTCGCGGCGGGGCGGAATTTTTTTCTCCCGGCGCTCCTGCCGGGCTTTTTTATTGTCTTCCTGCTGTCTTTTCATGTGATGTCCCTGCTTTCTCTTTCTGCGTTTTCTATTTTATCATACCTCCCCGGGTTTTCCGCAGCAGAAAATCAGGTCCTCCCCTGGAAATGCCTTCCAACTTTCCGCGCCGTTTCCGCCGAGCGCTCCCCGCCGCTTTCCCGCCGAAAAATGAGCGGCGCTGAATGAAAAGTACCGAAAGGATAAACACTTCTGAATGAAAAGCGCTCCGCCGTTTTGCGCCGGGAAATGAGCGCAAAAAAACAGGCTGCCTTCCGGCAAGCCCGTTCTTTCTATTTTCCCCGGAGCACCCATACCGACGCGCCGTGCTTTCCTTCGTGGACGCCGTGCAGTTCCGGCGCGAAGCCGGGAAATTTCCTTCCGAAGTCCGCGAGGCATTCGTAGAAGCGGATCGCCTCTTCCGTCCAGCGCTCGCCCGCCGCGGGGCGGCAGATGCCCGGCGGATAGGCCGCCGCCGATTCCAGCGCGATGCGCCCGGCGGCTTCCCGGAGCGGCAGCAGCTCACCTTCGCCCCGGACGAAGGCGTCGTTCGCTTCCCGGCTCCCCATGGCGGAGACGCCGCCCGTTTCAAAGAGTTTCCCCGTCAGCCTGTCCGCGCCGTTTTCCCGGAGGAACGCTTCCATGTCCCCGCAGAGCGCGCGGATCCCCGCTCCGCCGTACCGCGCGGGATATTTTGCCGCCAGCCCCGGCAGCGCTTCGGAAAGGGGCCGGTCTTCTTCCCAGGCCCGCTCGAAATCTTTCAGCGCCTCCGTCAGGGCCGCCGCTTTTTCTTCCGTGTCCCCCGGCTCCGCCAGCAGGAGCAGCGTGTGCATGCCTGTCTTCTCCGGCACGATGCCCCGCTCCATGAGGTAGGCCGCCGCGGCGGGCGCGGGAATTTCCTCCGTCACAAGGAGGACTTTGCACGGGTCGAGGAGGTACTGCCCTTCCGCGATATCCCGGAATCCGTGCCATGCCCCGCCGGGACGGATCTCCCAGAACCGGCGGTCTCCCGCGATCTCTTCCGCCGCGTACGACGCCCAGGGCCGCCCGCCGACCGTATCGGGCTGGAAGGGGCGGAAGAAATGGCATTCCGCGAGGATGCGCTTTCGGAGCCCCGCGGCGAAGCGCACCGCTTCCGCCCAGAGTCCCTGCCCCTTTTCTTTATGAATGGCCGCATTCATTTCCAGCCCCGCGAAAAGGGGGAAGCACGGCGAGGTGGATACGTGCTGAAGAAAGGCGTTCTGAAATACGTCGTCGCCGACGCGGCGCTTCTTCCCCGCCAGATGGCCGTCTTTCCGCTGGATCTGCGAAGTCTGGGAGAAGCCGGCGAGCTGCTTGTGCACGGACTGCGTCACAAGGATGCCCGGGTCTTTTTTCCCGAGGGGAAGAAGGAGCGGGCTTTTTTCTCTCATGAAGGGAATGAAATTTTCATACCCTGCCCACGCGCCGTCGAAGAGGATGTAGTCACAGAGGGGGCCGATCTTTTTCACGATCATTTCCGCGTTGGCGAAGATGCCGTCGTAGGTGCAGAGCTGAAGGCAGGCCAGACGGAAGGGACGTTTCCTTTTTTCCTTTCCCGGCGCGGCCTTCCTCACAAGGGCCCGCAGATATTCCTCATCCAGCGCCTTTGCGGGAATGCCGCCGATCACGCCTTTCTCATTCCGCACGGCGTCCAGCCACACGGGAACGGCCCCGCACTGGGTGAGCGCTCCCTGGTAGACAGACTTGTGGTTGTTCCTGTCGAAGAGGACAAGATCGCCCGGCGCGAGGAGCGCGGCGCAGCAGATCCGGTTCGACGCGGAGGTGCCGTTCAGCACGAAGTATGTCCTGTCCGCGTGCCAGACTTCCGCGGCGAAAGCCTCCGCTTCCCCGCCGGGGCCCTCATGGGACGAGGTGTCGCCGATGGCGTCGTCCGAGTCGGACAAGTCCATGCGGAAGACGCCTTCGCCGAGAAGCGAGCAGAAAAGACGCCCTCCCGCAGTCTCCCGGAAGAACGCGCCGCCGTGGTGGCCGGGGGTAGCGAAATACCGCGGCCTCCCTTCCGCCCGCGCCGCCAGGACCGCCGTGAAAGGAGGCAGCAGGCTCCGCTCGTAAGCCTGCGCCGCTTTCTCCGCCGCCTGCGCCAGATCGAAGGCGTGCGCCTCGCAGCAGACGACGGGCTCCCCTCTCCCGGCGAAGCGGAACCGTTCGCCGAGGCGCGCGACGATGACCGCCGCGTCCTTTCCTTCCGCTTCCTCCTCAGTCAGGAGCTCCCGCCCCGGCAGTTCCCTGATCCAGGGCCGCGCCGCTTCCGTGACGATGGCAGGCAGTTTTTTCATGGTGGTCTTCCTTCCTTTTCACAAGTGTTTCTTTTCAATCATTAATTATAAAAGATTTCTTCTCTGTCCGCACCGAAAAGAGGCTGCCGGAAATGGTAGAATAGAAAATAAGGTATTGTATTTACAGCAGGAGGTCAATTATGGCACTGGTAACAACTGGCTGGAAAAATCTTCTCATCGACGATCAGGACGGCATCGTGACGGTGACGATCAACCGCCCGAAGGCGATGAACGCCATCAACATGGAGCTCATGAAGGAGCTGGAAGCGTTCTTTGAAGGGATGAAGGACGCCGACGGCACGGACGTGATCATCCTCACCGGCTCCGGCGACAAGGCATTCGTCGCGGGGGCGGATATCAAGGAAATGGCCGTCATGGATTCCCGCGCCGGGCGGGACTGGGCGCTTCTCGGCGAAAAGGTGACCGCCCTCATTGAGAAAGCGCCGCAGCCCGTCATCTGCGCTGTGAACGGCTACGCTCTCGGCGGCGGCTGTGAGCTGGCGCTGGCCTGCGATTTCCGCTACGCCTCTCAGAACGCGAAGATGGGCCAGCCGGAAGCGAAATGGGGCATCAACGCCTGCTTCGGCGGCACGCAGCGCCTCTCCCGCGCGGTGGGCGTCCCCATGGCGAAGGAGCTGCTCTACACGGCCCGCTTCATCGACGCGGACGAAGCGCTCCGCATCGGCCTTGTGAACCGGGTGCTCCCCGATAAGGAGTCCCTCATGGCGGCGGCCCTTGCCACGGCGAAAGAGATCCAGAGCTGCGGCAAATGCGCCGTGAGGTACACGAAGCTCGCCGTCAACGACGGGCGGGACGTGAATATCGACGTGGCCATCGCCCATGAAGCGCAGTATTTCGGTCTCTGCTTCGATGATCCGGAACAGCGCGAACGGATGACATCTTTCATGAATAAAAAATAATACAGACAGCAGAAAAGCCATGAGAACATTCCCATGGCTTTTTTCTTTTACATATTCCCCTGCAGAAAAGCGCCGCGCGTTTTCATGTCCACGTCCCCGTAGAGGGAAATGAAATCATCCACATACCGAGCCGTCTCAAGGAACGCGCTTTTTTTCACGGTCACCGGGAGCGGCCCCCGCCATCCGTAGCGGCGGAAAGCCTCCACGAGCGCCCGCGCTTCCCCGGAGAGCCGCAGCCG
The DNA here is from genome assembly GCA_900545365.1 of uncultured Dialister sp. Classification (GTDB taxonomy): domain Bacteria; phylum Bacillota; class Negativicutes; order Veillonellales; family Dialisteraceae; genus UBA1822. The sequence continues at coordinate 28,300 of UQYL01000002.1, read as the reverse complement.
CTCCATGGGCTCTTCTTCCGCAGGATCGCTCCCCGCGAGAGCCAGCAGCTGCACGGCCAGGATCAGCGCCGCCACCGTCCGGTTCCTCGCGCCCGCCGCGGAGGCGCCCCGCACGAGAGCCGCGTAGGCTTCGGGATCGCTCTCTCCTTCAGGGAAGAAATTCATCACCAGTTCCGCCACATAGTACCACCGGGCGATCTCTTCATAGGAAAGCTTCATCATATCGAAAAAAGCTTTTCCTTCGTACTGCGTGAGAACGGCTCCCGCGCCCGTCTCCATCCGGCTGTACCTGAGCCGAACGAAGGGAAAGAGAAATCCCGGGCCGCACCGGTTCATGATGCCCCGCGCCACGAAAACGGTCTGCTGTCCGCGGCTTTCCGAAAAGAGCCGCACCCGCCGCCCGCCTTCGCCTGCCGGGCGCACTTCCAGAATGACTCCTTCGCCGGGAGCGATCTCCTTTTTCATTCTTCCCCGTCTTCCTTCGGCGTCTCCGCCTTTTCCTGGGGCAGCTTCTCCGCCTTCACCCGGGTGACGCGGAATCCGTCCATGCGGAGCACCGTAAATTTCCATCCGCCGATATCGACGGTATCGCCGATCTGCGGGATGCGTTCCAGCGTGGAGAAGATGTGTCCGCCGATGGTATTCGCGCCGCCTTCTTCCGTAAACTCGATGCCGAGCCGGTCGGAAATGTCGTCGAGGATGACCATGCCGTCAAATTCAAAGCTCCCGTCTTCCTTTTCAAGGATCTCCACGGGGTCGGAATCTTTTTCCTGCGGCAGTTCGCCGATGAGCTCTTCAATGATGTCTTCCAGCGTGACGAGGCCCACCGTGCCGCCGTATTCATCGACCACCACGGCGAGGTAGATGCGCCGTGTCCGCATGAGCTGGAGCAGTTTCGGCGTAGGCATGACTTCCGGCACCGTGAGAATATTGCGGATGATCTGCTTGATATTCGTCTCGCCCCCGGCGGTGCTCTCCAGGAAATCCTTCACATGCACATAACCGAGGATATGGTCTTTGTCTTCCATGCAGACGGGATAGCAGGTGTGATGCGACTGGCGGATGACCTCCCGCATGTGCGCCACATCGTCGCCGTAGTAGAGGACGACCATCTCGCTCCGGGGGATCATGATCTCTTCCGTCATGAGATCGAAGAAATCAAAGGAATTTTTAATGAGCAGGTTCTCCAGCGCGGAGAGCTTGCCGCCGCGGTGACTCTCTTCCACGATGCAGCGGATCTCTTCCTCCGAATAAGTGAATTCGGATTCGCTCGTCGCGGACAGACCGCGGAGATGCATCACCCGGCGCGTCACGAAGAGGCCGAAAACGATGAAGGGATGGAGCACCCGCCGGATGAGGCGCAGCAGCCACGTGCGGCCGGCGATCTTTTCCAGCGGCTTCACGAGGGCGGTCTCTCCGGGAATGCGGAAGACCAGGATCCAGTACATGAGGATGATCACGGCGAAGAATACGAATTCCGCCGCCGCTTCCGCCCAGAGCGGAAATTCCATGCCCGCCAGCGCCGCCGCGGTATTCACCAGATGCTCCCAGCATTCTTCCATGCTGAAAATGAAGACCGCCGTGCAGATGATGCACGCCAGCTGCGTGCCCGCCAGCGCATAGATGGGCTTCTTGTAATACGGCGCGATCTTTTCGATGAGCTGCGGGTCCTGATCGTCACTGTTGTCGATATAGGATTTCCGCACCCGGGCCATGGCCGAGTATACGCTGACGCAGAGCACATTCAGCAGTGCCGCGGCGAGCGCCGCGAAAAGGCAGCCCGCCGCCATTTCCATCTGCGTTTCAACGAATTCAAACACTTCTACAGGTATAATAAGTCATTCCCCCCATTGAACGAATACGGCCTTTATTTATGCTCCTTGTAGCCGAGCTCCCGCAGCACATAATCTTTATTCTTCCAGTCCCGCGACACTTTCACCCACAGGTCGAGATAGACCGGCGCGCCGATGAGACGCTGGATCTCTTCTCTGGCTTCACGTCCCGCTTCCCGCAGCATGGCGCCGTCCTTCCCGATGATGATGCGCTTCTGCGAATCCCGCTCCACGTAGATGGTGCAGCGGATATAGACCTTGCCGTTGTCCCGCTCCGCAAATTCTTCCGCGAAAACGCCGATGGCGTGAGGCACTTCGTCGCGGGTGCGGAGAAGGAGCTTCTCCCGCACGATCTCCTGGACGATGTTGCGCTCCGGCTGGTCGGTGATCATGTCATCAGGGAAATATTTCGGCCCTTCCGGCAGATACTTCGCGATGAGCCTTGTAAATTCTTCCACATTGTCCCCTGTCACGGCAGAGAGCGGAATGATCTCCTTAAAGGGATAGATGCCGCTGTACTGGACGATCTTTTTCATGAGCTTCTCCCGGCTGATGAGGTCGATCTTGGAGAGCACGAGGAATACGGGCACTTTCCTGTCGGCGATGAGCTTCAGGATATACCGGTCGCCCGCGCCGAGCGGGTCATCGCAGGCGCAGATGAATACGATGATATCCACTTCGTCCAGCGCGTCCACCGTGGCCTGGCGGATCACTTCCCCCAGCTTTGACTGGGGCTTGTGCATTCCCGGCGTGTCCAGGAACACGGCCTGACAGTTTTCGCCATTCCACACGCCGGTGATCTTATTGCGCGTAGTCTGCGCGTGCGAGGAAACGATGGATATCTTCTCTCCGAGCACGGCGTTCATGAGTGTGGATTTCCCCACGTTCGGACGGCCTACGAGGGCGATGAAGCCCGAATGAAACGCGTTTTCTTTCTGTTCTTTCTGAATCATGTATTCTCCCGCAGTTCTTCTGCAAAAAATCCGTGGGGAAGAAGGTCTTTCCCGTCGATGGTGATATAGTCGTCTTCATTTCTCGCGCAGTACACAGCGCGCACGTGAAATTCGGCAAGCACCTGGCGGCACAGGCCGCACGGCGTAGTGTAGGACTCGGCGCTCCCGCAGACCGCCGCCGCGATGATCTCCCTCACGCCCGCCGCGGCGGCGCTGCCCACGGCGTTCTGTTCCGCGCAGAAGGACGCCGGATAAGAGATATTCTCCACATTGCATCCCGTAAAGATCCGTCCGTCCGCCGCTAGTACCGCCGCGCCCACGGGAAAGCGGGAATACGGCGCGTACGCCTCCTTCCGCGCTTCTTTCGCGCGCCGAATGAGCGTCTTTATCTCCTCAGTCTTCATTGACGATCCGCTCCAGCCCGCACGCGGAAAGGATCGCTTCTTCCGCGGCGCGCATGGCTTTCTTTTCTTCCGGATCGTAGTGATCGTATCCGAGAATGTGCAGGAAGCCGTGCACTGAAAGGTAGGCCGTCTCCCGCTCCATGGTGTGGCCGTACTCTTCCGCCTGTTCTTTGGCCCTGTCGATATTGATAACAATATCACCGAGCTCCGTTTCTTCCTCCGGCACGTCGTCTTCCCCTTCGTTGAGGGCAAAGGACAGCACGTCCGTCGGCGCGTCCACATTCCGATACGTCCGGTTCAGCTCGTGGATGACCGGCGCGTCGCAGACGAGCACGCTGATCTCCGCGTCGTCTCTCACCTGCTGGAGCTCCGCGCCCTTCGTCAGCACTTTGCGGATGAGCGCTTCCAGCTCCTCGCTGTAAAAGCGCATGTTGCTGTAATTAATCGTGATCTCCATGATCTGCCTCTTCTCTGTGCTTTCTTCTCTTTCCGTCCTCTTCATAAGCGTGGATGATCGCCGCCACCAGGTCGTGACGCACCACGTCTTCCTCGCCGAACCGCACCTGCGCGATGTCCGGCACGCCCCGCAGCACGCGCACCGCGTCTGTCAGGCCGCATCTCACATGCGGCGGCAGGTCGATCTGCGTCACGTCGCCGTTCACGACCATTTTCGACCGGAAGCCCAGCCGGGTGAGGAACATCTTGATCTGTTCGACCGTCGTATTCTGCGCCTCGTCGAGGATGACGAACGACTTTTCCAGCGTCCGCCCGCGCATGTAGGCGAGGGGCGCCACTTCGATGGCCCCTTTCTGCTGGAGGTGGAGGAAATCTTCCGGGCCGAACATGGCGAGGAGCCCGTCGAAAAGGGGACGCAGGTAGGGATTGACCTTCTCCTGCATATCGCCGGGCAGAAATCCCAGTTTTTCCCCCGCTTCCACGGCGGGGCGCACCAGGATGATCCGCTCTACATCGTGGTTTCTCAGGTAAAATGCCCCCAGCGCCACGGCGAGATAGGTCTTGCCCGTTCCCGCGGGACCGATGCCGAAGGTGATGGAATGATTCCGTATGGCATCGGCATACCGTTTCTGCCCTACCGTCCGCGGATGGATGGGCTTCCCGTTCTTCGTCACATTGATGGTATCCGCTTCCAGTTCGCGGATCACGTGCTCTTTTCCCTCATCGAGAAAGCGCATGCACTGCCGCACGTGCTGCTCGGAAAGATAGATGCGCTGTTTCGACATGCGCCGCAGTTCTTCGATGACGGCGCAGGCCTTCTCCACCGCTTCTTCTTCTCCGGCAAGGCGCACCACATTGCCTCTCCCGGCGATCTGGCAGCCGTAGTGGCCGCCGATGAGCTTCAGATAATTGCTCCCCTTTGCGAGAACGCGGGATGCCTCGCGGAAATCATCCATGACGATCTCCCGCACATATTCTTCCGAAATAAGATCACGCCCTTTCTGTCATTCTTCTTTTATATCCGCTTCCGCCCACCGGCGGACTGCCTTTCCATTCCTGTAATCGCACCGGCACCCCTGCCAGAGATCCCGGAGGATCATCGCTTCGTCAATGCGCTTCTTCACTTCCCACCACGGTTCGCCGCCGTTCACCGACGACGCGAGCGGCCCGGAGGCGCGCCCCACGATGCGTTGAACGACAATGTCTTCCCGGAGCAGGGAGAGGAAAAGAAGCGCCCGCTCGATGTATTCCTCCATGGAGAGGAGCGCCGTCTCCCCGTCCCGGATCATCCGCTCCAGCTCCGTCCCCTTCACGATATAGAGCGAATGGAGCTTCACCTGCGTCACCGGGAGCACGGACACGAGCTTTGCCGTCTCGGCGGTATCCGTCCGGTCATCCCACGGCAGGTCGGCAATGACGTGGGCGCAGAGATCGAAGCCCCGCCGCCCGATGCGGAGCGCCGCATCGATAAATTCCGCCGCCGTGTGCCCCCTGCCGAGGAGGAGGAGCGTGTGGGGATTCGCCGACTGGAGGCCCAGTTCCACGGTGATGTCCACACCGTGCTTCTCCGACACGTCCTGAAGGATATCCAGGTACGCCTCGTGGACGCAGTCCGGCCGGGTCGACACATCGAGGCCGACGATGCCGGGATACGCCGCCGCTTCCTCCATCCACCGGCGGAAATCTTCCGGCGGCGCGTAGGTATTCGTAAAATTCTGGAAATAGGCGATGAATTTCTTCGCCCTGTACTTGGGGCCGATATGGGCGATGCTCCGCGCGAGCTGCGCCGGAATGGACAGGCCCACGGCCTTCGTCTCATAATCCGCGCCGATGCTCCCGCAGAAAATGCATCCCGCGCTTCCCAGCGTCCCGTCCCGGTTCGGACAGGTCACGGGAAGAGCCACGGGCACTTTATACACTTTTTCTCCGTACCGCTCTTTCAGCGCGTCGGAATAATTTCTGTACCTTCCCATACGACACTCCTTCAATGTATATAATACATCATCTGCGCCGGAGGGAAAAGGAGCGCTCTTCCCGGAAGCGCCGCAAAATTTCCGGTGCGCTCCCATCGCGGCGGGTATGCTAAAATAAGGAAAAAACTTTCGGAAAGAAGGAATGTACATGCTGCGAATCGTCACCGCCCAGCCGGAAATCATCCCCGGAAATATCCGCGCCAACTGGGCCCTGCTCCGGGAAGAGATTGAAGCGGCCCGCGCGCTCCGCGCGGATATCCTCGTCCTCCCGGAAATGTGCCTCACAGGCTACCTCATCGGCGATCTGTGGGATCAGACGGCGTTCCTCCGGGAATGCGAAACCTATAACCGACGCATCGCCGAAGCGGCGCGGGGACTCGTCATCGTCTGGGGGAGCTGCGCTGTTGACTGGGAGCGCCTCCAGGATGACGGCCGCGTCAGGAAGTACAATGCCGCCTTCGCCGCGGCGGAGGGCCGCTTCCTCACGCCCCGCGGGAGCCGGAGGCCCTACACGGTGAAAACGCTCCTCCCGAATTACCGCCAGTTCGACGACCGGCGCTACTTCACGCCCGCTTCCGTCCCGGCGGCGGAGGAAGGCCTGCCGCTCGCCGAATTTCTCCGCCCCTTCGATCTCCCCGTGAAAGGCGGCGTCCTCTCGGCGGGTATCCTTCTCTGTGAAGACAGCTGGGATGAAAATTACGCTGTCCGCCCAATGGATCTCCTCGCGGCGCACAGGCCGGATATTTTTCTCAATCTTTCCTCCTCGCCCTTCACCCTCGGCAAGAACGAAAAACGCCACCGCATGCTCTCCGCCGCCTCCGCCCGCCTCGGCGTGCCCATGCTCTACGTCAATCACCGGGGCCTTCAGAATAACGGGAAAGACTGCTACACCTTCGACGGTATGACGGCGGCCTACAAAAAAGACGGGACCCTCGCCGGGGAAGCCGCGCCCTATGAAGAAGCGCGGACGGTCTTCCTCTTCGACCCCGCCTCGAAAGAACTCGCGCCGGAAACGCCCCATTCGCCCTTTACAGGAGACCTGCTCCTTCCGGCGCTCCGGTACGGCGTCTCTCATTTTCTCTCCGCCATCGGCGCTTCCCGCGCCGTCATCGGCGTGTCCGGCGGCATCGACTCCGCGGTGAACGCCGCCCTCTACCGCTCCGTGCTCCCCGCGGACAGCGTGCTCCTCGTGAATACGCCGACGAAGTACAATTCGGAAACGACAAAAGGCCTCGCCGCCGATCTCGCCGCCCGCCTCGGCTCGCCGTACACGGTCATTCCCATTGGGGATTTCATCGGCCGCACGGCGGAAACGCTCTCCCGCTGCTCCGTCCGCACCGCGCGCGGTGAGCAGTCTCTCGCGCCTTCCTCCTTTATGCTGGAAAACATGCAGGCCCGCGACCGGAGCGCCCGCATTCTCGCCGCGCTCTCCGCCTCCTTCGGCGGCATCTTCACGTGCAACGCCAACAAAACGGAATTCACCGCCGGCTATGCCACGCTCTACGGCGACATGGCAGGCGCCCTCGCGGCGACGGCGGATCTCTGGAAGCACCAGATCTACCAGCTTGGCCGTCTTCTGAACGACTGGTACGGCAAAGCGATCATTCCCGAAGGCATCTTCACCATCCGCCCCAGCGCGGAGCTCTCCGACGCGCAGGCCGTGGAAAAAGGCCTCGGCGACCCCATGATCTATGACTACCACGATTACCTTTTCCGCAGCTTCGTCGAGCCGTGGGAGCGGAAGACGCCGGAAGACATCCTCACATGGTACGCGGAAGGGACGCTGGAAGAACATATCGGCACGCCCCTCTCCGTGAAAGACCTCTTCCCGGCAGCGGCGGATTTCATCGCCGATCTGGAAAAATGGTGGAATCTCTTCGCGGGATTCGCCGTGGCGAAGCGCATCCAGTCGCCGCCGCTCATCGCCGTCTCCCGCCGCCCCTACGGGTACGACCTGCGGGAAGCCCAGCTCCGGCCTTACTACACCGACGCCTATCTGGCGCTGAAAGAAAAACTCCTCTCTTAAAAAAGCAGCAAAAAAGCAGGCTCATGCCTGCTCTTTTTTATTTCAAATTTTATTTCATTCTTCCCGGAAATACGGCTTGAATACGGCCTGATGAGCGGGACGGCGCTTCTCCTGCTGTCCCTCCGCCGGTCTGCGGCGGCTTCCCGCGCGGCGGCGCTCTCCGCCCGGGCGTTCCTTCCCGCCGTCTTTTCTTTCCCGCCGCGGGCGGTCGCCGCCCTCTCTGCCGGAGCGGCGTCCCGAAGACCGCTTCTTTCGGAAATTCGGCTTCTCCTCGGTGATGCGCACCGGCGTCACATCGGGCTGCTTCGTGAGGAGCTTCACTGCCGCCGCCACGAGGGAAATGGAATCAAATTCATTCAGCAGCTCTTCCGCCGTCTCCCGGTACGCTTCCAGCCCGGCTTCCGCCGCCGTGCTCCGCAGGCTCGCGATGGCTTCCCGCTGATTGCCCTCGATGACTTCCGACAGCGTGGGCACCGCGCGGCGCCGGATGCGGCGGCGGATCAGGCGCTCGATATCGCGGAGCTGGCCCATCTCCCGGGAAATGACGAAGGTCGTCGCCATGCCCGTGCGGCCCGCCCGGCCCGTGCGGCCCACGCGGTGCACATAGCTCTCCGGGTCCTGGGGCATGTCGAAATTATACACATGCGTCACGCCGCTGATATCGAGACCTCTCGCCGCCACGTCCGTCGCGACGAGGATGTCGATGGTATTTTCCTTGAACTGGCGAATGACGGAATCGCGCTTCGCCTGGGACAGATCGCCGTGAATGCCTTCCGCCGCGTAGCCCCGCTTCTTGAGGGCTTCCGTCACCTCGTCGGCGCGGCGCTTCGTGCGGACGAAGACGATCGCCAGATCGGGCTCCTGCATATCCAGCAGGCGGCAGAGAGCGTCGAATTTCTGCAGGTCCGGAAGCTCGATATATTCCTGCTCGATCAGATCAATGGTGACTGTCGCCGCCTTGATCTTCACGTGCTCCGGCTCCTTCAGGAATGTGTCGGCGAGCTCGCGGATCGGGTCGGGCATGGTCGCCGAGAAGAGCATGGTCTGCCGCTCCTCCGGCATGGACGAAAGGATGGTGCGGATGTCGTCGATGAATCCCATATCCATCATCTCATCCGCCTCGTCCAGCACGAGCACCTGCACGTGAGACAGATCGATGGAGCCGCGCTTCATGTGATCCATGAGACGGCCCGGCGTAGCTACGATGATCTGCGGATGCATGCGCAGCGCCCGGAACTGGCGGTTGATGTCCTGCCCGCCGTAGATCGGCACGGCGTGAATGGGCAGAAATTCCGCCAGATGATTGATCTCCTCGGCGGACTGCACGGCGAGCTCTCTCGTCGGCGAGAGGATGACCGCCTGCGGCGCGGGCCGGGACAGATCGATGCGCTGGAGAACGGGAATGCCGAAAGCCGCCGTCTTCCCCGTGCCGGTCTGCGCCTGCCCGATGAGATCCTTCCCGGCAAGCGCGGCGGGGATCGCCGCCTTCTGGATCGGCGTGGGCTCCTCGAAGCCCATATCTTCGACAGCCTTCAAAATCTGCGGGACCACTCCCAGTTCTTCAAACGTTTCGTACATGTACTCCTCCTGTGTCTGATCTTCTATCCAAGAAATGCCGAAAGAAAAACGCGTCTCCCCTCCGGAAGTCCGCGCCTCTTCGGATATAGCGAAATCATTATAACACAGGCCAAACCGCGGTGAAAAGAAAAAATCTCCGCTCCCGCCGGGCAGGGAGCACTTCTGAACGGGAAGCGCCTGACGAAAAACGCCGGACAATGAGCGGCTCTCATCGAAAAGCGCTCCGGCGATAAACGCTTCCCGCTGAAAAGCGCTTCGGCATTTTGCGCCGGAAATTTCCGGGCACGGAAAAAGGAGCGGTCTCCCGCTCCCTTCTCTTTTTTCATTGATCAGAACGCCATGTTCAGACCGATGTTCACCTGATAGGTGTCTTCGTTGTCGTTGCCGAAGAGTTTTTCCACGTCCAGGAACATGTACTTGTCTTTGCTCATCCTGTGGGAGAAGCCGAAGCCCACGTCGTACCATGTGCCTTCATTTTCATAGGTCGTGGAGAGCGTCCCCGTGCTGTCCATGGCTCGGATGCTCTGGCCGCCCAGGAATTCGTGGAGGATGTCTGCCTTGAAGTACACCGTGTTCGCTTCGTCCGTGTCCCGTCCGAGACGGAAGCCCGCCCGGCCGATGAGTCTGTCGATGCTGTCCAGGCTGACTTTCGTTCCCTGGCTCGTCGTGTAGGCCGCGTCGGTCACGTAGGCGTACTGGAGCTGGGCCTGCGGCTCGATGTACCAGTCATTCCCCAGGTCTTTCTTCCGCCCGTATTCGGCACTCACGCTCCATACGTCGTTGTCGTAGTCGCCTTTGATCTTCTCTCCCAGTTCGCTGTAGATGTCGAAGTCATTGGAGAGGCGGCCGTATTTCACGACGTAGTCCGTGTAGTGGCCCTTATCGCCCATCCAGGTGTCGTGGTACCACAGCCCGGCCCGGCGCACGTCGCCTTCGCCGAGGACGTTCGTGTAGTCTGCCGTGCCCCGCATATAGTCGAAGGCAAAGCCCCGGTAATGGGTGCCGTCTTTCTGGGCTTCATCTTTCCAGTCGTAGCCGATCTCGAACATCGTATTTTGACTGCGGAAGGCGTCGGATTTTCCGATGCGGTCGTGGCGGAGGCGCACCCAGAGGCCGTCGTCGCCCTCGAGGAAGCGGGCTTCGCCCATGCGCTTATTGAGTCTGTCCATGTAGACGGCGTTGGAGTAGTTCACTTTCGACATGGCGATGATCGTCTTGCCGCCGTTGGAGAGATCATCCATGGTATTGTCTTTACGGACGATGTACACATTCTTCGAACCGGAAGGCGTTTCCTCTCCACCGTTTTCCGCGAAGAGCGCCTGCCTTTCCGTGCCGCCCGCCGCCGGGCCGTAATTGTCGTCGACGTAGCTGTCGCCGGGCTTATTTTCATCAAACGCGCTGCCGTTGTAGGTCTCGTCCGTTCCCAGATCGCCTTCTACTTCAGTACCGTAATCATGATACTCAATGCCGAAGTCCACATTGAAAACGCCCGCGCCCGCGATGCGCGTACCCGTGCCGAATGGGAGGGAAGACGTATCGTCAATGTCCGCGTCCGCGAAGCCGCCGCCCGCGTTCTGCACGGTGGCGAAGCGGATCCTGTCGCCCTCATCCATCGCTTCCAGCACTTCGTCCCGGTTGTTGATAATGAGATTCTGCGTACCGGCGTTTGTCTCATCTTTGACGTACAGCATATCCCCGGTCTCATCAGGGCGCACGTTCATGATGAACGTATTGGTCCCGGTCAGCTTGCCGATATGGAGCGCATTGCTTCCGGTCCCATCATCCCCCAGACTGATGAAACTGTTGTTGCCATTCAATTCCGTCACCCAGCTCTGACCGGTGACATTCCACGTTGCGTTCTCGCCGAGAGAGAGATTCACCGTCCCGCTGGAAGAAATTTCTTTATCATCACCAAAAGCATTGTCAATCGTATCTGCGTGCGAATCTCCCCACTGGGAATCTGCCGCAGCATCCTGATAGTCGTCGGCCCGGCCTGCCCAGTTGCTGTACGCGCCAAGAGACAGATTCACCGTCCCGCCGTTCGCCGCGGCAATGGTTCCTTCTCCGGCGAGCGCATTGTCCACTGTCAGATCGACCGCCGCATTCTTTTCTTTTTCCGTACCGTAGGCTTTCACATCCCCTTCGAGCAGATTCAGTGCTTCCCCTGTCACGTGGAGATCGATCAGCCCGCCGCTTTCCGCCATGACATCGCCGGTGAAGTCAATGGTCCCGATTCCGTTTTCACCGGACTTTACGGAGTTCTGCTGTTGTTCTTCCTGGTCGTCTACACCGGAAGCATACACTGCATAGCTGTCGGCCCCATTCATGGTAATTTCATACGTATCTCCTGTCATCAAGATACTCGTGCCATGAATATTCGGTGAGTTATCAAGAATTGTTGAAGTTCCATATGTTGAATTGCTGTTATGAGCTGCAATCCCATATGAATTTTTTGCCTCTCCGCTTGTCATTAATTTGAGATCATTTACCTCAATACTGCCATTCTTCCCAGCATGTATCCCGTATTCATCTTCATTATTCAGGGAAATTTCTGTAATCCCGTTAAGATACACTTTCCCCTTTCCTTCCGTTTTACTGCCGCCCAAAAGGGTACGTTGACTATCGCCTGCCCAAACGGCACTATACCCATCATCATAAATCGTTATATCCGCCGATTCATTGATTGTGAGAGTATTCGTTTCACCAGCTCTTGTCGGTGCATTGGCGCGAATACCATGTCCCTGTTTTACTTCCGCTTTCAAATGATTAATCGTCACGTAGCCGGTCGTTGCGTCATGGCTCATGTTAATTGCATCAGAAATAGGTGCATCGATATATGCTTCATAGGTATCTGTCGTAAAATGGGGATTCCAGTTTGTTAAATGAATCCCATCGCTGTTTGATTTATTTCCTTCAATATGAACAACTACCTTTGTATCTTCCCCATCAAATTTAAAACTCCATGGATAATTGCCACGAGTTGCTTCATAATCCGTTTGATTGATGGTGATGACTATATTCTTAAACTCCGAAAGCTCTTTCTTATCGCCTGTCTCAGTGTCAGTATATACGGTGCCATTACCGTACAACATATCATGTTCCTCAGCTTTTCCCTCGGTATTCAACGACCAATATGGATTTAAATACAAAGTATCCCCATCAAACCGTACGCTGGCAAATGCATTATTTACAGGGAAAGCCACAGCGGTGAGGGCGCATGCCGCGAGGAGGGCGGCGTGGAGAGTTTGTTTCTTTTTATTTGTTTTCATTGGTATTCCTCCTGTCTTTGTCCTATCGTTCTTTTGATCCATCATTTGGTCAGGCGCGGGAATGCCCGCGGCCGTTTTCCCGCGCGGCGGTGTTTCCAGTAGAGCCGCTCGCACCGGCCGGAGCAGAAGCGGCTCCTCCGATTGCTTGAGTCAGTCACCGCCACGGGCTTCCCGCAGCGGGCGCAGCAGAAGCGCCGCAGGGCGGGCGCGCCTTCCGGCCCGGCCCGTTCTTTGCCGGTCTCTTTCCGGCGCGCTTTTTTCCGGCATTTCTCCGCGCAGTACCGCTGGGTGCACCGGTCGGCGAGAAAGCGCTTCCCGCACACCGGGCAGACCGCTTCCCGCTTCACGGCGCGCCCGCCGCCTCAGGGGCACACAAAAAAGACAGCCCAAAACAAGCTGTCTTTTCTCTATGCGAAAAGCGCACACGACCGCGCGCGGTATGACGTTTTATGTGGAAGGAATATTTTCTTTTATTATGCCCCCCATCAGGAAGGCAGACGGACACATCGCTGCGGCTCTCTTTGTGCGGAGGGTCTCGAAGCTCACGGTGTCACCTCCTTTTACCGTTTGTTCATGCAGCAAAATTTTCCCCGTTACAGAGTGCTTTTATCTTACCGGGTTTTCCTGGCCGGCGCAATATCCACCCCCGGAAATTTTAAGCGGCTCCAGGCCGCGGCATTTCCGTGGAGATCCTCTGTCCTGATTATACCATGCCCCCCAGAGCAATGATATCGTTTTTCGGTCATGCCGCTTCCTTTGGGATTCATCCGCCTGCTCTCCCGCGGTCTCGGAAAAGCGAGGCCCTTTTCCGCCCACGAAAAAAGACCGGCTCGTGTCCGGTCTCTTTTTTATCCGTTCTGCCAGTCGAAGAAGCCTTCGCCGATGTGAGGGCGCATTTCTTTTTCGCAGGTCTCCATGACGCTCCCTCCCGCGAGGAGGCGCGCCGCCTGTTTTTCCGTGAGGGCGAGGACGCGGAGGAACTGCACCTCGCCGTAGACGGTGCGGATGGCTCCCGCCGCGTCGTCAGGGATGAGGAGCACTGCCCGGACGGGAGTGTCTGTCGTCTTCGCGATTCCCAGTTCTTCCTCCGTGAAGATCTGGTACGGCCCCGGATGGCGGCGGCTCCCGGCGATGCGCCCGGCGAGCGCCGAGAGGAGGTCGCACGCCCAGAGGGCGTCCGCCGCCTGGCCTTCCCGCACTTTCATGGTGAGCTCGCAGCCCCGGCCGCTCCATTCTCCGCCGAAGGCGCGGGGCGCGCCGTAGAGCTCGGACAGCCCGAAGGTGACGATGTGCATGCCGCCGCCCGGCACGGGGTAGAAGGAGTAGCCGTCCAGGTGCTGGTCGCCGCCGAAGGCCGCCCGCGCTTCCACGGCTGTTCCCAGGTGTTCCGGCTCCGCGCCGGGATAGAGGGCGCGGAAAGTCTCTTCGATGGCGTCCCACCCGGGCGCCCACCGCGGCTCCGCCGCCAGTTTTCTCATAAATTCGCTTTTTTTCATAGTGCCTCCCGTGGGGAAAGATTTTTTCCAGTATATCTCATTTTTGTAAAGGCCGTGAAAAATTTCCGCAGAAAAAAAGGACAGAGCCTGCGCTCTATCCTTCTGCCAGTATCTGTCTGGCTCTTTTGATATCTTGCCCGATCTGCTCCGCCAGCGCTTCCGCGCCGGAGAAGCGGATCTCCCCGCGGAGGCGTTCCGCGAATTCCACGGCGAAGGGTTCGCCGTAGATGGAGCCGTCGAAGTCGAGGACGAAGGTCTCCACGGTGCGCGCCGCGCCGCCGAAGGTGGGATTCGTTCCCACATTGGTCACCGCGGGCCACCGTTTTCCCCGGACGCGGGCAAACGACGCGTAGACGCCGTCCGCGGGAAGCGCTCTGTCCGCGGGGAAGGCCAGATTGGCCGTGGGATAGCCTACGGCGTCCGTGCCGCGGCGGAATCCGTGGGCCACGTCGCCGGCGAGAGCATAGCGCCGCCCGAGGAGTAGCGCCGCCGTTTTCACGTCGCCCGCCGAGAGGAGGCGGCGGATCTCGGTGCTGCTCACGGGCCGCCCGCCGATCGCCGGGCTCCGGGCCATGGGAACGACGCGGACGGCGGTCTCTGTCCCCGCGAAGTACCGCTCGATCTCCGCGGGGCCGCCCGCCGCTCCCGCACCGAAAGTGAAGTTCTCCCCGCACACGAAGCCCCGGAGGCCGGTGACGGCAGCGAGGTCTTTCAGAAAATCTTCCGCCGCCTCCGCGAGGAAATTTTTCGTCGGGCGGATGACGGCAGCGAAGGCCATGCCCGCTTCTTCCATGTATCGTTCTTTTTCTTCTTCCGTCTCGAGGAGACGCACCGGCCTCTCCGGGAAGAGCACCGCTTCCGGATGAGGGTGGAAGGTGATCACGCCGGGGAGCGCGTTTTTCTCCGCCGCGAGGCGTTTCGCTTCCGCCAGCACGGCCTGATGGCCCGCATGGAAGCCGTCAAAGAATCCCGCCGCCGCTACGATGGGGCCGAGCTCCCGGAGAGCGGCCAGTTCATGCACGATGTGTATCATTCTGCACACCTTATGAAAATACTTTTTTCGGATGGATGACGCCGCCCCGCACGGCGGCAATGCCGAGGAATCCCTGCGGGCCGCAGACGGCGGCTTCTTCCGCGTCGGCGGCGCGGGTGCGGAGACGCTTTCCCGTGAGGAATCCCGCCGCTTCTTCCGCGGTGAGCGTGAGCTGCGGCAGTTCCGAGAGGATCATGCGGAGATCGCCGCATGCCGCTTCCGGCGCGGCTTCGATCTCTTCGAGGGTCTTCGCTTCGCTGATGCGGAAGGGCCCCATTTCCGTGCGGAGCAGGAAGGACATGGTGAGGGGACACCCCGCCGCCCGGCCGAGGTCGCGGCCCAGCGCCCGCACGTAGGTGCCGGAGGAACAGGTCACGGAGAGGCGCAGATACGGCGGGTCGATCCCCCGGATACAAAGGCGGCTGATCTCCACCGGTCTCGCCGGGAGGGCAACTTCTTTTCCTTCCCGCGCGAGGTCATAGGCGCGCCGTCCGCCGATCTGCTTCGCCGAGTACGCCGAGGGCACCTGCATGACGGAGCCGCGGAAATTTTCCGCCGCGCGCTCCCACGCGCCGATGTCCGTGAGGGGCTCCCCGCGGGCGGTGATCTTCCCGGTGACGTCTTCCGTATCGGTCTCGAATCCCATGAGAAATTCCGCTTCGTAGGTCTTCGTATGAATGGGGGCGTACTCGATGAGCCTCGCCGCCCGGCCGAGGAAGACCGGCAGCACGCCCGCCGCGAGCGGGTCGAGGGTGCCGCCGTGGCCGATCTTTTTCTGGCCGTATACGCGCCGCAGGAAGGCGATGACGTCGAAAGAGGTCATCCCCGCGGGCTTCAATACGTTCAGCACGCCGTCCATCAGATGTATTTCTCCGCTTCCGCGAGGAAGGCCTTTTCCGCTTCCGCCAGGGGCAGCGGGATGGTGCAGCCCGCCGCGCGGATATGTCCGCCGCCGCCGAAGCGCGACGCCAGTTCGGACACATTGGCGTATTCTCTGGAACGGATGGAGAGGCGCGTCGTCTCCGGGCCGTCCGCCTTGAGGAGGACGCCGATCTCCACGCCTTCCACCCGGCGGGGAATGCTCACGTAGTAATCGGAATTTTCCCCGTCCATGGCCATGGAGGTCTCATCCATGGCGGCGATGCCGATCTTCCCGCCGCAGGCATAGTGGAGCGTATCGAGGACGCGCCGGTAGACATCCATGGAGGTCTTCGTGGTCACGTCGAGATGGTTGGAGATGAAATCGGGACGGGCTCCCGCCGCGACGAGGCGGCTCGCCATGAGGAGCGTGTGGGCGGAAGTATTGCTGAATTTGAAGAATCCGCTGTCCGTGCCGATGCCCATGTAGAGGGCGTTTTTCGCGTCGCTGTCCATGGGGAGACCGTGCTCTAGGAAGAGCTCCGCCAGCATTTCCGCCGTCGCCGCGTAGTCCGCGCGGAGCCAGAGGAGATCGGTGTACTCCGTATTGGAAATATGGTGGTCGATGCAGAGGCTGTCGGCTTTGGGGAAATCAAAGTCCCCGCCCCGCTCGATATTGGACAGGTCGGTGAAGATGAGCGCGTCATAGCGGACGCCTTCTGGGACGGCCGTGCCGATCTTTCTCGCCGTCTCCAGAAAATGGAACCGCTCCGGCACGGCGTCGCCGATGACCATATCGGCGTGTTTCCCCATGGCGCGGAGCACATTGTGGAGCGCGCAGATGGAGCCGATGTCGTCTCCGTCCGGATGGATGTGCCCGACCAGGAGGAAGCTCTCATGGCTCTCGATGAAGCGGAGGACGTCTTCTCTTTCTATTTTCATTCCTTGTCTTCCTTTTCGATCTTTTTCAGCAGGCCGTCGATGTGCATGCCGTAGTCGAGGGAGGTGTCCTCTTTGAAGGTGATGGTCGGCGTGTAGTAGATCTTGAGGCGCTGCCCCAGCTCGCGGCGGATGAAGCCCTTCGCCTTGTCCAGCGCTTCGAGGGAGGCTTTCTTTTCTTCCGCGCCGCCGAAGAGGCTCACGTAGATCACGGCTTCCCGCAGGTCTCCCGTGACTTTCACCCCCGTCACGGTGATGAAGCCGAGGCGGGGATCCTTCAGGTCGCGGAGGAGCATCTGGCCGACTTCCTGTTTGATGAATTCCTGTATTTTTCTGACTCTTAGTTCTGACATGGTCTCTCCTTTTCCCTGAAAAGGGGAAAACGCCGCCATGCGGCGGCGTCCCTTATGATGCATTGCGCCGCGGGCTCTCCCGGGCGGATCATTCCAGCTCGGCTGCTTCTTCCTGCAGCTTGAAGGCTTCCAGCTGGTCGCCTTCCTTGACGTCGCGGTAATTGTCGATGGCAATGCCGCATTCGTAGCCTTCGGTGACTTCCTTCACATCGTCCTTGAAGCGGCGGAGGGAATTGATCTTGCCCTCGTGGATCACGATGCCGTCGCGCACGATGCGGAGCTGGCAGTTGCTGGTGATCTTGCCGTCGGTCACATAGGAACCGGCAACGATGACTTTCGGGGTGTGGATGACCTGACGGACTTCCGCATGGCCCAGAAGGACTTCCTTGATGGTCGGAGCCAGGAGCCCCGCCATGGCGGCTTTCACGTCGTTGATGACGTCGTAGATGACACGGTAGAGGCGGACGTCGATCTTTTCCTGCTCCGCCAGCTTCCGGGCGTTCGCGTCGGGGCGGACGTTGAAGCCGATGATGAGCGCGTTCGACGCGGAGGCGAGCATGATGTCCGATTCGCTGATCGCGCCGACTGCGGAGTGGACGACGGAGATGCGGACTTTTTCGCTCTTGATATTTTCGAGGGACTGCTGCAGCGCTTCCACGGAGCCCTGAACGTCGGCCTTGATGATGATGTCCAGTTCTTTCATTTCCCCTTCTTTGATCTTGTCAAAGATATTGTCGAGGGTGATCTTCTGGACGCGTCCCCGTTCTTCTTCTTTCGCGCGGACGGCGCGCATTTCAGCGATCTCTCTGGCTTTTCTTTCGTCCATGACGTAGAAATGGTCGCCCGCTTCCGGCACGCCGCTCATGCCGAGGATCTCCGCCGGAGCGGAAGGTTCTGCCGATTTCAGCTTGCGGCCGGTCTCATTGGCCATGGCGCGGACGCGTCCCCAGCACTTGCCCGCGAGAATGCCGTCGCCCACGTGGAGCGTGCCGTTCTGAACGAGCACGTTCATGACGGGGCCGCGGCCCTTGTCGAGCTGCGCTTCGATGACGACGCCGTAGGCTTCGCGCCGCGGGTTCGCCTTGAGTTCTTCCATTTCCGCCACGAGGAGAATATTGTCCAGCAGTTCATCGAGACCGATGCGCTTCTTCGCGGAGATCGGCACCATGATGACGTCGCCGCCCCAGTCTTCGGCGATGAGGCCCTGATGGGACAGTTCTTCTTTGATGTGGTCGGGATTCGCGCCGGGCTTGTCGATCTTATTGATGGCCACGATGATCGGAACGCCGGCGCTCTTCGCGTGATTGATCGCTTCGACGGTCTGCGGCATGACGCCGTCGTCGGCCGCTACGATGATGACCGCCACGTCGGTGACCTGCGCGCCGCGGGTGCGCATGGCCGTGAAGGCTTCATGCCCCGGCGTGTCGAGGAAGGTGATCTTCTGATTTTTGTAGCGGATCTGGTACGCGCCGATGCGCTGGGTGATGCCCCCCGCTTCGTGAAGCGCCACGTCGGTCTGGCGGAACGCGTCGAGGAGGGTGGTCTTGCCGTGATCGACGTGGCCCATGATGGTGACCACCGGCGGACGGGGCTTCAGGAAGCGCGGATCGTCCGGCGCGGGGGTGTATTCCGTGGGATCGGCGGTCTTTTCCGGTTCGAGGAGGGTGACGCCGAATTCATCGGCCAGGAGCGCCGCCGCGTCGGGATCGACGTTCTGATTGATCGTCGCCATGATGCCGAGCTTCATGAGCTGCATGATGACTTCGCTCACTTCGCGGCCGAAGAGGTTCGCCAGGTCTTTGACGGTGGCCGACGGCGGGAGCGTCACTTCCGTCGGATAGGAGACGGCTTTCTTTTCGCCGCCGTGTTTCTTCTTTTTATTCTGTTTCATGGACTGCGCCATCAGGGAGGTGCCTTCTTTCTCCCTTCTGCTGCGCTCATAGTCTTTTTTGCTCTTCTTCGCGGGTTTTTCCGCGCGGCGCTGTTCCGCGGCGGGCGCCGGAGCCGGAGCGGGAGCCGCCGCCGGTTTCGGGCGGTTCTGCGGCGCGGCCTGCTTCGGACGGCTGTCTCTCCGGTCTCCCGGACGGTCCTGACGGCCTGCCGGGCGGTCCTGGCGGAATCCGCCTCTGTCTCCGCCCTGACGCTGCTGCGGACGGCCGTCTTTCCGGTCTCCCGGACGGGATTCCCCGTGAGCCGGGCGGCTCTCTGCCGGTCTCTGTCCCTGCGGTCTCGCGGCGGGCCGCTGTCCTTCGGGCTTTGCCGCCGGGCGGGCTTCCTGTTTCTGGGGAGCGGCTTTCTTCATGACCGCGGCGCGCGCTTCCTGTTCCGCGCCGTCCGTGGAGTAGGATGCGGAGAATCCGCCCTGTCCCTGCGTTTTCCTTCCGTCCTGCGGGCGCCCCTTGCTGTCAAAGCGCACCGTGCGGAAAGCGGGCTTCTTCGCGGGCTTTTTCGCCGCCAGCTCGCGGTCGAGGATCTCCTTTGCCTTCTCATCGACACTGTTGACCGCCCGGGTCACTTCATACTGGTTCTTTTTCAAAATGTCGATGACCTCCTCATTTGTTTTTCCAAACATTTTCGCTAATTCATATACTCTATATTTTGGCATACGCAGCCTCCTCTCCTGTGAGATGACCGGCATCCAGCCTGCTCCTGACGGCTCTGCCGAACCCGCCGTCGGTGATCAGCACGGCTGTCCTCACGCCCTTGCCGAGCGCTCTGCCCAGATCATCTTTATTTCCAAAGAGCCTCCACTCGATGCGGTACCTCTCCGCCATGGCGGTGAGCTCTTTTCTCGTCCTTTCGGAAGTATCCTCCGTGATGATGAGGAGCTTCCCTTTCCTGTTCTTCAGCCCGTCTCTCAGCTGCTGACTGCCGGAGAGCATGTATCCCGCTCTCTGCCCCAGTCCGAGAAACCGGTATATCGCTTCGTCATTCATGGCTGAGGGAATCTTTCAGCGCCGTGTATACGTCTCTGGATACGGGGCGCTTCAGCGACCGCTCCAGCCCGTGGGAATCGAAGGCCTTCGCGAAGCAGTCCGCATTGTCGCAGATGTAGACGCCGCGGCCCGATTTCTTGCCCGTCCGGTCGACTTCGATCTCGCCGGTGGGCAGCGCTACGATGCGGAGCAGTTCTTTTTTCGGCTTCTGCTCCCCGCAGCCCACGCAGCGGCGCATGGGGATCTTCTTTACCTTCATGCTTCATTCCCCGCTTCTTCGATATCTCCGAGGATATCGCCGTCCTCTTCCTCTTCTCCGAAGCCTTCTTCCGCCGCCTGGGATTCGCTCTTGATATCGATCTTCCAGCCGGTGAGCTTCGCCGCGAGGCGCGCGTTCTGCCCCGCTTTGCCGATGGCCAGGGACAGCTGGTAGTCTTCTACAATGACGAGGGACGCCTTTTCTTCTTCCGCCACGGAAACGGAAACGACTTTCGCCGGGGAAAGGGCATTCGCGATGTATACCGCCGGGTCTTCATCCCAGCGGACGATGTCGATCTTTTCGCCGTGGAGCTCGTCGACGATATTCTGGACGCGCTGCCCCTTCGGGCCGACGCACGCGCCGACAGGATCGACGGTGGGGTCCATGGCGTAGACGGCGATCTTGGAGCGCGAGCCCGCTTCACGGACGACGGCCTTGATCTCCACAGTGCCGCTGTAGATCTCCGGCACTTCCAGCTCGAAGAGGCGCTTCAGCAGGTCGGGAGCGCGGCGGGAGAGAATGATCTCCGGTCCTTTCGTGGTGCGCTTCACTTCTTTCACATAGCACTTGATCTTGTCGTTCGGCTCGAAGGTCTCGCCTTCCGTCTGTTCAAGGAAAGGAAGCGTCCCTTCCACACGGCCCAGGTCGACATAAATGTTGCGGGATTCGCTCCATTTCACGGTGCCCGTGATGATGTCGCCTTCGCGGCCGGAAAATTCGTCGTAAATGACGCCCCGTTCCGCTTCGCGGAGCTTCTGGATCATGACCTGCTTCGCGGTCTGCGCGGCCATGCGGCCGAAATTCTTCGGCGTCACTTCGATATGGAGCATGTCGCCCGCTTCATAGGCGGGATTGATCTTTTTCGCGTCCGCCACGGAGATCTGGCTCGCCGCATTCTCCGCTTCCGGATCGACGGTCTCGACGACGGTCTTTTCCGCATAGATATGGTATTCGCCGGTGCTGCGGTCAATGCTGACGGAGGTATTGGCATTGCTGCCGGTCTCTCTCTTATACGCGGTCAGGAGCACGGATTCCAGCGCGCTGAAAATAACGTTTTCCGGTACCTTTTTTGTCTTGACCAATACTTCCACTGCTTTGAGCAACTGTTCGTTCACGATGAATTCTGCCTCCTGATTAAAATGTAAAATGCAGTCTGATCTGCGAGACTTTTTCTCTGGGAATGGTGATCTCTCCGCCGTCTTCCATGACGAGCCGGACTTCTCCCTCTTCCGTCAGCCCCCCGAGGGCCGCCGTGAAGGTCTTGGGGATCTTCTTTTCTCCCTCTTCCATGGGCGCGAAGAGCTTCACGTCCACATCCGAGCCGGAGAAGCGGGCGAAATCCCGGTCTTTTTTGATGACCCGGTCCACGCCGGGCGAGGATACTTCCAGCAGGTAATTGCCGGGAATGAGGTCTTTCTCATCGAGGAGCTTTCCCACTTCCTCGCTGACTTTCTGGCAGTCCGCCAGATCGACGCCGCCTTCCTTGTCGATATAGAGGCGGAGGATCCAGTTCCTCTCCCTTACGTACTCCACATCGACGATCTCCACGCCTTCCGCTTCCAGGTACGGCGTGAGCAGCTCTTCCGCCGCCGTCTCGATCTCTTTATGAGCCATGCGCATCCCTCCCTGCCGCGGGGTCTCCGCCCGCGCTGAAATCTTTCACACTATAAGAAAAAGTGAGCCGCAGCAGCTCACTCCAAAGGAAACTATGAAAATGCAAATATTACGCACTTAGTATATCATACGCGTTTCCGCGCCGCAAGTCGGCATCACACGAGCATGACCGCCGCCATGTGCCGCCCCGTTTTCCCGCCGGATTTCCGGTAGGAGAAAAAGAGGTCGTCCCGGCAGTACGTGCAGAGCCCCGCGTCTTCGATGTGCGCCGCCGCGAGGCCCGCCCGCAGGAGGAGACACCGGTTCGCGCCGGGCAGGTTGAAAAGATACTTGCCCCCTTCTTTCTCCGCCGCGAGCGCCGCCATTTCTTCTTCGCCGAAAAGAGCCCGGAACGCGCCGATCACATCGGGCCCCACTTCAAAGCAGCATTTCCCGATGGCCGGGCCGATCCCCGCGAGGAGACGCTCCGGCTTCGTGCCGTACTTTTCCCCCATGAGGCGCACGGTCTTCCCGGCGATGTCTCCCGCCGTGCCGCGCCATCCGCCGTGGGCGATGCCCGCCGCGCGGTGTTCCGGGTCGTAAAAGAGGAGCGGCGTGCAGTCGGCGAAATTCATGGTGAGAGGCAGCCCCTTTTCACGGGTAATGAGCCCGTCGCAGGCGGGCACCGCCGTTTCCGCGGAGAGCGCGCCCCGCCCGGCGTCGTCCCGGCCCATTTCCAAAATGTCCGTCCCGTGCACCTGATGGCAGCTCACCGCCTTCGCCGGATCGGAGCCGAGGAGCGTAAGAAAACGCCGCCGGTTCTCCCGGACAGCTGCCGGGTCGTCCCCGGCGGAAAAGCTCATATTGAGGGAATCGAAAGGCGCTTCCGACACGCCGCCCTTTCTCGACGCCACCGCCGCGGCGATGCCGCCCGCTTTTTTGAAAAGGGAAAATGTAACGATGGGCATGCCCTTTCTGATCTCGATCATGGTATCTCCTTATCCTTTATAAAAAACACCCGCTTTCTCCGCGAGGCGCCGCATGTCGTCGGGAAGCGGCGCGGTGAGGCGCATGAGTTCTCCCGTGCGGGGATGGCGGAATTCCGCTTCCGCCGCGTGGAGCGCCTGCCTGCCGATGAGCCCGCACGGCCCGCCGTAGAGGTCGTCTCCCAGGAGCGGATGGCCGAGATGGGCCATGTGCACCCGGATCTGGTGGGTGCGGCCCGTGTAGAGGCGGAGACGGAGCACGTCGTACCCTTCGCCCCGGCCGAGCACTTCCCAAGAAGTGACAGCCCGCCGCCCGTCGTCCCGCACGGTCCATTCCACAATGCTTCCGGGCTTCCTGCCGATGGGCGCGTCCGCCGTCCCCCGCTCCTCTTCCAGATGACCGGAAGCGAGGGCGATGTAGCGCCGCGTGATCTGATCGTGGCTGCGGGAGAGATCGTACTGCACTTTCGCCGACTTCGCCACGATGACGAGCCCTGTAGTATTCCTGTCGAGCCGGTACACCGGATGGATGCCCGCCCGCTCCCCGCGGGAGGCGAAATACCCGGCGCAGGCGTTCACGAGGCTGTCGCAGATGTCCCGGTGCGTGGGATGGATGATCATGCCCGGCCCCTTATCGACGGCGAGGAGGTCTTCGTCTTCATACACCACGGAGAGAGGAATATCCGCCGCCACGATGTCCGACTCTTCTTCCCATTCGCAGTGAATGCGGTCGCCCCCGCGGACGGTCATGCGGGCGTTGTGCACATCTTCCCCGTTCACCGTGACCCGTCCGTTCCATTTTATCCGCTTCCACAGCGACGCCGACAGACCGGCGCGCCCGCGGATGAACGACCGGAGCATGAGCTCCCCGCACTCTTCCGGCACAGTCCATTCCAGCTCCATCTGATCTCCTCCTTTATTTTCTTATTATATCGGCGGAGGCGCGTTTGCACAAAAAAACAGCGCTCCTTTTCGGAACGCCGTCTTTTTTACTGCTTTTCACTCTTTTCCCGGCACGCGGGGCAGCGCCCGCTCTCCGTCCGGCGGGCTCCGCAGCGCGAAGAAGCGCCGCGTTTCTCTCTGGCTTCCGCGCGGATCGCCGCCCAGGCTTTCGCCGCGTTTTCCCGCTCCCGCGCCGTCGTCTCTTCCTTGGCGCAGCCCGTGCAGAAAGGAGACGAGCCGCCTTTGCAGCAATCGCTCTCGCCGCTCATGAAATTGCGGACGATGTGCCGGACTCCGACCGCGAATGCCGCCATGATGATAACAAAGAGCACCCACGTGATGATATCGCCGCTTGTCATAGATCCTCCTTATCCATCGGCGGGCGGCCCGGAAGAAAAGGGGGAAAACCGGGCTCCCGCCCCGGAGACGCGCTCCGGCGAATCTGCGAAAATTTCGGAATTACATGCCCACAGCCAGCGCGATCCGGTACACGATGAGAGAGACGCCCCAGCCGATGACGAACTGGGAGACCGCGGAGAAACCCATCCAGTACCAGCTGCCCGTTTCCTTTTTGATCGTGCCGAGGGCGGTCATGCAGGGCGTGTACAGCTGAGAGAAGACCATGAAGGCCAGCGCGGACGCGGGGGTGAATGCCGCTGCCAGTCCCGAGCCCGCGGCGGTGGCGATCATTTCCGCTTCATCCATATCCGGGGAGAGATCGGGCAGGCCGTAGAGGATGCCCATGGTGGAAACGACCGCTTCTTTTGCCATGATGCCCGTGAGCACCGCGGAGCCCGCTTCCCACGTATCAAAGCCGTGGAAGGTGAAGAGGACGGACATCGCGCCGCCCAGCGCCGCGAGGAAGCTTTCCGACATGTCATCAACAGGGCCGTTCATGTTGTAGCTGGAAAGGAACCAGATAAGGACGGACATGGCGAGGATGATCGTCCCCGCCTTGATGAGGTAGCCCTTGCCCTTGTCCCAGGTCTCGAGAAGCACCGTTTTCATATCAGGCCAGCGGTACGGCGGCAGCTCCAGAACGAAGCTGGCGTCTTCCGCTTTGAAGATCGTTTTCGTATACACCGCGGACGCGAGAAATGCGCCGAGGATCCCCACGATATACATGGCAAAAACCACGTTCGCCGCCTGGCCGCCGAAGAAGACCGCGCCGAAGAGCGCCAGCACGGGGAGCTTCGCGCCGCACGTCAGAAACGGCGTGACGAGGATGGTCAGCATGCGGTCCCGGTTGGAATCGAGAACGCGCGCCCCCATGATGCCCGGCACGGCGCAGCCGAAACCGGTGATGATCGGCATGACGGCCTTGCCGGAGAGTCCCGATTTCTTCATGATCGGGTCCAGCACGAAAGCGACGCGCGCCATGTAGCCCGTGCCGTCCAGGAAGGACAGGCAGAAGAAGAGCGTAAAGATCAGCGGCACGAAGGTCATGACGCCGCCCACGCCGGCAATGATGCCGTCGCAGATGAGGGACTGCATCCAGTCCGCCACGCCCAGTCCGGCAAGCATTTCCCCCGCCCATTCCATGAAGTCCTCATTGATGAGCGCGTCCAGGAAATCGGCGACGGGCTGGCCGATCCATGTGAAGGTGATCTGGAAAGCCAGGTACATCATGGCCAGCATGACCGGGATGGACAGGAAACCGTTCGCCAGCACCCGGTCCAGTTTATCCGACACGTCGGCGCCCGCCTGATGGAAAGTCACCGTCTCCGAAACGATCCTGTCGATGAAAGCGTACCTTTCTTCCATGACCGCTTCTTCCTGTTTCGCCGGGTCCGTCACGGTGCGGCGAATCTCATCGAGGCGCGCGATGTACGCTTCCACTTCGGGGGAATTGTGATAGTCCGACATGACGGTCGACGTGAAAACGTCGAGCAGTTTTTTCGTGCTTTTGCTGCTCCGCCCGACGGTCTGCACCACCGGCATGCCGAGCATTTTCGATAATTTCGCCGTGGAGATCTCCACGCCCTTTTTCTGCGCTTCGTCCTGCATATTGAGGTCGAGCAGCACGGGAATGCGGCGCTCCAGCAGCTGGAGGCAGAGAAACAGGTTCCTGTCGATATTGGCGGAATCGATCACATCGACCACGATGTCGGGCCTTTCGCTTTTCAGATAATTTTCGACGATCTTCTCTTCCGCGGAGCGGGCGTTCAGGCTGTACGTGCCGGGCAGATCCATGACGGCAATCGCCCGGCCGTTGTGGTTCGTATACCCCTGCTTTTTGTCGATGGTGACGCCCGGCCAGTTCCCGATCTTCTGCCGGATGCCGGTGAGTTCATTAAATACCGTTGATTTGCCTGTATTCGGATTTCCCGTCAGGGCTACAGATATCATTCCCATACGCTGCCTCCTATTCCGCGATCTCCGTCACCGCAATCTTCTCCGCGTCCTGCCGGCGGACCGCCATCTTGAACGACCGCACCAGCACCGCCAGCGGGTCGCCCATGGGGCCGCGCCGCAGCACCCGGACTTTCGTCCCCTTGACAAATCCCATGCTCATGAGCCGTGTCTTGAGTTCTGACGCCTCAATACCGTCGATCCTGACCAGGGTTCCTGCTTTCGCTTCGCTCAGTTTCATCTCAGTCCTTCTTTCCGCAGGCTTATCGATGTTTATAGATTTGCTATATCTATAAATTTAAATAAGCATGCCATGTATTTAAAATTAGATATTCCTAATTTCTAAATTATTATATCCTCCGATTCTGCGTTTGTCAAAGATTTTGAGAAACATTATTATTTTATTCTTCTAAACAATGCGGTTGCCCATAAAAAAAGCATGGACCGCAATCCATGCTTCTGTTTTTTATTCTGCCGCCGCTTCCCATTTCTCATAGAGCGCATCCAGCTTTTTTTCCTCCTCCCCGTACCGCGCCGCCGCTTCCGCGTAAGCCGCCGGATCGGCTGCCGCGGCATTCATTTCCATCTCGTACATTTTGAGCGCCGCTTCCTGCCGGGCGATCTCCATTTCGAGACGGCTGATCTTCTCCGCCGCCGCGGGCGTGAGTTCTTTTTTCTCCTCCGCCGCCGGGCGGGTCGTCTTCTCTTCCGGAGCCGCTGCCGCAGGCTTCGCTTCCTCCGCCGCGCCCTGCCGGTCCCGCTCAAATTCTTCGAGATCTTTTTTCTTTTCCCTGTAATAGGTGTAATTGCCCAGGTATTCCGTGAGCTTCCCGCCGTCCATCTCCAGGATGCGCGTCACCACTTTGTCCAGAAAATACCGGTCGTGGGAAACGATGAAGCAGGTGCCGCCGAAGGCTTCGATGGCTTCTTCCATCACTTCCCGCGTGGGGATATCCAGATGGTTCGTCGGTTCGTCGAGGATGAGGAAGTTCGGCCGCGACAGGAAAAGCAGCAGCAGGGAGAGCCGCGCTTTTTCCCCGCCGGAAAGGAGGGATATGGATTTGAATACGTCGTCGCCGCGGAAAAGGAACATGCCCAGCAGATTTCTCGCTTCTCCTTCTCCGCAGCCGCCTGCTTCTTCCACCTGCTCCAGCACGGTCAGTTTCGGGTCAAGCGCTTCCTGTTCCTGCGAATAATAGCCGGGCTGCACGTTGCTCCCCAGCTGCACCAGCCCTTCCGACGGTTTCTTATCGCCTGTGACGAGCTTCAGGAGCGTCGTTTTGCCGGCGCCGTTCGGCCCGATGAGGCCGACGCTCTCCCCTTTTCGTATCTGGAAGCTCACGTCCCGAAAAATGACGTGCTCTCCATACGCCGCCGTTCCGTGAAGCACGTCCAGCACACGGTCCGCGCATTCTTCCGGCGGCGTGAAATGAAAACGCATGGATTTCCTGTGCTTCGGCGCTTCGAGCCGCTCCAGCCTGTCCAGCTGAGACTGGCGGCCTCTGGCCTGCTTCGACTTGATGCCCGCCTTGTACCGGCGGATGTATTCTTCCGTCTCTTTGATGTGCTCCTGCTGCTTCTCATAGGCTTTTTCGTAAGCCGCGTCCTGCTGCACCTTTGTCTGCTGGTACCGCGTGTAGCCGCCGCGGAAGCTGCGGATATGGCAGTTTTCCAGATCGACGATGCCCGTCGCCACGGCGTCGAGGAAGTACCGGTCGTGGGAGACCATGAGGATGCCGCCTTTATAAGAACGGAGATATTCCTCCAGCCATTCCAGCATGCCCATATCGAGATGGTTCGTCGGTTCGTCGAGGATCAAAAGGTTCGCTTTGGAAAGCATCAGCTTTAAAAGCAGCACACGCGCACGCTCGCCGCCGGAAAGCCCTTTCACGGGCTTATACACGTCTTCGCCTTTAAAAAGGAACACCGCCAATGCGCTACGCACCTGCGTCTGCGTCATGTAGGGGTGCAGATCCCAGATCTCATCGATGACCGTCTTACTCTCATCTAAATTGCCTTGCGCCTGATCGTAGTAGCCGATGTCGATATTCGCGCCAAAGCG
>UQYL01000001.1 GCA_900545365.1 uncultured Dialister sp. | reverse complement strand
GACCGTGTACGGATTCTTCTTCTCCGTTCCCGTGCTGACCCGCTTCTACAATGACGGCGCGGATTACGAGAAGATCGCCAAATTCCCCGCCAATGACAGGGACATCGCCGTCCTCGTGCCGGAAGAACTGACCAATGAAGAAGTGGCGGCCGTGATCCGCCGCGCCGGCGGCCCGTGCCTCGAGTCCGTCCGCCTCTTCGACCTCTATCAGGGCGAACAGGTGCCGGAAGGCAAGAAGAGCATGGCCTACGCCCTGTCCTTCCGCGATCCCGCGAAGACCCTCACCGACAAAGAAGTCGACGCGTGGATGGCAGACATCGTGAAGGCGCTGGAAGCCATCCGCTGCGCGCTCCGCTGAGCCGGATGCCGAATAGACAGAAAGAGACCTCTTCGGAGGTCTTTTTTTGTGCGCCCGATTTCTGCGGGAGAGGCCGCGCTTCACAGACCGGGGCGCCGCGGAAGGGAGCGGGGTGGAATGACGCAGTGCCTTTAGGAAAGAGGCGGGAAAAATTTTGCGGGAAAATCCTGCTGTTTTTCTAATATCGATAGACACGGATTGCTAAACTGGGGGGGGCTGTAGTAAACTAAAAGCAAAATCCCTGTCACCGGCCTGTCAGCCGGAAGAAAATAGTTGGAGAGCGATCCTATGAAAAAAAAAGTATGTCTGCTGCTGGCGCTGGCCGCGGCGGGAAGCACCGCCATGGCCCAGTCGCCCATTCCCACCTTCGACAAAGAAGCGGTCACCACCTATCCGTACAACCGCACCGGCGAAGAGACCGTCGTCGCCGAACCCGGCTTCCGCCCCGGCAATACGGGCACCGCCGAAGCGCCCGCCTTCTACGTGCGGGAGATCGTCCTTACGGGCTTTGCCCTGCCCGACGGGGAAGGCCGCCTCGCCGCCATCCTTGATCGGTACACTCACCGGAGCGTGGAGGCTTCCGAGCTTCCGGCCCTCGCCGCCGATATCACCGGCTACGCGAAATCCTGCGGCTACCCTGTGGCGCAGGCCGTCGTGCCTCCGCAGGAAGTGAAAGACGGCCGCCTGGAGATCAAAATGTACGTCGCCTCCTACGACGAAGTGAAGCTCGCGGCCAATACGACCGACGTGGCCGACTCCGTCCTGGAAGGATACCTGCACACGATGAAGCCCGGCGGGACCATGACTGACCGCACGCTGGAAGCGGCGGTGAACAACCTGAACGACCTGCCCGGCGTCATGGCCCGCGCCGTCCTCCGCCCGGGGAGCGCCCCCGGCACGACCTCTGTGGATATCGAAGCGGCCCGCCGCCCCGTGTGGAACAACTACGTCTTCGTCGACAATGGCGGCGGCTACTATTCCGGCCGCTACCGCTACGGCTTCAATACGGAGATCAATAACCCCGGCCATCAGGGCGATAAGATCGTCCTTTCCGGCACATGGTCCAGCCACGATGTGGAAAACTACGCGGCCCGGTATGAACTGCCCGTCGGACGGGACGGCACCCGTCTGGGCGTCGCCTACAGCCGCAGCGAATACGAGCTCCACACGAACGGCTTCTACGACTCCCTCGGTCGTTCCGAAGGCATCAGCCTCTACGGTCTCACGCCTCTCTACCGCGACCGCTCCGACCGGGTCACCTTGATCTACGGCTACGACCACCGGAAGATTACCAATAAATACCGCTTCCATGTGGATATCGGTACCATGCGCAATGAAAAAGACGCCGACGTATGGCACGTGGGCATCTCCGGCAGCCAGTACCTGCCGAATGAGTTCCTTCAGTACGACCTTATCTACTGGTATGGAAATATGGACGCCGAAGACGGGGCGTTCATCGACGGCGCTTACCACAAACTCACCGGCGACCTGCTGAAAGTCTGGTACGACGGCCCGTGGAACTACCGCATCCGCACGTCGTGGCAGCTCGGCAGCCGCGCTCTCGACGGGAGCGAACAGTTCTACCTGGGCGGCATGAACGGCGTCCGCGGCTACGGCAACGGCGACGGCTACGGCGACTCCGGCTGGCTCGGCACCGCCGAAGTGCGCCGCGCCACCGGCATCGAAGGGCTCGAAGCGGCCCTTTTCGTCGACGCGGGCTATGCGAAAGGCCGCGTATGGGACAGGAGCGAGCGCCTCTACAGCTGGGGCGTCGGCCTCCGCTATGCCATGCCGAACGACTGGTACGCCCAGCTCGACTACGCCCGGAAATTCAACGCCCGGCCTGACCTGACGGAGCCCACCGACCACGACGGCCGTGTATGGTTCCAGGTATACAAGATGTTCTGATGTATGGATAAGGAAGGAAAGACCATGAAATACAGAAACATTCTCAAAAAACGCATTCTCGCCGGTCTCCTCGCGGGGGCGGCCGCATGCGCCGCCGCGCCTGCCCTTGCCGCGTCCGGCGTCGTTCCCAATACCCAGCTGCCGCAGGACGGAAACTTCGTCGCCGGCAGCGGAACCATCGGCGCTCCGTCCAATGGGCAGATGACCATTACGCAGAATACACAGAACGGCGTCATCAAATGGGATAGCTTCAATGTCGGCGCCAACGCTACAGTTAATTTTGAAAAAGGCGAGAGTTATAATGGGGGAGACCGTTTTAATACGCTGAACTACGTCAATCAGGCAAACGGGATGTCCCAGATTTACGGCGCCATCAGTGCGGCGGAAGGTAATATCTACATCGTCAATCCCGCCGGCGTAGAAATCAGCAACTCCGCCCAGATCAACGTAGGCAGCCTCTACGTGTCCAATAGAAATATGACGGACGACGTATTGAAAGGTGTTAATGACAGCACGGATATTACAAAGCTGATTCAATCACAGGCCATGAATGAAAATCCTGATGCCGTTCTCATGAGCCTCGGCAATGTCAATGCTGACCACGTGACCTTCGACGGCAATCGCATCGTCATCGATACGGAACGCCTGAAGACCGGCGACGAGAAGATGGCCGCGGGGAATATCAAGGTCAATACCACCGATGCGGGCAGCGTGGTCATCGGCTACGACGCCTATGACAAAGAGAATGAGACTTACGCGGGGAAAGATAAGAAGATCTCCGACCTGGCTACCGTCATGGAAAACGGAACCGCCGTCATCGACCTCAAAGGCTACATGTGGGTGGAAGACGTGGAGCAGCTCCAGAAGATCGATACCAACCTCGGCGGCAATTACGCCCTCCGCAACAGCATCGACGCCACCGCCACGCAGGACTGGAACGACAAGAAAGGCTTTAAGCCCATCGGCATTGACAGCACTGGAAAGGTGATTGTCGAAAATAGTAAATATGGTTTCCATGGGAATTTCGACGGTCTTAGCTATAATATTTTTAATCTGAATATCAACAGGGCAGATGCCGTCAATGTTGGTCTCTTTGGAGTGCTTCATGAGGCGGAGATCAATAACGTCACCTTCGTCGGCGGCGCTATCACAGGCGGCAATGTCGTGGGCAGCCTCGCGGGCGCAGTGCTTGGCAATACGCACGTAAATAATGTCATGAACAGCGCCTCCGTGACAGGCGGCGCGGATGTAGGCGGAATCATTGGCTACAGCGGCGATGAGATCGATCAGGTGGAGGACAGCGATAAGCCGATAACGGTCGGCAGTGCGGATGCGCATTTTTCCAATATGGTCAATACCGGCACAGTTGTGAGCAGTGGCACTTCTGACGGGAATGGTGGAACGATCAGCGATGCAGGCGGCCTTATCGGTAATCTGTATCAGGGAACACTTGATGGTACGAGCTACAATCTGGGCAGCGTCACTGGCGAGGGCCACAACGTGGGCGGCCTCGTCGGCCATGCCTATGCTTCAAAGCTCGGCGATGGCACGAATCTCATCTACAACCGCCTCGACGTCACCGGCGCGTACAACGTAGGCGGCATCGTCGGACAGATGGAAGGCACCACGGTGCAGAATGCCGAAAACAGCGGCAATGTATTGGCCAATAGACAGGTGACGGGTACATATATTTATCATACAGATCATTCCAGTACGGGTACGAATAGTGATGGACTGGCGGAAGTTGATGTTTATATCGCCAATGCAGGCGGCATTGCAGGCAGTGCGTCTGGGAACAGCACGATTACAGATGTACTGAATACGGGCAACGTCAGTTCTGCATCTAAGACGTTTACAGAAACCGTCACTAATGTTAATGGTAATGATACGAAAGATGTAACATCTACTTATTACACTGCGGGAAATGTAGGCGGTATCGTGGGGAGCGCCGTCAACACGAATATCACCAATGCCACGAACCGGGAGAATGAGATTCGCGGCGCGCACAATGTGGGCGGCATTGCAGGCTATTTTGCCAATAGTGAGAGTGCGCCAGCAAATGACAAATATGTAGTGACCAATGGCGTCAACGACGGCGGTGATATCATGGCCACCGGCGCATGGAATGGACAAATTCAGAATAATATTCCTGTATTTATTAAAGAAACTATCAGAGGCAGCGGCAGAGAATCGTTTACCGTTGGCAATATGGGCGGCATTGTCGGCTACATGGACGGGAATAACGTATACATCGCGTCCAGTGCGAACCGCGGTACGGTCCATACTTTGGAGCCGGAGAATCCGGAATTTGTAGGGAGTGCAAGCAAAGCGGCCAATGCGGGCGGCATCGTCGGCAAAATCGACCGGAGCAACGGAAGTACGCTGAACGTTGATACGTTAAAAACGGATTATTCAAAAGCTGCTGTGTCGAACAGCTACAACACGGGCGACGTCATGGGGTACACCGGGATCGGCGGCATTGCCGGCATGATGTACAATGGTGAAATCGCCGGTTCCTACAATCTGGGCTACCTTCGTACGACCCGGCAGTCAGATACTAAAACGGATGGTTCGATTGATCCCATCAACATGGGCGGTATCGTAGGCGAT
The DNA here is from genome assembly GCA_900545365.1 of uncultured Dialister sp. Lineage (GTDB taxonomy): Bacteria > Bacillota > Negativicutes > Veillonellales > Dialisteraceae > UBA1822. The sequence goes on along the minus strand of UQYL01000001.1, from coordinate 178,504 downwards.
ACCACGGAAGAGTCTTCGGCGTGGGCCCTGTTGTACGATGTGTACAACAAAGGCCAGATTGGCGATAAAAACTACGACTATTTCGGCCGTCACGTGGGCGGCATCGTGGGCCGTCTCTCCGGCACCGTGGAAAAAGCCTACAATACCGGCGCCATCTACAATGGCTACAACGTGGTTGGCGGCATCGCCGGATGGATGTATACGGGCAGCATCAACAATGCATTCAATACGGGCAATATCACTGTCGTTAATAATAATCATAGTGCATCAAGTCAGGTCGGCGGTATCGTTGGTGCGGCGGACGTGTCGATTGCAAATATTACGCTGAGTAATGTATATAATCTGGGAACACTCCGGAGTTTTTGGGTGCACAAGGACGATGAAAAATCTCACAGTTCGCTCGGAGGAATCATTGGAGATGTATATAGATATAATTCTGCTGGAGGGGATCATCCATTTAATGGAGATCATGTAACTATCAAAAATGCCTACACCACTGGTAATTTGTATATTGATGATGCAGAGAACGGGGGAAAGATAGGAAGTATCTGGGCAAATGCTGGTAGTGGCCATTTTGAGGTGGAAAATACGCATTATATCCAGCCGGATACTCAGTTGGGTGGTACCTTTGCGGATTTGGAGGCTGCAGGAAAGAACAACGCTAATTACGTAATCAATTTTGCTGAGAAAGATCAGAAGGACCGGTATCACTTTGATGACGGTATTACAGCTCCTGATACAACCATAAATGGCGGAAATGTAGAGGAGGAGGGGTTCGCATGGCGAATTTATGCGGGTTCTACGCCAATCCTGAATGCTTTCCTCCCGAATGCGGAAGATTATTTCTCTGGTGAAAAAGAAGGCATCGAACTGAATTTGAATGGCATCGGCTCCATCCAGTACGGCACGGCCTACGATCCGCTCCTCACCATTGTTAAAGCAAACGGCCAAAAGGACAATTTAGATTTTGATTGGCAGAAGCTCGGTATCAATAACGATGCGGGCCTTGCCGTGTACGGCGCGGGCCTCACGCTGAACGATTTCATGTCCACCGGGGGCAGCGGCTACTTCGGCGGCCTCATCTACAGCGACGGCGCGCTCACTATCAAGGCAGACACCGATGGGGGAAATCCGCATAGCATCACCGGAGACGTGGCTCTCGGCAGCGCGTCGAAGCTTTATGGCTCCTCCGTCACCATCAAGGCGGACGGCCAGGTCACCATCTACGGCAGCGTCATCGCCACGGGGAATGTGCAGGATGGAACAAGTTGGGATGGGAAACAATATACCGAAACCCTAAAAAATACGGATGGCAGTATTTCCATCACCGGCGGCAGCGTGGATATTTACGGGCAGTTGACATCTGCCGATGGACAGTCTGTGAAAGTGCCGGGCATCAACGGCATGGCTACAGGATGGAAACCGGGGACGGTGAGTGATCCTCATGTCTCTATGAGCGACATTGGCGACCGCTTCGGTTATACTACTCAACCATCGGATACACTTACTCAAACACCTGGCAATATTTCCATCACCGCCAACGACGCCGAAGACGGCCATGTGAACATATACTACGGCAACAAAGGCGAAGGCATCGTCACCACCGGCGGCGATCTCACTGTCACCGCCTCTGGCGACATCTACATGGACAGCGATCTCGATGTGGGCGGAAATATCACATTTGATGCTCCCGGCGAGAAAGTGCTCGACCTCACGAACATCGGCAAAGTGCGCGGCGAATCCTTTATGGCGGATATCACCGCGGCGCTTCAGCAGGCAGGCATCGTGATCGCCAATCCGGACGAAGTAGAGAACAAGAAAGATGCCGCCATTTCTGCCATTATGGATATTCTCAGTGAGAAATATGAGATGGGAGAAGACTCTGCTAAAACAATGGCAAATTCCATCGTAGGGACTCTGACGACGGAAGGGGAAGGCGTGGATGGGCTCGCGGAACAGGTCAACGTGAACCGGCTCCACGAATTCCTCGACCATTTCCAGAAACCTGCGGACGGAACGAACGGCTTCAAGCTGACGTTTAAGAATGGGGAAAACGGCAGCGCGGCAGACAGCAGCAAAATTACCGTTGACATGTGGGATGAAGAGATTAACGAGGGGAAAGGCGGATTTAATCTTGATAAATTTGATATAGGCAATGATAAATTCGTTGAAGACTTAAATCACTTAAACTTTAAGGTTGCGGGCGATACAGATGCCAATGCGCAGAAGTACACCTATATCTGGGTCAGCACGGGCGAACAGCTCAAGGGGATTCAGCAGTACAAAAATATCTATTCTGACAGCAATATTCTGACTTACAACTTCGCGTTGAAAAACGACATCAACGCGAGCGGTGTGAACGACTACAAAGCTATCGCAAGTGGAGAAGGTGAATCCTATACGGGTATTTTCGACGGCCGGGACAACCGCATCATCGGTCTTGATACCACAAAGAAATCGGATGGGACTACCCAGACGCTGACCAATGCAGGTATCTTTGGTACCATCGGAACTCGCGAGGATGGTGAAGGAAAAATTCATACAGGCACCGTAGAAGATCTGCGCGTTTACTCCGGTACGTTCACCGGCACGGATAACGCGGGGGCTGTAGCGGGCGTGAACAATGGGAATATTTCCAATGTGACGACCTTCGGCAACGTGGTGGAGTCGGCAAACCATGCGGGCGGCATCGCAGGGGAGAATAGCGGCATTATTTCCGGTGCGAGTGCCATAGGTACATCGACGGTTACAGCAGATAAATCTGGCGGCGTGGCCGGCGGGATTGCGGGCACAAACAGCGGTACCATTTCCGACAGCAGCGCCAACAGCGCCGTCGATTCCAGTTCGGGCGGTGCGGCCGCCCTCGGCGGCGTGGCCGGTGTGAACGAAGGCACGCTCGACAATGTGGACAGCCTCGGCGTCACTACCGGTATTTATCAGGTGGGCGAGCATAATCCGGATGTAGGAACACAGTATTCCGACAACGTAGGCGGCATCGCCGGTACGAACAGCGGCACCGTGACGAACGTCTACAACGAAAGCATCGTCAGCGGCCGCGACAACGTGGGCGGCATCCTTGGTGTAAACAATGGGGCTTCAGTCTCCAACGTGGCGAACGCCTCCAGTGTCACCGGCGAAGCAGGGACCGATGACGCCAGTGATTACGTGGGCGGCCTCGTGGGTAACAACAAAGGCAGCATCACCAACGGCCGCAACAACGGCGAGATCACCGGCAACAACTACGTAGGCGGTCTCGTCGGCAATAACCAGACGGTTTCCACCCTGAAGAACCTCGTCAATGACGAATCCGCCGCCATCACCGGCGACAACTACGTAGGCGGCATCGCCGGGGCAAACGCCGGAGAGATCACTGCAGACGAAGGAAATGACAACCTCATCAACCGCGGCACCATCACCGGCGTGCAGTATGTGGGCGGCGTGGCCGGTAAAAATACGGGCACCATCACTAATACGAACAACGATGTAGATTTGCACGTGAAAAAAGGGGCAACGGATGCCAAATACTTCGGCGGCGTAGCGGGCATCAATACAGGTGACGGCAGGATTACTGATGCGACCAACCATGCAAATGTCAGCGCGGACGGCGCGTCTCATGTAGGCGGGGTGGTCGGTAAAAACGACGGCGTGCTTAGCGGCATGAACGGCAACTACGGAAACGTATCTGGCAAAGATTTTGTCGGCGGCGTAGCCGGTGAAAACAGTCAGGCGCTGGCTGGTGTAGAAGCGGTCAATCAGGGCAATGTGACCGCCGCGGAAGGCGGAGCTGGCGGCATTTTTGCCGTCAATAAAGGGGAAATTACAGATTCCACTCTTACGAGCAGCGGCAGCGTGACCGGTACGACAGGAAGCGGCGTGTCCGGTACCGGCGGTATTTTCGGCGTAAATGAAGGAAATATCATCAATTCTACGCTGGAAAATAAAGGCTATACCGATGACGACGGCGTTTTCCATGACAGCCTTGTCACCGGGACGAGCAATACCGGCGGTCTCATCGGCATCAATACGGGCAACGTGACCACTTCGTCTCTTAAGAACGAAGCGGATATCAAAGGCGAAGAGGACAACGTATCGAATATCGGCGGCCTCATTGGCCAGAACTCCGGCGACATCACCGGAGGCCGTGATGAAAATGACGGGTATTACCAATACCAGATCTACAATAACGGCACCATTACCGTAGAGGGTAAGGGCTCGAATATCGGCGGCCTTTTCGGCACGAATGAAGGCAAAGTAACTGCAGGCTACAACACGGGCGCCGTCATCGCAGAGAATAGTACCAACGTAGGCGGCATCGCAGGCACCAATTCCGGCACCCTCGATCAGGTCTTCAACACCGTCATTACCGGTGTCAATGGAGAGGGAAAGACTCAGTACGGCGCTATCACCGGCAGCACCAACGTAGGCGGCATCGCCGGTACGAATACCAAAAACGGCACCATTTCCAACGCTTACAACACCACCGCCATTGCAGGTACTGTTTCCGGAGCCATTGCGGGTGCAAATTCCGGTGCTATTTCCAACGTCTATGGCAGCGAAAAAGGAACACTTGTAGGCAGCGGCAAACTCGTGGGCAGTGGCAGTGATACAGTCTCCAATGTCTATGACAGCGAAAATGATACGTTCGGCGATGGCGGTTCTGCTATCGATAAAAAGGGCGGCGCAAGCGCATCGACTACGCCTTGGCGTCAGTATGGAGACAACAACCCCATCCTGAAAGTTTTCCTCACTACTGTGACCTACAATCCGGACGAAAATGATCAGCATCTTGTATACAATGGCCAAGATCAGACATTGAATATCACTGGTAATGGTTTCTGGGCGGCAGATCAATTCGTGGCGCACAATAGCGTTACCGGCGGTTTGATTTATCATGATGTAACGGGCGAGCATAAGAATGCTGGTTCCTACATGGATAATTTATGGTCAGAACAGATCAAGGCGAGCAATACCGATGGTATTTTCAATCCTAATCATCTTGGCTATGATGTGCAGTCGGTAGAGTACAATATCGACCAGAAAGAGCTGACGATTTCACTGAAAGATGTTACTCATGTATACGGAACTCTCAATTTGAAACAGTATGGATTTGTTGTAGACGGTTGGGTTGGAAAAGACAATTTCTCCGATGATATTACACTTAGCAATATTTCCGATGGCGCATTGAGAGATGATACGCATACGAATAATGTCGGCAGCTATAACTGGAGTGCTGATGCCTCGATTGGAGGAACGCTTGGACAAGGCGGCGCAGGCAATTATAAATTGTCTACGAATACGAATCTGACGGGGAAATCAACGGTCACAAAAGCGGACCTGAATATTACCGCAGGGGGCGATACGATTTACGTGGGCGGCACGCCGCAATTCTCCGGCACGGCGAACGCATTTGTGAACGGCGATTCGTTCCAGCTTGATTTCGGCATGAGTGCAGACAATGCGAATCTCCCACAGACAGCGGGAACGTATGACGGCGTGGTTGGTTTCTGGTATAAAGGAACGTTTTATGGAACGCAGGCCGCTGTGGATGGGGCAACGGACCTCTTTGGCGGGAATTACAAAGTGACGTTCAGGCCGGGCACGCTCACGGTGCTGGATTTGCCGGAAGGGATGCCGGATATTTCCGATATTCCTTCCATCGAGCGGCATTGGAATTTCCTTTTCGATGACAATCCGTGGGACAGAAACCGCGATTTCCGGGAACGGAAGGCGGAAGTGCATTTCGTGGCAGGCGGCATGACGCTCTGAGGCACGCAAAAAAGACAGGGGAGACCCTGTCTTTTTTCTTTGGGAAATGAGTGTGAAAAAAAGCGCAGAGAAATTTCTGCGCTTTTCCGTTATTCTTCTTCCGGTTTTGTCTTTTTCTTCGGGCGGCTCTTCTGGATGAAATGGACGACTTTGCGGCCCGCCGCGTTCAGCTGGTGGCCGGTGCGCTTCATTTTGCGCATGGCCGTGGATTTGGACTGGATCTTCGGCTTGAGGTCGAGGGACGTGTCGATATTACCCCGCTTTACGGACGTGGCGCGGATCTTGTCGGGCTGGAGATATTCCCGGAGCACCGGCATGGCGAGCGTCGGCTGGATGTCTGTGTCGAAGAGGTAGATATCGACGGCGGCGTAGTTCGGCTCGGGATAGGTGTGGATGCAGAGATGGGCGTTTTCGCCGAAGCCGGAGACGGTGATCTCCCGCTCGTCTTCGTGGAAGAAGGTGTCGTACAGTTCGACGCCGAGGCTCTGCGCCGCGGAATTGATGAGGGGAATCAGCAGATCTGCCGAGTCGATGACGCCTTCCCGGCAGCGGTAGCAGTCGATCAGAAGATGACGGCCGATGTAGTTTTCCATGAGGACCTCCGTTTTTTCAATGACTGATATATATTCAGATTATAGCAGATTTTGCGGTGAAATGCGGGGATATTTCCGTATTTTTCTTGACACCGCATGGGCGCGCAGGTATAATACATAAGTCATTGTACAGGGTGCTTTGACGCAACCGCACGGGACGGGCTATGGAGAAATGCCGGAAGGCTGCCTGTCATCGGCGAGTATAGTGAAGAGGAGGTGCACACATGTACGCAATCATTAAAACGGGCGGAAAACAGTACTGCGTAGAAGAAGGCAAGAAGATTTCCGTAGAAAAGCTTGACGCGGAAGTCGGAGCTGAAGTTGTTTTTGATCAGGTTCTGCTGGTAGCAGGCGATGAACTTCAGGTCGGCCAGCCGACCGTTGCAGGCGCAAAGGTCACTGCAAAGGTTCTGGAACAGGGTAAAGGCGCGAAGATCCGCATTTTCAAGTATAAGGCAAAGTCCAACTATCGCCGCCGTCAGGGCCATCGTCAGCCTTTCACCAAGGTTGAAGTGACCAAGATCGAAGGCTGATGATTACCGCAGAGGCGCTGCGGGGCAGGTCGGGGCATTTTTCCGGCTACCGGATCTCCGGACACGGGGAGATGGATACGGAAGAGCTCGGCTATGACATCGTATGCGCCGCCGTATCGGCAGTCACACTGACCGCTGCGCTCGGACTCCGGGATGTGCTCGGTATGAACGGTTCATATGAATCGGAGAGCGGATTTCTCCGCGTAGATATCGGGGACAGAGGAAACGGGCAGTCGGACGCCGTCATTGAGACGATGTTCCGCGGTCTGTGGGAAGTAAAAGCTCAATATCCGGACAGGATTTTCATCAAAGGTTACAGGAGGTGAATCTCATGCTTCAGTTTGATCTTCAGTTATTCGCTCATAAAAAGGGCGTATCCAGCACGAAGAACGGCCGTGACTCTCATGCGCAGCGTCTCGGCACGAAGATGCACGACGGTCAGCTCGCAAAGTGCGGCAACATTCTGGTTCGCCAGAGAGGCACGCATCTGCATCCGGGCACGAACGTAGGCATTGGTAAAGATGACACTCTCTTTGCTCTGGTCGACGGCCGCGTCGCTTTTGAACGTCTCGGCAGAGACAAGAGACAGGTCAGCGTTTATCCGGTGGCTGAATAAAAATAGAAAAGGCGTCCGGCAGAGGACGTCTTTTTTGCTGCAAAAAAATAGGCCCGGCGTGTATTCCGGGCCTGTTTTTATTATGCTTTTGGCGCTGTTGTCCAGACGATCTGGGACTTTTCTTCAGAATCGAAAGGGGCGGCAGGCTGCTGCGCGTTCTGCCCTGTCTTCCCGGCTTTGGCTGCGGCTTCTTTCTTTGCTTTTTCCTCCGCTTCTTTTTTGGCTTTTTCCGCGGCGATGCGCTGTTTTTCCGCACGCGTCAGAAGGACGGGATACCTGGGGGTGTCGCTGACTTTGGCGTCGATCTCAAAGAGGCGTCCCCATGGGAAATCGGCGGAAACGGTGGCGGGATCGAGGCCCATTTCTTTCTTGGCGAAGTCCTGGATCTCCGCGATCATTTCTTCCGTTACGGCGGAGGAGACCGGTTTGGACGGATCATCGCCGAGAATACTCTGCAGGCGGTATAGCTCTTTCCGTACATTAGCCTGATACGCCCAATTATCGAGATATTGGATGCTGAGCATGTCTTTGTGAGACTGTTCTGTCATTTCCGGGGCGAGGACAGCCTGCGCGATGGAATAGCCGATGGTATTGCTGGCGGTGTTCCAGCCGTTGTAGGCGGCGACAGAGTAGAGCATGTCTTCTTTTTTCAGCAGTTTCATGAGCGTATTATCCGCGCCGTTGGCGAAGTACACGTCCACGACGGAGATCGGGATGCCGCTGTCCTGCGCTTCTTTGACGCGCTTCATGAAATCAAGGGTGCTTTCTTTCAGCATGCCGAAGTTGTTGAACTGCCCTGATTCACCAGTGGAGGCGAGCGGCGTATTGACGGCGAGGAGGATATCCGGGCGCTGATCGTCGGTCATGACGCCCCCGGCAGCTGTGATGTGCTGCGCGATGGTCTTGCCGATCTCCTGGCTTTCATAGCTGGGAACGGTGTCTTCTGCCCGTCCGAGGGGATAGAGAGCGGCGAATTTCGGCGTGATGTGGTTGGAGTCCGTATAATAACGGGCGATCAGAAGCAGTGCCAGCTGATCCGCGCCGGGGAAGGAGCCGTAGACTTTATCGGAAAGGCCTTTCGCGTCGTCTTTGAGGTACCGCGCTTCCAGCGCGGACTGGGAGTTTTTCGTACTGTCGTCATATCCAAGGCAGAAATAGGTGAAGGTGCCGTTTTTTACGTCCTGGATGAGGCGTTTATTGATGATCGTATTTTTTGTGCGCCTGTTGAACCAGTCCTGAAGATATTCCGACGGAACGGAGAGTTTCAGCGCCAAGAGCTCGGATGCTTCTTCTTTTGTGATCGTCCCGGCGTCCATTTTGTCCTGAAGCCCGGAGATGCGGTAGATGGATGTGCCGTAGCTGGCGTAGTAGTAGGGCTCGACGCCGCCGCTGGACGCGTAGGGGGTGCGCATGATGGTGCCGAAAGCGTAGATGGGGACGTTCGGATTCGCACGGTGCAGGGTGCGGAGACGGTTCTCCCGGTTGGTCAGCGTCTCAAGGGATTCATTGTGCTTGCGGGAATCGACAAGGCCGCCGTAGATCAGGGTATCCGTGGAGAGGATCGCCGCGTCGGCGCGGGAGATGTTCTGCTGGAGCCAGTACCAGACGCGGTCAGGGGCGCCCTGATAGTCCCGGCCGGAGAGCATATACGTCGGCGGGGTGAGGACGGTATAACCTGCCCGTTCTGCCGTATCAGCCGTGTAGGCGAGGCTGACCGGACGGTCGTCCTGCGGGACAAGAATGATCGTTTTGGCCGAGGCAGCGGGACTGGTGAGAACCAGAGCGGCAAAAGCGGCGGCTGTCAGAAATTGATTCCATTTCACGATAAGACCTCCAGTGGATGAATCAATGGCGGGAATCCGTCTTTTTATGAATGCCGGGATGCGGATGATAGAGCTGCCAGTGAAAGAGAATGGCAGCTGTGCGCAGCAGCAGCACGATGAAAAATCCTGCCCATGATGCGGCGGCGATGGAAAGGTGCTGCCAGGAGAAGCAGACGAAGAAGCCGCCCACGAGCGAGGCAATGGCGTAGACGTCCGTTTTCAGTACGAGCGGCACGCGCTGGGCCATCATGTCTCGGAGGATGCCGCCGCCGATCGCCGTGATCATCCCAAGCATCATCGGCATGATATAGGTTTCTTCCGGATGCGCGTACAGGCTGGTGAGCGTGCCCGTAACGGTAAAGGCCGCCAGTCCGCATGTGTCGGAGATCACATAAAGAAGGGTGATCATCCGGCGGTTCTGCCGGGACAGGGGAACGAATTGATACAGGACAGAAACGGCGAGCGCCGTGACGGCAGACAGGATCAAACCGGTGGGACTGCAAAGCGCTGTCGGCGGTGTGATGCCTGCCAGCACGTCCCGGATCATGCCGCCGCCGATTCCGGTCATGACGGCGAGCACCGTGACGCCGAAGATATCCATCTGGCGGGACAGGCCGGTGAGCGCGCCGGAAAAAGCGAAGGCGATCGTTCCGATGATTTCAAAAAATGTCCATGTGATTGACATGATTCACCTTTTATTAAAAATTTCGTTCTCATTATAACACAGCGGCATGAAAATTCAGCGGAAAGAAAGCGGGGGCTCGGGGAAAACGGAGATTTTTGAAGCGCCTTTCCGCCGCCGGTCGTTCCCGTTTTTGCTGACCGCCGGAAAAGCAAAACAGATTTTGCGGCTGCCGAAAAGGGAGCCTGAAAATTTTCTGTATCTTTGTTTCGGGGTGTATAATCCAAATATTGGGAAAATATCTGGAGCCGAGCGAATTTTGAGGAGCTGAAAAATTTTTGCTTGACGGCCTTTTGCGGGATGATACACATATGATACAGCTGATGAGCTATTACCGTATGCCGGGAGATACGGAAGAAATGGTGCGGCAGGTGACGGAAAGCGTCGGCTTGGATGGCGTGGAGGCGCTTATTTACGGAACGGAACCGGCAGAGAGGCCCTTCCGCGGGGTGACGAAAGGCGTTCATCTGAATTATTGGCCGTACTGGATGGATTTTTACCGAGGCGATGCGGAGCGGCTTGGAGAAATATTTTCCGGTGAAGCGGAGATCTGCCGCTTTTACGGGGGACATACGCCGGATCAGTGGATCAGCAACATCCGGGCCAATATCCGCGCGGCTCTTGCGGAAAGACCGCTGTACCTCGTCTGGCACGTGCAGGAATGCACACCGGAAGAGGCGTGGACATGGCATTTCCGCTATTCCGATAAAGAGGTATTGAAAACGGCGGCAGAGGTCTACCGTGCCTGCGCCGATCTGATCCCTGACGGAGTGCGGGTGCTTTTTGAAAATGTTTTCTGGCCGGGGCTGTACCGGATGGAACCGAAAAACATTGACTTTTTCTTTCATGAACTGGATGATGAAGAACATACGGGCCTGATGTTTGATACGGGACATTTTATGAATACGGAACCGGAGCTTGCGTCGGAGGAGGACGGCGCCGCCGCGGTCTGCCGCATGGCGGAGCGGCTCGGAAGTCTGAAAACGCTGATCCGCGGCGTTCACATGAGCTGCTCGCTGTCCGCGGCGTACCGGCGCGGTTTTGTTCGGAAGATGCCGGAACACTGCACCGGAGAAATGCTGATGAAGCATATTTCTTCCATTGATCAGCACAGGCCTTTTCAGACCGGCGCGGCCAAGCAGATTCTTGATGTGCTCCGGCCGGAGATCCTTGTTCACGAACTCTTTGACGAGACATTTTCCGCCGCTGCGGATAAAGTGCGGATACAGAGACGCGCCGCCGGATTTGACGCCTGATTGCGGGAAAGGGACTTTCCGGGAAGGGAAGTCTCTTTTTCTGTGATATACTCAAAGAAATCAATGAAAGGAAGCGGACAATGACAGACCGGGAATACATGGAGCTTGCTCTTTTCGAAGCGGAGAAGGCGGAACGGGAAGGGGAGATACCGATCGGCGCGGTGCTCGTTTTTCGCGACACCGTGCTCGCGGCGGCGCATAACCGGAGAGAAACAGACTATGACCCGACGGCGCATGCGGAGATCCTGGCGCTGCGCCGCGGGGCGGAGCGGCTGGGACGATGGCGTTTGACGGAATGTACCCTTTATGTTACCATTGAGCCATGTGCGATGTGCGCGGGCGCTGTGATGAATGCGAGAATATCCCGGCTGGTGTACGGCGCGGCGGATGTCCGTGCTGGAGGCGTGGATTCCCGCTTCCATATCTGCGAAGAGCCTGTCATGAATCACGTGCTGGCGGTTCGCTCCGGTGTCCTTGCCGCGCGGTGCAGGGAGCTGATGGATCGGTTTTTCCTGCGGAGGCGCACAGAAACTGAATAGGGAGACGTATCGAAGTGGTCATAACGAGGCTGACTCGAAATCAGTTGTACCGCAAGGTACCGTGGGTTCGAATCCCACCGTCTCCGCCACAAGAAAAGCCCGATAAATACTGACTTTTTTCAGGATTTACCGGGCTTTAATTTTTTTATTTTCGTCTAAGAAGCGCCTGTTTTCTACCCAAATTTCTACCCCAACTGCCCTTTTTCTGCATCGGAGCCACAGGCAGAGGCCGCGCATAAAAGAATGGGTAGCAGGGATGAAACGAGGCATGTATAATAAGAAAAAACATATTATGTATTTTTGTTTGAGGAGGCATACCCATGGCAGTGCAGAATGTAAAGGCGGAAAAATTTGAAGCCTATCTGAAATCCAATCAGATGAATTTCTTCCTGAAAGATCCGGTGCCGAATGATGAGAACGGGACTGTCGTATTTAAGTCGAATATTGAAGCGGAAGGCCAGCGCCTGCCGGTCGGCATCATTACGGACAATACGATCTATACGATCATCCGTGTGCAGATCGGAACGGGACTGATCAAAGACGGCAACAGAGAAAAGATCAATGCGTTTTTGAATGAAATGAACCGGAGCTATAAGGTATTCAAATACGTAGCGGCAGATGACGGAACCATTTATCTGGATTCCTGCATTCCGAGCTCTAATGAGATGTTTGATCCGCAGCTGGTGCGCGTCATACTGGATGTGATCGTCAATCATTTGCAGAGCGAGTATAAAAAGATCATGAAAGAAGTCTGGGACTAATCGGACGAAATGCGGCCTTCGGGCCGTATTTTTTTGCAGCGGGAGCGGGAGTCCCGCTTTTTTTATTGCCTGATTTTCGGCAGGTGTGCCGGCCGGTACGGCAAATTCGGAGGAAAGGGGGCCTGCAAAGAACAGGGAAATTTTTCCGCAGACAGCTTCCCCACTGTGCTGGATTGAATGAGCGCGGAACATCAGTTCTTCTGTTGAAAAGTGGGGGAATATGGTAGAATGTGGGTAAAAGTGGCGAAAATATGAGGCGGGGAGGTGAGACAGGCATGTTCATGAATGAGTATTCGCATACGATCGATGCGAAAGGCCGTATGATTCTTCCGGCCAAATTCAGAGAAGAACTGGGCGAGAATTTTATTCTTTCTCCGGGCATCGACACCTGTCTCACGATTTATCCGAGGGAGCGCTGGGAAATGCTGCTCGCTCGGATACAGCAGCTGTCGGCAACGAAGCTCAATGTCCGTCAGTTTCGCCGTTTTCTGATCGGCGGGAGTACGGAAATGGAATGCGACCGGCAGGGGCGCATCCTGATTCCTTCTCATCTCCGGGCGCGGGCAAAGCTGGAGAAGGACGCCAAGATCATCGGTGTGGGAGATACGATCGAGGTCTGGAACCCGGCTCTGCTGAATGAGCTGCAGGCGAAAGAGTCGATGGCGGATATTGCGGAATCGCTGGACATCCCGCTTGGATTCAATATGTAAGGTGAAAAAATGGAGTTTCAGCATGTCAGCGTCCTCCTGGACGAAACAGTGAACGGGGTGTTTTCTTCGCCGGACGGGATCTATGTGGACTGCACACTCGGCGGCGGAGGCCACACGTACGCACTTTCACAGAAGGTGAGCAGTGAAGCGCTCCTTATCGGGGTCGATCAGGATGAGGACGCGATTCGCGCCGCGGGGGAAAGGCTGAAAGACATTCCCTGCCGTCATATCTTGGTGAGAGATAATTTTTCACACATCGGAAAAATCCTGGATGAACGCGGCATCGGGCCGGTGGACGGATTTATTTTTGATCTCGGCGTATCGTCGTATCAGCTGGATGAGGGGAAACGCGGATTCTCTTACATGCATGACGGGAAACTGGATATGCGGATGGATCAGCGAAACCCGCTGACCGCGTGGGAGATCGTCAATCATTACAGCCAGGAGCGGCTGGAAGATATCATCTGGCGCTATGGCGAAGAACGGTGGGCGAAGCGGATCGCGCAGTTCATTGTGGAAGCGAGACAGGAGAGGCCCGTCGAAACGACCATGGAGCTGGTGCGGGCGATCAAGGCCGCAGTGCCTGCGGGGGCGAGAAAGGACGGCCCTCATCCGGCAAAACGGACATTCCAGGCGATCCGCATCGAGGTGAACGGGGAGCTGCGGATACTTGAGGAGACAATGCGGGACTGCGTAAAGCATCTTCGGAGCGGCGGCAGGATCGGTGTCATTACCTTTCAGTCGCTGGAAGACAGGATCATAAAGAACGTATTTCGTGAGATGGCGCAGGACTGCATCTGTCCTCCTGATATGCCGGTGTGCGTCTGCGGTCATCATCGGGAAATCAAGAAGCCTCTGAAGCCGATTCGGCCGGGGAGGGAAGAATTGGAAAGAAATCCCCGCGCGAGGAGCGCTACACTGCGCATTGCGGAAAAATTGTAATCAGGCAGGTGAAATCATATGCTGGCACAGGATGCGGAATTACTGAATTACCGCCGTGCCGCTTCAGGCACTTATGAAGAAGTCCGCGGATACGCGGATGCAGGAGAAAAAAACAGCTCTGCATCGGAACAGCGGCTTTTCCGGACGGCTTTTCGGACGGTGATCTGTGCGGCATTTTTTGCGGCGGTCGTGTATGGCCTGAACGGCCTGACTGCGCAGATGAGCTTTGAGCTGCAGGCAGTTCGGTCGGAGACGGCAGCACTGGAAAAGCTGAACGCTGTGGCCCGGCTGCAGACAGCGAGGATGGAGTCGCCGGTCAGAATACAGGCTATCGCGGAAACGGAACTGGGGATGATCGTTCCGCACGGCGCGGTGTACGGATCTGCGGATCAGACGGTGGATCCTCACACGATTCACGAGTGAGTTGTTGTGTTGAAGCTGAAATCACGGAGAAATGAGAAGCGGTCTTTCGGGGCAGGATACAAGATATGGTGTCCGCGGCTCCGGGGACCGCTATTGTAACATCAGACCTTTTGGGATATGATAAGTAAGGTTTACTGAGCCACTGACACAATAGGGGTGAATAAAGTGAAGCTTCTGAATGATCTGCTGAAGCATACCGCTTATATAAAAGCGGAAGGAAATGAGAATCAGGAGGTCGTGGATATTACCGCGGATTCCAGAGAAGTAGGAGAGGGCAGCCTTTTTATCTGTCTCTGCGGCGCGCGGGCAGACGGTCATGATTTCGCGGCAGCTGCCGCTGAAAAAGGCGCGTCGGTCATTGTAGCGGAGAAGAAAATCTCCGTTCCCGCGCATACGGCGGTGGTCTATGTCAAAGACACGAGACGAGCCATGGAAGATCTGACGCCGTATTTCTTTGATTATCCGGCGCGAAAAATGCGGATCCTTGCCGTGACCGGCACCAATGGCAAGACGACATCGACCCATATCGAAGCGCATATCCTGAACCGCGCGGGCTTTAAGACCGGCGTGATCGGGACGATTCATATGCTGATCGGCGATAAGGAATATCCGACGCACAATACAACGCCGGATGTGGTCGATCTGGAAAAAATGCTGTACAAGATGCAGGCGGAAGGCGTTACTCATGTGTGCATGGAAGTATCGTCACATGCGCTTGCTCTCGGTCGCGTGGAAGGCGTGGAATTTGACAACGCCGCATTTACAAACCTGACGGAAGACCATCTGGATTACCATAAGACCATGGAAAATTATGCGGCGGCAAAAGCGCTGCTCTTCAAAAAGGTATCCGAACGCGGACAGGTCAAGGGAAATAAATCCGCTCACATCAACGCAGACGCCGATTATTCGGAAGTCATGAGCGGGGCGGTGGACAGGGCGGTCTGCCGCGCATGGACCTACAGCATTGACAAGCCTTCTGACCTCAGAGCGGAAAATATCCGGTTCAATGCGAATTCTTCCGAGTTTACCCTTCGCTTTGAAGGAGAAACGTACGAAGTGCGCACCAATCTGGTGGGACGCTTTAATGTATACAATGTGCTGACTGCCATTTCAGCCTGCCTCAGTGAAGGCGTGCCGATGGACGTGATCTTGGCGGCGGTCAAAGATTTCCGCTCTGTGCCCGGCCGCTTTGAGCTTGTCGATGAAGGGCAGCCCTTTACCGTTGTCGTGGACTATGCACATACGCCGGACGGGCTGGAAAATATTCTGAAAACGGCGGAAGAAATTCGCCGGGGACGGATTATTGTCGTCTTCGGATGCGGCGGTGACCGCGACAGGATGAAGCGGCCCATCATGGGACGGATCGGCGCTTCTTATGCGGATATCGTAATCGTGACGAGCGACAATCCGAGAACGGAAGATCCTGACCGCATCGTGGCGGAAGTCGCAGCCGGCGTAAAGGAGGAGGCTCTCAAGAGCGGCGCTTCTTATGAAGTGATCGCTGACAGGAGAGCGGCGATCCGCCGAGCCATTGCGCTGGCACAGCCCGGAGATATCGTAATGATCGCCGGAAAAGGCCACGAGACTTATCAGATCTTAAAAGACCGGACGATCCATTTTGATGATCGGGAGGAGGCCCGCGCCGCGATCCGTGGAGAATGATGATGGCAGCTTTTACGATAAACGAGATTTTGGAAGCGACCGGCGGAGATTTGATCAAACCGGGCGCGGCTCGGAGCTGTTCCGGCGTCAGTACGGATACCCGAAGTCTTCGGGAGGGGGATCTTTTCATCCCTCTGGCCGGTGAAAATTTCGACGGACATCAGTTCCTGGCGGCGGCCGCCGCCGGAGGCGCATCGGCGGTGCTGACGTCCCGCCGGGACGCCGCGGAAATTGTCCCGGAAGGCACGGCGGTCATTTTGGCGGAAAATACGCTGACAGCGCTGGAGGGACTGGCGCGCTTTCATCGCCTTCGGTTTGATATTCCCGTCGTGGCTGTGACCGGTTCGAACGGGAAGACGACGACAAAGGACATGGTCTCGGCCATTTTAAAAAAGAAATACCGCGTATGCCATACGAAGAAAAATTTTAATAATGAGATCGGGCTTTCCCATACGCTTTTGTCGCTTACCGAAGAAGATCAGGTGTGCGTGACGGAAATGGGGATGCGCGGTTTCGGGCAAATCGCGGAATTGTGCCGCACAGCGCTCCCTTCCTTGGGCATCGTGACCAATGTGGGAACTTCTCATATCGGCATCCTCGGCAGCAGAGAGAACATCGCGAAAGCGAAAAGCGAGCTGATCGAGGCCCTGCCGAAAGACGGTACGGCTGTGCTGAATGAAGACGACGATTTTGTCCGCGCCATGGGGGATTCATTCTCCGGACGCGTTATTTCATACGGCGTACTGCGGCAGAAGGACGTGTATGCGGAACAGATCAAATTCCGCCCGGAAGGCACGGATTTCCGGTGCGTCATCGGTGAAGAAGCCGAAGATGTGCACTTGAAACTGTTTGGAATCCATAATGTATATGACGCGCTTGCCGCGGCGGCTGCGGGGCGCTTTCTTGGCGTGCCGTTTTCTTTGATCAAAGAAGCGCTGGAAGAATTTACGCCGCAGGGGGACAGCCAGAAATTACGCCGCATCCGCGGCGCTCTGGTGCTGGATGATTCCTATAATGCCAATCCGCTCTCCCTGGAGATGGCGTTTCGGGCGCTGCTCCAGCTTCCGGGGAAACGGCACATCCTCGTGGTGGGAGATATGCTGGAACTCGGTCAGTATGCGGAAGAACTGCACCGCTCTATGGGAAAAAAGGCGGCGGAGCTGGGATTTGATCTGATGATTTCCGTAGGCGGACTTGGCCGGCTGATGGCGGAGGAAGCGGCGACGGGAGGCATGGAGACCGTCTGTCTTTCCAGCGCGGAAGAAGCGGCGGATTATCTGAAAGGTCACTGCGGCGAAGGCGATGCGGTGCTGATTAAAGCGTCTCATGCCATGCATCTGGATAAAATTGCGGATCTCTGGAGAGGGGAAGAAGAATAAGTCATGGATTTGACCGGATATTTGATCTATATCATTGAAGCGGCGGCTGCGGCGGTTATTCTGGGGGCCGGAGCAATCCCGCTGGCCAGAAAATACAAGGCGCGTCAGTCGATCCGGGAAGAGGGACCGAAATCTCACCGGCTCAAGGCCGGGACGCCGACCATGGGCGGGCTTTTTATGATGTTGGCCGCAGTGCTTGTGATCGCAGGCAATCAGCTCTTTGATCCGTCTGTGCTGCTCCTGGTACTGATCACGCTGGGGCACGCACTGCTCGGTTTTCTGGACGATTTTATCAAGGCGGAAAAAAAGCGGAATCTCGGCCTGACAGTCAAGCAGAAAATGGCGGGTCAGCTTCTGCTGTCGATCCTGTTTTGCTACGGCTGTGTGGAATACCTGGGGCTTCCTTCTTCTATTGCCATTCCGTTTACGGAAACGGATATTTCCATCGGCTGGCTGTACTATCCTTTCGTCGTTCTGGTCATCGTCGGAGCATCGAACGCGGTGAATCTGACTGACGGTCTGGACGGCCTTGCGGCGGGCTGCTGCGTCATTGCTTTCGGCGCTTATGCCCTGTTCTGTCATATGTACGGCATGGATGATATCGGCGCATTTGCAGCAGTTATTGTCGGCTGCTGCGCGGGATTCCTTTTTTATAACTACAGGCCGGCAAAGATCTTCATGGGGGATACCGGTTCTCTGGCGCTTGGCGGTGCAATCGCCGGGATTTCCGTAGTGACCCGGACGGAACTCCTGCTGATTTTCCTGGGCTTGATTTTTGTTATCGAGGCGCTGTCGGTAATATTACAGGTCGCATCGTTTAAACTGACGGGGAAGCGCATATTCAAGATGAGCCCGATCCATCACCATTTTGAATTGTGCGGCTGGAGCGAAGTTCACGTTGTGTGGTTTTTCTGGGCAGTTGAGGCGGCGGCGGCAGGCGCGGCGCTTATGTGCGTATTCTTTTAAGCGGAGAAACGGGAGGAAAACGTTTTGCGAAACGTATTGATCCTTGGCGGCGGCATCAGCGGGCTCGGCGCGGCGAAAGTGCTGCTCGAGCGGGAATGCAGCGTATCGATTTCAGATAAGAATGATATAAAGGACAGCGGGGAAAAGCAGCATCTGCTCCGCGCGGGCGCTGAATTCCTGATCGGAAGCCAAACGACTGCCCTTCTGGAAGGAAAAGATACAGTCATTGTTTCGCCTGTGGTGCCTCGGGAAAATCCCGTCGTGGCGGAAGCGCTTTGCCGGGGGATCCCCGTGCTCAGCGAAATCGAGCTGGCCTGGCGGATCGCGGAAGCGCCGATTCTCGCTGTGACAGGAACCAACGGGAAAACGACGACAACGACGCTTCTCGGCAATATGATCAGGAATGCGGGGATTCCCTGCGCAACTGCCGGAAATATCGGTATGTCCCTCAGCAGTGAAGCGGAGACGGTTCCGGGAAATGGTCTGATCGCAGCGGAATTGTCCAGTTTCCAGTTGGAATTTATCGATCAGTTCCGGCCCAAAGCGGCAGTCATTTTGAACATAACGCCGGATCATCTGGAACGGCATCATACGATGGAAGCTTACGCGGCGGCAAAGGCGCGTATTTTTGAGAATATGGGGCCGGAAGAAAGCCTGCTCCTCAATAAAGAAGATCCCTGGACGGCAGAGTTTGTAAAAAAGGCCAGAGCGCATGTGTACTATCTCAGTACGGAAGAGGAGCTGCAGGAAGGCGCATATCTGTCTGACGGATGGCTCATGCTGCGGCTGGATGAAGAAGACCTTCGGCTCATCCGGGAAAATGAGCTGGCAGTGCAGGGGCACCATAACATGGAGGACTGTCTGGCGGCGGCTTTTCTGGCGCATCAGGGCGGCGTACCGGCAGAAGCCATCCGAAAAGCGCTTCGGGAGTATCGCCCGCTGGAACACCGGCTGGAATTCGTGAGGACGCTTCACGGTGTTTCTTATTACAATGATTCCAAAGCGACCAATACCGACGCCGCAGTGAAAGCCATAGGGGCATTTTCTTCCCCGGTCATTCTGATCGCGGGCGGACATGATAAAGAGACACCGCTGGAAGATTTTATGGCCTTCGTGCGGGAGCATGTAAGCTGCCTCATCCTGATCGGCGCGGCGGCGAAACGGTTTTATGAAGCGGCCCGCCGAGCGGGGGTCAGGCGTATTATCATGGCGGATTCCATGAAAGATGCGGTGGAAAAAGCGGCAGCGGAAGCGAAAGAAGGAGACAGCGTTCTGCTTTCACCGGCCTGCTCCAGTTATGATATGTATCGTGCCTATACGGAGCGCGGGCGGGATTTTAAGAATATAGTCCATGCGCTGCAGTGACAGAACGGCATATTCTGATTGATTTCACGAAGGAATGATTCGGCGATGAAACGAGTTATTTTGTCCGGCGGAGGAACCGGCGGCCATATTTATCCGGCTATTACGATTGCGAGAGAAATCGAAAGGCTGACCGATGCGGAGATCCTTTTTGTGGGTACGCCCAATGGGATGGAGGCTTCTCTGATACCGGGGGAAGGCTATGATTTCGCGGCGCTTCCGTCGGCAGGGCTGAAAAGGAAACTGACTCCGGAGAATATCAAGGTCCTTTTGAAAGCGGCGGGCGGGCTCTGGAAAGCGCGGCGTATTTTGTCCCGTTTCAAACCGGATGTGGTCATCGGTACGGGCGGTTATGTCTGCGGCCCCATTCTTATGGCGGCGGCGCTCAGCCATATTCCCACGATGATTCAGGAGCAGAATGTCATTCCCGGCGTAACGAATAAGATCTTGAGCCGTGTGGTGGATAAAATTGCGCTCGGATATGAAGAAGCGAGAACCAGATTTCCCCATCCGGAGAAATGCGTATATACGGGAAATCCGGTGCGCAGGGAAGTCATGCTTTCCAAGCGGGCCGAGTCCAGAGAAAAGCTCGGGATTCCCGACGGCGCTTTCATGGTGCTGACAGCCGGAGGGAGCCGGGGCGCCAGAACTATTAATCAGGCGATGATCGGAGTACATCGTCATTTTGCACATACCGGAGACATTTGCCTCTATCACGTCACCGGGACGGGAGAATTTGACCGGGTAAAAGAAGAGCTTGGCCATGTGGACGAAAAGGGACGGTTTGGCAGAGGCAGCCGGATCATCAGTTATCAGAAAGATATGCCGACGGCTCTGGCGGCAGCGGATCTGGTCATTTACCGGGCAGGCGCGGTCGGTTTGGCAGAACTGGCTGCCCGAGGGCTGCCTTCTATCCTTGTGCCGTACCCTTATGCGGCGGAAGATCACCAGACATATAATGCGCGTGTCTTTGTGGCAGGCGGCGCGGCGAAAATGATCGTCGACCGGTTCCTGACAGCGGAAGAACTGATTCAGGATATTGAAGGATTGAAAAATAATCCTGAGATTCTGGCGGAAATGGCGGAATCCAGCAGAAAAATAGGAAAAATCCATGCGGGGGAAGAGATCGCCCGTATGGCGTTGTCTTTGGCAGACAGGTAAGAGGGATGCATATGGACTTAAAACATTTTCAGCGCCTGCACTTCATCGGCATTGGCGGCATGGGAATGCGGGCTCTCGCGGAGATCTTGATCGAAAAGGGAATGAAAATTTCCGGTTCAGATAAAAATGAATCTGACTATCTGCAATTTATGCGCCGCCAGGGAGCGGATATTTATATCGGCCATGACGCGGCGCATATCGACGGCGCTGACGGCATCGTCATTTCTTCTGCCATCTCGGAAGATAATCCGGAATTGGCCGCAGCGAAAAAGAAGGGGATCCCGGTTTATCACCGGTCTGATGTGCTTGCCGCCATGTTTCACTGGGGCAAAGGGATCGCCGTGGCGGGCGCGCATGGGAAATCAACGACATCTGCCATGATCGGTCAGGTCTTTCGGGATGCGGGAACCGATCCGACGATCATTCTCGGCGGCGCTGTAGATTATCTTCACGGAAATTCCTGCCTGGGGCAGGGAGACTATGTCATCGCCGAAGCGGATGAAAGCGACGGTTCTTTTTTGAAATTTCAGAGCAGCATCGCCGTGGTGACGAATATTGAGGACGATCATCTCGATCATTACGGGACAGTGGAAAATATAAAATCGGCGTTTGTCGAATTTATCAGCCACATTACTGATCCAAACGGCGCGGCGGTCGTCTGCATAGACAGCCAGGGCGTGCGGGATGTGCTTCCTCGGATCAACCAAAAGGTGATCACTTACGGGCTGAGCGAAGATGCTGCATACCGCGCGGCCAATAAACGGTATGAGAACGGACGCGTTGTTTTTGATGTATGCAGAGGCGGACGGATACTCGGAAGCATTTCGCTTCAGATCCCCGGCACCCATAATGTAAGAGACGCGCTGGCCGCTGTGACGGTCGGATTGTACTACGGACTGCCGTTTCGGACAATTTCCGCATCTCTGGCGAATTTTATCGGCGTAAAGCGCAGATTTGAGACAAAAGCTTATGTAAACGGGGTGTGGATCCTTGACGATTATGCGCATCATCCCACTGAAATTGCGGCGACGCTCAGTGCAGCCAAAGAAATCGGCGGACATCGGGTGATCTGCGCGTTCCAGCCGCATCGATATTCCAGAACAAAACTGCTCCAGGATGAATTCGGCGCAGCCTTTGACAGTGCTGATAAACTGTATTTTACAGATATCTATTCGGCAGGCGAAAAGCCGATCAAAGGGGTCGACGGCAGGCTTCTTCCCGGGAAGGTGAAAGAACATATTCCCGAGAAAGAAATCTGTTATGCACCGGATCTGCAGGCCCTGGTGCGTGAACTGTATGAGGATGCGAGACCGGGAGACATGATTTTTACCATGGGCGCAGGAAATATTTATCAGGCGGGCGAAGCGCTGATTCAGTTAATTCGGGAAAAAGGACTGGCTGATGATTACAAAAAATAACCGTATTGGCATTATTCTCGGAGGACCTTCCCGGGAAGCGGAGGTATCCCGCCGGACAGGGACGGCTGTTGATGAAGCGCTGCGGTCGCTGGGATATCAGACGACAGTGATTGAATATGATCCGCCCCACATTGTAGAACAGGTGCGGGGGGCAAAAATAGATGCGGTATTTCTGGCTCTTCATGGGAAATTCGGGGAAGACGGTACGATTCAGGGTGTTTTGGAACTTTTGGGCATCCCCTATACAGGCTCGGGCGTCATGGCAAGCGCTGTCACCATGGATAAGATCATGAGCAAACGCATCTTCAGCAGTGCAGGAATACGGATGGCGGACTCCCGGCCGTATTTTTTGAAAGACGGCATTGAGACTGTGACGCAGGATATCCGGGCGCATATGGCCTTTCCCGTGGTTCTGAAACCGGCCTGTGAAGGTTCCACGATCGGTATTGAGATCGTAAAAAGGCCGGAAGAGCTGGAAGAAGCGGTAAAACGTGTATTTTCCGTAGAAGAACGCATATTGGCGGAAAAATACCTGGACGGGGAAGAATTTACCGTATCAGTACTGAACGGCGAGGCGCTTCCCGTAGTCCATATCTGCCCGCACTCTGGTTCCTATGATTATTATTCAAAATATACCAGCGGGGCGACGGATTATATCGTGCCGGCAGACATTCCTGAAGAACTGGCGGAAGAAATGAAAAAGATGGCCGTCTGCGGATATGAAGCGGCAGAATGCTCAGGGGCTGTCCGGTTTGATCTGAGGACGGATTCCGAGGGAATTCCTTATCTTCTGGAGGCCAATTCCATTCCGGGCATGACTGCGACGAGTCTTGTGCCGAAAGCAGCTATGGCTGCGGGCATTGATTTTCCGCATCTCTGCGAAAGGATCCTGCTGGGAGCGTCAACGGGAAAGGTCTGAAATATGGAAGAATTCAAAAGCTTTGGAGAGTTTCAGAAAGAACTGCATAATTCTCCGGGCAATGAATCCGTTTCCGGAGTTCCACATTCCGGTTCGCCGGATGAGGAGAGGCGGAAACTGCGCAAAAGAAGAAAAAAACGAACAAGAAAGAAAATCAGGTATGCGGCGGCGGCGTCAGCGGCGGTCATATTGATTTTTGCGGGGCTTTGTGTATTCCCCGTGCCGTTTGGTGATCTACGGGTCTTCGGAAACGAATCTGTATCCAGGGAAGATGTGCTGTTTGACGGAGGAATAGAAGCGCCGGTCAACGTGCTGCAGATCAGTACGCGGGAGTTGGAAGAACGACTGAAAAAAGATCTGCGCATTGACAGTGTGGAGGTGCGCCGCTCTTTTCCCGTTTATATTGATGTGACCATTACCGAACGAAAACCGCTGGCAGTCATGCAGGCCGAGTTTGGCTATGTGGTGCTCGATAAAGAGGGAATGGTCATACAGACCGGCAGCACTGTAGAAGAAGTGAAATCGCCGATCGTTACAGGAGTCAAGCTGGGGAATGCGCTGCTCGGAGACACTGCGGGCGGTGCTCAAGTGCAGAGCGCACTTCAATTTCTGAACGCGCTTTCCGCAGGCGGACTGCATGATTTTTCGGAGATCAATATAGGAAATTCAGAAAATATCGTGGCCTATACTAGAGGCGGAATTGCGGTCCATCTGGGAGAAGGGGATCAGATGCAGGAAAGAGCGGCCCTGGCGGAAAATATGGTGAGCGATGTAAAGGCGAGAGGACTTGCGGTCGAATACATTGACGCAAGCCTGACATCTCCGTATATCAAGCTGAAAAAATAAATAGGCCAGAGGTTTTCCGTCCCACGGAGAAGGCAAAAATATGGCGTATTTAGATGAAATATTGTAAAATATGTAGTATGATTTATAAGAATGAAACCCAATCGTGAATCGCAGACGTAAACTGAGATATCAAAGGAGGATTCAATATGGGAGATCTGGCAAGCATTAAGGTAATTGGCGTAGGCGGCGGCGGAAACAATGCGGTAAACCGCATGATTGACGCAGAAGTACAGGGCGTTGAATTTATCGCAGTCAACACCGAAGCGCAGATCCTTGATAAAGCGGCAGCGGAAAATAAGATTCAAATCGGAGAAAAATTGACTAAAGGACTTGGCGCAGGCGCCAAACCGGAAGTGGGCGAAGAAGCAGCGGAAGAATCCAAGGAAGATATTCTGAAAGCGCTTCAGGGCGCGGATATGGTGTTTGTTACCGCAGGTATGGGCGGCGGCACCGGTACCGGCGCTGCGCCTGTCGTAGCCCAGTGTGCAAAGGAAATCGGCGCACTGACTGTCGGCGTTGTAACCAAACCTTTCAGCTTTGAAGGCAAAGTGCGCATGAGAAATGCCCTGACAGGCATTGAAAAATTAAAAGCGAATGTGGATACGCTTCTGATCGTTCCTAATGATCGCCTGCTTCAGACAGTAGACAAGAAAACTTCTCTGAAGGATGCTTTCAAGATTGCCGACGATGTGCTCCGTCAGGGGATTCAGGGGATTTCCGACCTGATTACTGTTCCCGGCGTGATCAATCTGGACTTTGCTGATGTGAAGACCATCATGAGCAATCAGGGAGAAGCGCTGATGGGGATCGGTGTCGGAACCGGGGAAAACCGCGCGAGCGACGCAGCAAAAATGGCAATTTCTAGCCCTCTGCTTGAACGCTCTATTGACGGCGCTAAAGGCATTATCATCAGCATTACAGGTAATGAAGATCTGGGGCTTTTTGAAATCAATGAAGCGTCTCAGGTCATTACGGAAGCAGCAGATCCGGATGCAAATATCATTTGGGGCACGTCTGTTGATTCCAGCCTGGATGACACGGTGAAAATCACTGTTATTGCGACGGGGTTTGAAGAAAAGAAGAAAAATGCGCCGGGCAGCGCACCGGGCTTCCGCGGATCTTCTTCCCGTCCGGCAGGCAGCATTACGATGCCTGATTTCCTGAAAAAATAACACAGATTACAGAGATCAATGCCTGCATCCTTCAGGGCGGCATTCATGCTGTTTCTTGGGCCACACGGCATAAGCGGTGTGGCCTTTCTTTTTGCGTTGGGAGAGTCATTTATGAAATGTCCTTATTGCAGCAGTACAGATACGAAAGTGACTGATTCGCGGGATACGGACGACGGATGCGCCATCCGGCGCCGGCGGCAGTGCCTTTCTTGCGGGCGGCGGTTTACCACTTACGAAACGGTCGAACAGGCACCGGTGCGAGTTATCAAAAAGAGCGGAGTGAGAGAGAGTTTCAGCAGAAATAAAGTCAGAAGCGGTATTATCCGCGCCTGTGAAAAGAGGAACATTTCTTCTGATCAGATTGAAGGAATCGTTGATGCCGTGGAAAGGACGGTACGGAGCAGTCCTGGGCATGAAGTGCCGACGGAGACGATCGGGAACATTATTATGGATGAACTGCGGAAACTGGATCAGGTCGCATATGTGCGCTTCGCATCTGTATATCGGGAGTTCAAAGACATTGGAAGTTTCATGCAGGAACTGGAAGAATTGATGAAATCAAATAAGGAGAAATAACTATGGAACTGGAGCGGATTAATGCGTGCTTTCAGGAACATCAGCAGATCTGGGAAGCCTCTCTGCCGCTGATTCCCCATGTGCAGAAGATGGCCGTTATCTGTGCGGAGGCGCTGAAAAAGGGACGAAAAATTCTGATCTGCGGGAATGGCGGAAGCGCGGCTGACGCACAGCATATTGCGGCGGAAATTGTGGGACGTTTTCACCGGGAGAGAATTTCGCTTCCCGCCATTGCGCTGACGACGGACACTTCCATTCTGACGGCGGTCGGCAATGATTACGGTTATGACGATGTATTTGCGCGTCAGGTGGAAGGTCTGGGACAGCCGGGCGATGTGTTCTGGGGGATTACGACGAGCGGAAACAGCGTAAATGTGTTGAAAGCGGCAGCGCTTGCGAAAGAGAAAGAACTGACGGTCATTGCATCTCTGGGAAGAGATGGAGGGAAAATGGCCGGGCTTGCTGATGAGGCAGTTATCATTCCGAGCGAATCAACGGCGAGAGTCCAGGAAATGCATATTCTCTGCGCGCACAGCATCTGTGAAGTAATCGATGAAATGGATTGGGGCAGAGAATGAGCCGGAGACAGCTGGCTGTTTTTTTTGACAGAGACGGCGTGCTCAATGCGGATACCGGGTATGTGCACAGGATCGAAGATGTGCAGTGGATACCCGGAGCAAGGGAATTGATCGGACAGCTCTACGGGGATGGGCGAAAGCTTTTTGTTGTGACGAATCAGAGCGGTGTGGCGCGCGGATATTACACTGAGGTGGATGTACAAAAGCTGCATCGGGAAATGAACCGGGAATTCAGCAAATATGGGGGAAAAATAGAAGAGTTTTTTTACTGTCCTCATTTGCAGGGAGCAAAAATTGCCGTTTATGACCGGGATTGTCCCTGCAGGAAGCCGGCGCCGGGAATGATACTGGAAGCCATGCGGAAGTATGGCCTGGAGAGGGAGAACTGCCTTCTGATCGGCGACAGCCGGCGAGATATCGAGGCGGCGGAACGCGCAGGGATACGGGGATTCCTGTTTCCCGGAGGAAATCTTTTGGA
Organism: uncultured Dialister sp.; assembly: GCA_900545365.1. Classification (GTDB taxonomy): domain Bacteria; phylum Bacillota; class Negativicutes; order Veillonellales; family Dialisteraceae; genus UBA1822. The sequence goes on along the minus strand of UQYL01000001.1, from coordinate 151,343 downwards.
ATTCTGGAACAGTATTCAGTCAGAGCAGAGAACATCGGATGGAAAACAGAACGTATAAAAACATACTGATTATAAAAATGAGTTCCCTCGGAGATGTGATCCACGCGCTCCCTTCGCTGTATGTTCTGCGCAGGACATATCCCGAAGCCCGGATCACCTGGGCGGTGCACCCGGCTTTTGCCGCGCTGCTTCCGGGGAAACCGTGGATTGATGAAATCTTTTTTATAGACCGGAAAAAGATAAAGAATCTGTCCTATCTCATGGAAGTGAGAAAAGCGCTGCATGCGAGACATTTTGATCTGGTCATTGATCTTCAGATGATTGCGAAGAGCGCGCTGATTTCTCTGATTTCCGGGGGAAGAAAGAAGATCGGCTACTGGGATGCCCGCGAGGGCAGTTTCCTTGTTAATCATCCTGTCCGGGGAAAACATATGCACGGGCATATCATCGAACAGCTTTTGGATGTGATGGCATATCTGCATTGTGATGTGTCCCATTTTGAATTTCCGCTGCGTGAGCATGAGAAAGAGAAAACCAGCGTGAAACATATGCTGAGCCAATGCGGTGTAACTGGAGCGTATGTGGTCTTGGTCCCGGGGACAAGAGGCGAGCACAAAAAATGGCCCATCTCATTTTGGGGAGAACTGGCAAAACGGCTGGCGGGAGAAAAGATCTATACGGTCATATCCGGGGCTCCGTCGGAGGCGGAGATGGGTAAGGAAATCCGCGCGATTTCTCCGTCGAATTATACAGTGGATCTGATCGGGAAAACGAATCTTCTGGAACTTGCGGCGCTGGATGAAATGGCCGCTCTCCATATTTCCTGCGATACAGGGCCTCTGCACATCGCAAACGCAGCGCAGACGCCGCTGATTGCGCTTTTCGGTCCGACGCTGCCGGGAAGGAGCGGCCCTTACGGCAATCCCAATGCGGATGTCCTGCTGGCGGAAAATCCGGGGCGTATGGAAACGGATATGGCGACGATTTCTGTCGATCAGGTATTCGAGCTGGCGATGAAAAAAATGAGACAGAAAAAGCGGGCATAAGCCTGCTTTTTTGTGTGTGACAAGTCTGCGGCATTTCTATTTCAAAATGAATCATGTATAATCAATCAAAACAACTTTTTTGAAGTGAAGAGTTTTGGACAGTCATGGAAACGATCAGCAGCATGAACAATCGCTGGGTAAAGCTTGCAGCCCAGCTCAAAATTAGGAAATACAGAGAAAAGACAGACCTTTTCCTTGTTGAAGGCGTGAGAAGCGTAGAGGATGCGTTTTTGCAGGGACGGAGGGATGCGGTGTGCTTTGTTACAGACAGGGCGCTCGCAGAACCGAGGATACAGTCTTTGACAGAAAACGCAGGGCAGCTGCATTGGCTTTTCCTACGCGTGGAAGAGGCGATGATGGAACGCCTCTCCGGAACAGCGCATGGACAGGGAGTGCTTGCGATTCTGAAAAAAGAGAAAACAGAATTTACGCAGCTTCTGGAAAAACCGGGAGGGCATTATGTTCTTCTGGACAGCATTCAGGATCCCGGAAATATGGGGACGATCCTGCGTACGGCGGCCGCGGCCGGATGCAGCGGCGTCCTTTTGACGGAGGGATGCACAGATCCTTATTCGGAAAAAGCAGTCAGAAGTTCAATGGGAAGCATTTTACGCCTTCCCGTTTTCGAAGGAGTGACGCTGGATCAGCTGGCGGAGCTGAAAGGAAAAAGCGGACTGATATTTGCCGGGACAACGCTGGAGGGAGGCACGCCGTATAAAATGGCGGATATCCCGGAAGATGCGGTATTTATATTCGGCAATGAAGGCAGCGGGATACGGCCTGAGATCCTTGCGCTCTGCGATGAGAAAATTTATATTCCCATGGCCGGGACGGTAGAATCTCTTAATGTGGCGGCCTGCGCCGCAGTGATTTTATTTCATTATAAAGAATGAAAGAATGGAAGCAGGCAGACAGGACAGGGATAATGAATAAAGACAATAAGCAGTTTTATATGGTTGACTTTCAGATTCTTCCGGCGGCGATCAAAAAAACGATCCGTACAAAGGAACTGCTGAAAAGCGGCGCGGCGGAAACGATCAATGCCGCCGTTGCGAAGACAGGGATCAGCCGAAGCGCGTATTATAAATATAAAGATCATGTGGCATCGGCTTTCGAAGATCCGCTGCGCAGTACGACGGCGCTTTTTATCATCGTGCAGAACGATTCTGCCGTGATCAATAAGATTTTTCGCCGTATAGGGAAAGAACGGGCGGAAATCGTTTCCATGAATCTGGGGGTTCCCATAAAGAAGCTGACGACGCTCACGCTTTCTCTCCGCACAGGGGAGATGCAGATATCCTTTGCGGAAATGACGCAGATTTTGAAGAGCATTAAAGGCGTAAAAGATGTTACCGTTATAGAGGAGAAATGACGCATGGAAGAGATCAATATCGCTTTTCTGGGATTTGGAACTGTCGGGAGCGGGACCGCGGAAGCACTGGCCCGCAACCGGGAATTTATTGAGGAACAGCTAGGCTGTGCGGTTCGTGTAAAGTCTGTGCTTGTCCGAAATCCGGCGAAATATGCGGAGCACGCGCTTCTGGAAGGCGTGCGTCTGACCGGGGATTTTCAGGACATTCTGGATGATCCGGAGATTCAGATCGTTATTGAAGTGATGGGCGGCATCCATCCCGCGAAAGAATATATCTATCAGGCACTGCAGCACGGAAAAAATGTAGTCAGTGCGAATAAAGATCTGGTAGCGCTCTATGGGCCGGAGATTATCCAGATTGCGCTGATGAATCATGTGAATTTCAGTTGTGAGGCAAGCGTTGGCGGCGGGATACCGATTCTGATGCCGCTTCATGATTCACTGGCAGGGAACCAGATAGAAAAAATCATCGGCATCGTCAATGGAACGACGAATTACATCCTGACGAGCATGACGGATACTGGCGAATCCTATGAGACTGCCCTGAAAGAAGCGCAGGACAAAGGTTTTGCCGAAGCGGATCCGACAAATGATGTCTGCGGGTATGATGCGGCAAGAAAGCTGGCAATCCTTGCATCGATCGGATTCCGTGCCAATGTGACGTTTGACGACGTACTGGTAGAAGGCATTGAAAAGATAGCGCAGGAAGATGTGACATATGCCAGAGAGATGGGATATGTGATCAAGCTGCTGGCCGTGGCGCTGCGGCAGGAAAGCGGCATCGCGCTGAATGTCTATCCGGCATTTGTGCCGGAGTCGCATCCGCTGGCGTCTGTCAAAGGAGCGTATAATGCGATTTATGTCGTGGGCAATGCCGTGGATGACGTCATGTTCTATGGGAAAGGGGCTGGCGCGCTTCCTACAGGCAGCGCTGTGCTTGGTGATATCATCAGTACGGCGAAGCACATCCGCAACGGTTCTACCGGTACCGGAATGATTCTGACCGATATACGGCGCATTCCTTTCTATTCGTCGCTGAAACTGCGGGACTCTTATTATGTCCGCCTCATCGTCGATGATGAGACCGGCGTTCTGTCCAGCATTGCCAGAGTATTTGCGGATAATCACATCAGCATTAATGAAGTTGTACAAAAGCGCCGTTTCGAGAAATATGCGGAACTGATGCTGATTGTGGACTCTTCACCGAGAGAAAACATCATTCGTGTGGAAAAATCACTGCAGCTGCTTCCGGCGGTGAAGGAAGTCGCCAATGTGATAAGGGTAATGGACAGATGAGAGACAAAAAAAGCATCCACATCAGCGTACCGGCGACGACAGCCAATCTGGGAAGCGGTTTTGATGTCCTCGGTATGGCGCTTTCTCTGTATAATGAGGCGCATTTTATCATTGAAGAGGAAAGGCCTTTTCCCCAGATCGAGATTACGGCGGAAGGCGAAGGCGTCAGTGAAATGCCGACGGACAGCAGGAATATCATCATTCGCTCCATGGCGGCCGCGGCAGATGCGGCAGGAGGAATTCTTCCCGGCGGGCGCCTGCATCTTGTAAACCGGATTCCTTTCGCACGGGGACTGGGAAGCAGTTCCGCGGCGATCGTTTCCGGCGTCTGTCTGGCGAATATCCTGATGGGATATCCGCTATCGGAGGAAGCGCTTCTGCGCACGGCGGCGGAAATAGAAGGACATCCGGATAACGTAGCGCCGGCGCTTCTCGGCGGCCTGACGACTTCCATGATGGAAGGAAACGAGGTAAAGAGCAGGAAATTTTCTGACCTGCCGGACTGGAAAGCTGTCGTGGCGATTCCTGATTTTGAACTTTTAACGGAAAAGGCGCGGGCTGCTCTGCCGGATGGGTACAGCCGTAAAGACGCAGTGCACAGCGTGAGTGCGGTCTCTTTTCTGCTTTCAGCATTCTTTCAGAAAGATCCCGCCTGTCTTCGAACAGGATTGAATGACCGGCTTCATGTGCCCTACAGGCTTCCGCTGATTCCCGGCGGAAAAGAAGTTATGGAGGCAGCAGAGAAGGCGGGCGCTTACGGAACGACAATCAGCGGTTCCGGCCCGACGATGATTTCTTTTGCGGCGCCTGATATGGCGGCCTCTGTGGGGCGGGCCATGAAGGCCGGTTTTGCAGAAAAGGGCATCTCTGCACGAGTCGAAATTCTTTCTTTCGATCTTTCCGGCGCATGTGAATTCTGAAAACCGGCTCTCTTCGGAGAGCCGGTTTTCAGTGACCAGTACAACTTTTTTATAAAAGCCGATTTTATACTTGACAAATAATTATATTCTATGTATCCTATCATATGTAGCAAATGTCGGGACGTAGCTCAGTTTGGTAGAGCGCTACCTTGGGGTGGTAGAGGTCGCATGTTCAACTCATGTCGTTCCGACCATTTTTTTTTACAAGAAAAGAGGTCATCAACAGGTGAACAGAATCAAATCAGTCATGCTTCTGACTTTGCTCAGCGTTATTTTGATGGCCATTGGCGGCATGGTCGGCGGTCGTTCCGGCGCGATGGTCATGTTTTTTATTTCACTGGCAATCAATTTTATCAGCTACTGGAACTGTGATAAAATAGCGCTGAGAAGTTATAATGCGCAGCCCTTATCGGAAAATGAGGTGCCGGAACTATATGAGCTGGTCAGAGAGCTGACAAGAAATGCGCAGATGCCGATGCCCCGGCTGTACGTCATTCCGACTGCTGTTCCGAACGCTTTCGCAACAGGACGGGATGAGAACCACGCAGCTGTGGCGGTGACGGAGGGGCTTATTTCCATGCTCGACAGAGATGAAATCGCCGGCGTTATCGGACATGAACTGTCTCATATCAAACACAGGGATACGCTGATCATGACGCTGGCCGCTTCTATTGCGGGGGCAATCAGCTGGATCGCGAATATGGCGCAGTGGGCGGCCATTTTCGGAGGCGGACGGGATGAAGACGGCAACAGTTCCAATCCTGTCGCGCTGATGATCATTGCGGTCATTGCTCCGATCGCCGCGGCGGTTGTGCAGATGGCGCTTTCTCGTTCCCGTGAGTTTATGGCAGACGCTTCCGGCGCAGAAATCAGCGGGAAGCCGCTGGCGCTGGCCAGCGCGCTTGCAAAGCTGGATGATTACGCCCATCACAGAGTTATGGCAAATGCGGCGCCGTCTTCTTCGGGATTGTTTATCATTAATCCGCTTGCAGGCGTGCGGAGCACGATGGTCAATTTGTTTTCTACGCATCCTTCCACAGAAGAGCGTATAAAAAAACTGCGTGAAATCGCAGCGAAAATGCATTGATTTAAGGAGGTTTTCTGATGGCAAACATGGAAGAAACACTGGTTCTTGTGAAACCGGACGGAGTCAAGAAACACATTTGCGGCGAAGTGATCGCTCGTTTTGAACGCAAAGGGCTTTCTATTAAAGCGATTAAGATGATCCAGGTGCCGGTAGAACTGGCTAAAAAACACTATGCGGAACATGAAGGGAAAGGCTTCTTCAACGATCTGATCGTTTTCATTACGTCCGGCCCGGTGCTGGCTATGGTTATCGAAGGGGAAAATGCGGTTGCTGCTGTACGTCAGATCAATGGCGCAACGGATCCGCTGAAAGCGGTCCCCGGCTCTATCCGCGGTGATTTCGCGACGTCCATTGATGAAAATGTTGTTCACGCATCCGATGCGCCGGAAACTGCGGCAAGAGAAATCGGACTCTGGTTCCCGGAATTAGCGGACTGAGGTAATTGTCATGGCAAAGGTCTATACTCGTACCGGAGATAAAGGGAAGACAAGTCTCTATACTGGCGAAAGGGTATCAAAAGCCAGTGTCCGGGTGGAAACGTATGGTACCATTGACGAGGCCGATTCTGTGTTGGGGATGGCCCGTGCATTTGCGGTTCATGACAATGTAAAGGAAACGATTTTTAAGATTCAGAAAGAGCTCTGGCTTCTGATGGCGGATGTGGCGAGCATCGGAAAAGAGGCCGGTATTACGGATGCTCATGTGACCGGGCTGGAACAGATCATCGATACGTACGATGCGGAACTCGCGCCGCTCAATCATTTTATCGTTCCTGGCGAGGCTCAAAGTTCTGCGCCGCTGGATATGGCGAGAACTGTCGTGCGCAGAGCAGAACGGCTGATGTGGAAACTCAGTGAGACGGAAGAAATCCACGAATCGGATCTGAAATATCTGAACCGCCTCTCTGATCTCTGCTTCATCCTGTCCCGGTATGAAAGCGAAGTAAAATAAAAGCGCTGTTTTGATTCTGAATGAAAGATACAGTCAAATATTGGCTGTATCTTTTCTTTTGGCTGAATGTGGTGTGGTTCTGTTGTATAATACATTTAAATTTGCATTTGAAAGAAGTAAGCGGAGGGGAAAATGGAACTTCTTGCGCCGGCCGGCTCGAAAGAACAGTTGATCGCTGCTCTGGAGGCGGGAGCAGACGCCATATACATGGGCGGGAAATTATTCAGTGCCAGAAAATATGCGGCCAATTTTACAGAAGAAGAAATGATTGACGCTGTAAAAATGTGCCATGTGCTGGGAGTTCCTGTGTACATTACACTGAATACGCTGATTGCCGATTCAGAATGGGATGCGCTGAGAGAGTACCTGAAGTTTCTGGATTCACTTCGTATTGATGGGCTGCTTGTGCAGGATATTGGCGTGGCAAGAGAAGTACGGGAGTTGGCCCCGGATATTCCTTTGCATGCCAGCACACAGATGACTGTATCAAATCTTGACGGCGTCAATTTCCTGAAGAATCTGAATTTTAAAAGAGCGGTGCTGTCGAGAGAATTGTCACTGAAAGAGATCCGACAGATTGCCTCGCAGACCGATATGGAAATTGAAGTATTCGTCCATGGTGCGCTGTGTGTCTGCTATTCAGGGCAGTGCCTTATGAGTAGTTTCATCGGAGGCAGAAGCGGGAATCGCGGGGCCTGCGCACAGCCCTGCCGTCTTCCTTACGATCTTGTCAATGCGAAGGGGCATGTGTTTTCTGAAGATTGCGGCCCTTATCTTTTGAGCCTGAAAGATATGACCGGACTGGATCGGCTCCGCGAGTTGCGGGAGGCCGGCGTGGCGTCTTTGAAGATCGAGGGCAGAATGAAAAGCCCGGATTATGTATATGCCGTTGTTTCTTCCTACCGCACCGCGATAAATGCTCTGCAGAAGGGGAAAGAAACGGATGAAGAATCTTTATTTCGCGGTATGAAAGAATATTTTAACCGCGGATATACGCACGGATATTACGATCATACAGAAAGCCGTGCGATGATTACTGAATTTGCGCCGGGAAATCACGGCATACCTGCCGGGAAAGTTATGCGCGTCAGAGGGAAAACCTTCCTTTTCTCCGCGGAAGCGGTTCATGAGTCCGGCGAGATCACAGGTATTTCTTATATTACGGAAGCGAGGAATATGGCCTTTCTTCCGGCGGACAAAATACAGAAGAAGGATACGTATTTTGAAGCGGCCTGCGAAAGAAAGCCGATAAAAAATACGCCCGTATTCTGGCATTTGAAAAAAGCAGAACAGCGGTTTTCCCTGAAAGAGATGAAACGGAAAATTCCCGTTTTCTTCCAGCTGTCGGCGGTACCGGGGAAACAGATTACACTTTCTTTTGCGGATGCTGATGGTCATGAAGGGACGGTTTTTTCAGAATATATTGCCGAAAAAGCAGTCAGCCGCGTTACGGAAGATGCTGTCATTCGGAAGCAGCTTTCCCGGCTGGGCAATACGCTGTTTCGGTTGGAAAAAGCGGAGATCAGAAATGAAGGATGTATGACTCCGCAGAGTGTCCTGAATCACCTGCGCCAGGATGCCGTGCAATATCTGGAAACACAGCGGGAAGAATCTGTGTTCCGCAGAAGACCCGTTGCTGAAGAAACGTCCGTATGGAAAGCGGCCGCGGTACGCCCCGGCAGGGAATCAATGGAATTGGCCGTGCGTACGGATTCCGTGGAACAGGCTTTGTCCGCGATGAGCGGAGGAGCCGGACGGATCATTTTCGGAGGGGAATCTTTTTTGCATAAGAAGATTCCGCTTCGCGATTATCAGACCGTGCTGGAGAGGGGCCGGGCGCTGGGGATTCCCGTAGTCTTTTCATCGCCCCGCGTGGTGCGTGAGGAAAATCTATCTGCCTGCCGCAGTGAATTTATACGGCTGGGGCAGCTGAGGCCGGATGCCATGGAGATCCAGTTTCCGGGAGCGCGTTTGTGGGCAGAGGCCTTGCCGGAATCCGTCGCACTGGAAGGCGGCCCGTCACTGAATATTTTTAATGGTCAGGCGATAAAAGAGGCGGCTGACTGGGGCCTTTCTTTTGTGTGGCTGTCTCAGGAACTGACGCTGAATCAGATCAGGAATATAACGGCTTTGGGAATACCGGCTGGGGCTGTCGTGTATGGACGTACGGAGATGATGATCTCCGAATATTGCGTGATCAATTCTGTCCTAGGCGGAACAGATAAGACGCATTGTCCTGCTCCCTGCATGAAAGACAGATATTTTCTGAAAGATCAGAGAAACCGGCTGTTCCCGGTTCGGACCGATGAATGGTGCCATATGCATATTCTGAACAGCGAGATCCTTGATATGAGGCCGTACATGGGCAGTCTTGTACGCGCAGGCCTCCGTCGGTTCTGTATTGACGTAAGGGGGACGGATGAAGATGCAGGTACGCTGTGCCGTTCGTTTGCGGAAGCCATAAAAAATCCGGCTTCCGTACAAAATAAAGAATCAGGAACGAGGGGGCATTTTTTCAGGGGAATTCTGCAGGACAGCCATCCGGCAAGAAACGGAGCAGATTCCCAGAACACGAAGAGGTAACGATGACAACCGATATTTTGCATACGCTGGAATTTCATGAAATCCAGAAATTGCTGGCAGAGCATGCGGTATCTGTGCTGGCGAAGGAAATGGCGAAAAGCTGGAAGCCGTCGGCTTATGCGGAGATTACGGAACGTCTGCTTGATGAAACGGAAGAAGCGGTCATCTGTCTGCAGCGGGAAATTACATCTCCGCTGGGCGAAACACACGATATACGGGAATCTCTGTCAAAGGCGAAGAAAAATATCATTCTGATGCCGCAGGAACTCATGGATCTCTGCGCGTCGCTGGAAACGTACAGAAAGATGAACCGGTATTTTATGGGGGAAAAGGCCGCCATATATCCCGTTTTGTATGAACTGACAAGAACCATCATCCCGACGGACGCGCTGACGGCGCAGATCAGAAAAGTTTTCGGAGAACATGGTGAGATTCAGGACAGCGCGTCGCCGAAACTGGCGCGGATCCGCACGGAAAAAGCCCTGCTCAAAGAGCGGCTGCGCCGATCCTTCCAGCATCTTCTCCAGGATAAAGATCTGGCGTCGTACTTCCAGGATGCGATCATCACTCAGAGGAACGGAAGATACGTAGTGCCAGTCAAAGCGGAATACCGCTATAAATTTGAAGGGATTGTTCACGACAGGTCGTCTACGGGACAGACGCTTTTCATGGAACCGATGCTTTCGGTACAGCTGAATAATGATCTGGCAGAACTTGGCGTGCAGGAAAAACAGGAAATTCAGGAAATCCTTCACGGGCTTTCAGAGGCAGTGAAGAAAGAGGCGGCGCACATTCAGGAGAATTGCCGGGCGGCGACGAATCTGGAATTGATCTTCGCAAGGGGCAGTCTTGCTCTGTCCATGAAAGCGGTAAAAGCGATTCCTGACCGGAAAGGATGCGCCGAACTGATTCAGGCCCGCCATCCGCTGATCAATGAGAAAAAAGCGGTGCCGATCGATCTGCATCTGGGGAGGGATTTTCGGATCCTTGTCATTACCGGCTCCAATGCCGGCGGCAAGACCATCGCCATGAAAACGCTGGGTCTTTTTGCGCTCATGAATCAGGCAGGACTTTTTATTCCAGCTCAGGAAGGTACCCGGCTGCCGGTATATGAGCACGTTTATGCGGTGATCGGCGATGACCAGAGCATCCAATACAATTTATCCACATTTTCCAGTTATATTACGCAGATGGCGGATTTTCTCGATCAGTGCGGAGAAAAGGATCTCGTCCTTCTGGATGAACTGGGAAGCGGGACGGATCCCATTGAGGGCGCGGCGCTGGCTCAGGCTGTTGCGGAATACCTGAACCGCAGGAAAACGCCTGCCATCATTACGTCTCATTTCAGCGAGATGAAAAAACTGGCCTATGAGACAGAAGGAATACAGAATGCTTTTGTGGAGTTTGATGAAAAGACCCTTGCGCCGACATACCACCTGATCATCGGAATGGCGGGGAATAGCAACGCATTCAATATCTGCCGCCGCCTTGGAATGAATGGGGATATTCTTCAGCGGGCAGAGGCTCTGAAAGAAGAATCTCCGCTGAATAACATGGAAATGATCATGGCCCGGCTCAATAAAGAAATTCGGGAAACGGAAAAAGAGAAAGCGGAACTCCGCGATCGTGTGAGAGAAGCAGAAACGCTTCGAAACGAACTGGCGCAGGCCAATGAACAGATGCGGGATCGTAAAAAGGAAATTCTGGATAAGGCGAGGGAAGAGGCGGAGCGAATCAAACGGGATCTCCGGGTACAGTCAGAAACGATCATCAAGGAGCTGAAAAAAGCGGCGTCCAAAGCTGGGAAACAGGGGTTCAGTACGGAGATTGACAAGGCCAGGAATGCAGTAGACAGTCTGGAGATTCCCAGAGAACGGCAGACCCGGCAGCCGGTCAATCCGGAAACGCTGAAAAAAGGGACGGCTGTTTATGTAGATACGCTGGAAAGCGCGGGAACTGTCGTGAAAGTGTCCGGGAAGAAAGTGACGGTCAGCTGTGGGAACCTCACGGTGACCGTCGGCGCAGAGCATTGTTTTGCGGCGGAACCAAGAGATATGCCGAAACCGGTAAAGACGGAACCTGTGAGGAAAGCCGCTTATACGGGAGGCAGCACCGTGCGGACTGTAAAGACAAGTCTGAATATTATCGGGATGACCGTAGACGAAGCGATCCCGCAGGTGGACAGATTCCTGAGTGATGCCGTAATGGCGGGCATTTCTCCAGTAGAGATCATTCACGGGAAAGGGACCGGCGCGCTTCGCCGGGGGATTCAGGACTATCTGCGCACACTGAATTTTGTTTCCGAATTTCATACGGCTGATGTGCGGAACGGAGGCGCTGGAGTGACAGAGGTCTATTTTTAAGGCAGGATAACCGCTGTTTCTGCGCGGAAATCTGATATAATTGTGGAAAACAGGTAAAAGGTGTGAAGTACGATGAAAAACAAAGATTCTTTATTTACGATCGTCGACGGATTCCGCATTCCTTCCGACAAAGCGGCGGAATATAAGCGGATGCGGGATAAAATGGCGGCAGAAGGAGAGAAATTCCTCCGTACATTTTGCGTATCCGTTAAAAAAATGCCGCTGTTTGATCTGGTCGGCGACGGCATCTGCGGTTATTCCGCTTCCGGAGAGATGCTTGCGCGGATCTCGCTGGATCCTTTCGAGCTGTCCGCAATGAACGTGGCATACCAGAGGAAAAAACTGAAAGAATATATTCTGGCGGCCAACGGGTATGATGAAAATGATTATCAGGCACTGCTGGCGGAATTTGAAGAATCAAAAAAAGCGAAAGCCGGAAAAACGGAATAATTTTTCAGCGGTAAATAAAAAACGCATTCTGTTTTCAGTGAACAGGATGCGTTTTTTCTTGTCTTTAATTGAGAGGCGCTTCCGGGACCGCGCTTTCTTGTTTGAAGCAGTCTGCCGGGCTGGGATAGAAAAACATGCAGCGGGTGGGCCGGAAAGATTCGCTGCTTGCTTTTCTGGCGATGATTTTTGAAAGAACGGTTTCAAAATCGATAACGTCTTTCGGCGTCAGGATCGTGTCTTCCACGAGAACCGTAATAAAAGGCTGCGCTTCCGGCGCGTTTTCCGGGAGTTCGCTGCGGTCGAGCGGGATGCCGAGGATCAGACGGATCCGTGCGACGTAATGATCGGTGCAGTCAAAAACAGTACCGCTGTACATATTTTCCCAAAGCGTGCGCATAAGTGATACGTGATAAAGTTCCTGCTGTTCGTCAGCCATGTGTGATCTTCCTTTCCATTTGAAATGCAACTTCATTTTAGCATAGAAGATCGGACTTGTGGAATAGCCGTGCCGGGGTATCAGCGGACGGGGAAAAACAGAAAAAATGCGGAATATCTGGCGGTAAGAAATAAGCGGAGGGACAGTGAAGGCCGGTCATGGGGGCATACCGTGAATTGGCGTTCATTTTGCGGGTATGGTATTATTTATAAATAGATTTTTAATTTCAATCCGCACAGCGGGCTGTGTTTTTGGCATTCAGCAGAAAAGGAGGCGGTTATGAAAAATCAGATCATCCTTGTCATGGGCGGCGCGAGGAGCGGGAAAAGCGAATTTGCGGAGAAACTCATGTACAGAGCTTCCGGAGAAAGAAAAGGATATGTGGCGACCAGCCAGATACTGGACGATGAAATGAAGTATCGGGTCATGGTGCACAGAGAACGCCGGCCAGCGGACTGGAAAACTTTTGAAGTGATGCACGAAGCGGGCGGAATGATGGAAACGATCCTTCGGGAATCGGATGCGGTACTGTTTGACTGTATTACCATGTATGTGAGCAATCTGCTCATGGATCATATCAATTTCCGCGGAGCAGAGACACTGGGGGTATCTGATCTGGAAGTGCTTCGGACTGTGCTTCAGCGGGATCTGGATCAGATGTTTGCGGTGATTTCCAAATTTCAGGGAAAGGAAATCATTTTCGTATCTGACGAGCTCGGCATGGGGATCGTGCCGGGAAACGCGATGAGCCGGGTATACAGAGATCTTGTTGGTCTGGCCAACCAGTACATCGCTGCTCGCGCAGATAAAGCCTATCTGTCAGTTGCCGGTATTACAATCGATCTCAAGAGGAGTGAGGTGCGTTTATAATGGCAAAAAAAATCATGTTTCAGGGAACGAGTTCTCATGTGGGGAAAAGCATTCTGACGACAGCGTTCTGCCGCATTTTGAAGCAGGACGGATATCATGTGGGGCCTTTTAAAGCACAGAACATGGCGCTCAATTCGTATGTGACCAGAGAAGGCGGAGAGATGGGCCGCTCGACCGTGGCGCAGGCGGAAGCGGCGGGCGTGGATCCTGTCGTGGAAATGAATCCGGTGCTTCTGAAACCGACGGGCAATTCCTGCTCGCAGGTCATCCTTCTGGGGAAGTCTGTAGGAAATTACAGTGCCCGCGAATATCAGGACAGCTACAGTCAGAAAGCATGGGATTCGGTACTGCATGCGATCGATTATATGGAATCGCACTTTGATATGATCGTGATCGAAGGCGCAGGCAGCCCGGCAGAAGTCAATCTGAAACAAAATGATATTGTCAATATGCGCATCGCAAAAACGATGCGCGCACCGGTCTTCCTGATCGCGGATATTGACCGCGGCGGCGCGCTGGCATCTATTGTCGGGACGCTGGAACTTCTCGAGCCGGAGGAGCGGGCGCTCGTCAAGGGGCTGATCATTAATAAATTCCGCGGAGATATTACTCTGCTTGAACCGGCACTTACTTTTTTGAAAGAGAAAACGGGGATTCCTGTTCTCGGTGTGCTTCCATATCTGGATAAGCTGGGCATCGATGATGAAGATTCCGTTTCTTTGCAGGATATTCCTTCTGATCACGTCATGAGAGAGATTCACATTGCCGTGATCCAGACGCCGAAAATCTCCAATTTTACGGACTTTGACGCTCTGTCCCGTGAGCCGGACGTCAATGTGCGGTTCGTGCAGAAGGGCGATCTCATCGGGGATCCGGATCTGATCATTCTGCCGGGCAGCAAAAATACGACAGAAGATCTGCTGTACCTGCACCGCAGCGGATATGCCCGCGAGATCCGGGAAATGGCGGAAAAGGGTGTTCCTGTAATCGGCATCTGCGGCGGATATCAGATGCTGGGAGAAAAGGTGTGCGATCCGCTGCATGTGGAAAGCGAAAATGATGAGGTGGAAGGTCTCGGACTCCTGCCGACGGTGACATCCATGCAGGGGGAAAAGAATACGTATCAGGTGGAATGCCGCTGCGACAGTCTGCCGTTCCTCGATATGAATTTCTCCGGCGAATCGCTCCGGGCGTATGAGATACACATGGGCGAGACGATGCTGACAGGCCCGGCGCGGAGCCTGTTCCATATTACGTCCAGAAGCGGCGTGAGCATGGATATCCGGGATGGCTATATCAATAATGCGGGCAATGTATTCGGGACGTACTGCCATGGCATTTTGGATAATGATGAACTGCGGCGGAGTCTGATCAATGCGCTGCGCCGCCGGAAAGGTCTTGCGGACAGACCGGTGGAATTCCGTTACAGAGAATACAAGGAATCTGAATTTGACCGTCTGGCATCGGCTGTGCGCAGGAATTTTGACATGGACGCGTTCTACCGCATCCTGGAGGCAGAATGACAGACGCCTGGCTGTGTGCGCTGATCCCGGCAGCGGCGCTCCTGTTGGATACCTTTCTGGGGGATCCCCGGTCGTCGCTGCATCCGGTTGTTCTGATCGGGCGGCTCATCTCTTTTTTTGATGGAATGCTTTATCCGGCCTCCGGAGCCGGAAAGGGAAGCCTGTTGGCGAGAGGCGGCGCGGTAGTCTGCTTCGTCATTCTTTCGGTCGGACTGATTACCGCAGGACTGCTTCGGGCGGCAGAGATGCTCGGCGGTCCCTGGGCCGAGGCTGCGGTGAGCGCAGTCGTCCTGTATTTCACGATTACGCCGAGAGCGCTTGCGAGAGACGGGCTGGAGATCTGGCGGCTGCTAAAAGCGGGAGACATTCCGAAGGCAAGAAAACGTCTGTCCTGGATTGTCGGGCGGGATACCGACAGGCTGGATGAACCGGATATCGCCAGGGGCGCAGTGGAGACCATCGCGGAAAATACGACGGACGGTATTTTGTCACCGCTGTTCTTTTTTCTGCTCTTCGGGCCGGTCGGCGCAGCCTGCTATAGGGCGGCCAATACCATGGACTCCATGCTTGGATACAAGAATGACCGGTATCTGTACTTTGGCCGGGCGGCGGCCAGGCTGGATGATGTGCTGAATTATATTCCAGCGCGCATCACTTTTGTTCTGTTTGTGCTGTCGTCTTTTCTCCTTGGACTGGACGGGAAGAATGCCTGGAGGATCGGTCTTCGGGATGCGGCGAAACATCCGAGTCCCAATGGAGGCTATGCGGAAGGTCCGGCGGCGGGCGCTCTCCATGTCCGGCTCGGCGGGTACAATTATTATGAAGGAAAGCCGGAATTTCGCGAATACATGGGAGATCCTGACAGGGCGCTCTGTGGGGAAGACATTCTGCGCGCGCTTCGGCTGATGTACCTGGCTACGATTATTTTTACGGCGGCAGAAGTACTGATTTTTGCCATGAGGTGAAAGAATGCGACCTTTTCTTATTGGTCTTCAGTTCTTGACCAGGATACAGCTTTTCCGTCAGACAGACTGGACAGAATCTGATTTCGGGAAAAGCGTTTCTTGGTTTTCAGTGATAGGAATCGTGATCGGCGCGGTGCTGGCGCTGATCAATTTCTGCATGGAGCCGCTTGATGTTCCGTATCTGACAGCGTTCCTTCTTGTATCGGGGGAATTCCTTGTGACGGGCGCCATGCATGCTGACGGACTGATGGATACTTGTGACGGGTTGTTTTCCGGGAGGAGCAGAGAACGGATCCTGGAAATCATGAAGGACAGCTGTGTGGGATCGTTCGGACTGCTGGCTTTCGTTTTTCTTGTGCTTCTGAAAACATTTTGCCTGGCAGAGGCCGGAGAATCTCTGTATGTGCTCCTGATCGCCATGCCGGTGATAGGCCGGTTAAATATGGTGATCAGCATCTGTGAATATCCCTATGCGCGTCCTTATGGGATTGGTAAAGCCTTTGCCGATTACCGGAGCGAACACGCCGTACTGGCTGCATTTGTGTCGGCTCTGCTTCCGGGGATTTTCTTCGGATCGACCTATTTCATTCTGGCCGGGATCGGCCTTTTGGCCGGATTTGCGGTCAATCAGTGGGTCATGCGGAAAATCGGCGGAACGACTGGCGACACCTACGGATGCACTACGGAAATCAGTGAGCTGGTGATGGCGGCCGCCTTTGTCATTTTATGTCGGGGTGACTTATGGTTTATGTAGCTGCGGCTCCCGGCTCCTGCGGGGAATTTATCCAGGGCTATGCCTGGGGGCATTCTTTCATGGTGACCTGTCCGATTGATCTCTATTCCTATGCAGAAAGCCGGCAGCGCACCATGGAAGAGATGCGGCATGGGGAAGCGGAGAAGCTCCCCGAAAAATCGGAAAAAGCCCGAGCCAGGACGATGAAATATCTCGGTGGGGAAAACGGTACCGTGAATATCCGGCTTACGACGGAGATTCCTGTCGGTAAAGGCATGGCGTCAAGTTCTGCGGATATCAGCGCGGTCTGTCAGGCATCCGCGATGGCTCTGGGGAAACATCTCTCTCCGGAAGAGATCGGCAGGATCGCAATATCCATTGAACCGAGCGATGCGGTCTTTTACCGGGGAATCGTTCAGTATGATTATCGGAAAGGCATGCTGATCCGCCGTCTCGGGGAATGTCCCGAGGCAAAGCTGCTTGTCTTCGACTGCGGCGGCAGCGTAGATACGCTGGCATTTAACAGCAGGAAAGATCTGGTGGCGCTGCAGCAGGCAAATGAAAAAGAGATACGCCGCGCGGTCGACCTTTTTGCGGAAGGAATCGGCCGGAGGGATCTTCAGCTTATCGGCAGGGCGGCGACGATCAGCGCTTTTGCAAATCAGAAAATTCTTTATAAAGAGAATCTGGCTGCTTTTTGGGAAGCAGGCCAGAAAACCGGCGGACATGGAGTCGTTGCGGCGCACAGCGGAACTGTACTCGGGCTGCTGATCAGCTCCGATGCCGATGACGTTGAGATTCATGAAAGAATGGCAGAAGAGCTGGGAGATTCCGTTTCGTATATCCGCTGTGTCCGTGTGACCAGTGAAGGCATGCGTTTGTATGAAAAGGCGGAAGGGAAATGATGGAAGGGAAAAAGGCTCACGGCGGCGATGTTTTTGGCCTTGCCTCCGAGGAAAGAGAGCGGATACTGGACTTCAGCATCAATATCAATCCGCTTGGAATGTCGCCGAAAGGGAAAACGGCGGCTCTGGCGCAGTTTGAGCGGGAAATCATGAGATATCCCGATGTAGAGTGCAGAGAAATGAAAGCGGCGCTGCGGCAGCGGTACGGGATACCGGAAAAAATGATCCTGTGCGGGAACGGAGCGACCGAACTGATGTATGTGGCTGTACGCCTGCTCAGGCCGTCAGCAGTTTATGCGGCGGCTCCTTCCTTCAGCGAATACCGGTTCGCGGCGGAAGCGGCCAGCGTGCCTGTCCATACGTTTCGTTTGGACAGAAACAGAGACTTTCAGCCGGGGGACGACAGCTTTCTGGATGAAATGCCGGAGCATTCCATGATTTTTCTCGGGAATCCGAACAATCCGGACGGACAGCTCCTGCGGCGGGAAACGTTTCATAAATTTGCGGAAGCGGCAGCAAAGAAAAACGGATGGCTTATCATTGACGAATCGTTTATTGATTTTGTCGGGGATGAAGCGAGTTTCAGAAATGAGATCTTCAAAAGTCCAAATCTGATGGTGATACTTTCGCTGACCAAATTTTACGCGGTGCCGGGCCTGCGCATCGGCGCGGCTTTTATGCGCTCGGATCTGGCGCAGCGTCTTCAAAGCGGATTGTATCCCTGGAATGTGAATGGCCTTGTGCAGGTCTACATGAAGGAGGCGGTGCTTGATGAGGCCTACGCCGCGAATTCACGCAAGTATCTGCGGGAAGAACGGTCTCGGATGGATGAAATGCTGCGGCGGATACCTGGGCTGCGTGTATATGACGGAAGGGTAAATTTTTTCCTTTTGCAGCTGACCGGGCGGGTCGATGATGCAGCGCGCCTGGAAGAAGCGCTGCTTCCTTACCATATTCATATTCGGCAATGTGGGAATTTTGAAGGATTGGATCATTCATTCTTCAGAGCAGCTGTCCGCAGGAAAGAAGAAAATGACAGGCTTATGAAGGCATTAAATGAGGTATTGAGAGCATGATCACATTTTATTTTCTTCGGCATGGGCAGACGACATGGAATCTGAGCGGGAAATATCAGGGATCAACAGATGTCCCGCTGAGTGAACTGGGGATCCGCCAGGCAGCGCTTGCCGCCCGCTGGTTTGACGGCATGAAGATTGACGCGATCTATTCCAGCCCGCAGATTCGGGCACGCAGAACGGCGGAGGCCCTTGCGGAAAGACAGGGAATGCAGGTAGAACTTGTACCGGAATTCAGAGAACTCTGTTTTGGCGACTGGGAAGGCCTTACTTATGATGAGATAGAAAGCCGGTGGCCCGGAGCGGTGGAACAGATGTATCAGTCGCCGGATACAGTAAGGATTCCCAATGGAGAGTCGTTTGACGAGGTGCAGGCGAGAACCATGTCGGCGATGCGTAAAATTAT
Source organism: uncultured Dialister sp. (assembly GCA_900545365.1). Taxonomy (GTDB): domain Bacteria; phylum Bacillota; class Negativicutes; order Veillonellales; family Dialisteraceae; genus UBA1822. The sequence continues at coordinate 132,361 of UQYL01000001.1, read as the reverse complement.
GGCGCGGGGGAATGACAAGACCTATGTGATCGTGAGCCACGGCGCTTCTATTCGGACGATTTTGTGCGGCATGCTGGGCATTTCTCTTCATACGGCATGGCAGTTTTGTCAGGCAAACGCCAATATTTCCTGCATTCACTGCTATGGGGAAGATAAAAACTGGCTGTATTTACTGAATTCACAGGAACATCTCCGCGAGCTGCCGGAAAGGAACTGATAAAAAAATATTCTCCGAGAGAAAACGGAGAATATTTTTTTGGGGAGAAAAGGAAGCTCCGGCTGAATTTACGCCCCTCTATTGTGGATTTACAGAAGATACTGTAAAATTATAAAGAATGGAAACGAGGCGAAAAGATTGTGATCAGCAGAGAAGGTGTCCGGGACTTTCTGAAAATCAGCGGAATAGACGCGGCTTTTATTCAGAAAGATGAAAACTGCCGCTATCTCAGCGGGTTCACGGGATCAGAAAGTTATCTCTTCCTGACAAAAGAAGAATCGTATCTGCTGACGGACAGCCGGTATACGGAACAGGCGGCTGAAGAAGCGCCGTCTTTTGTGATAGTCAACTGTGCAGGGAAGCTTCCTTCCGTCATACAGCAGCTGGCTGAAAAACATCACGCGGGGCGGATCGGCATAGAGTCTGTTCTGACGTATAAAACGTTTCTATCCTTTCAAGAGGCGGTGCCGTCGGCGGAATTTATATTCTGTGATCCTGATGCGCTCCGCCGGATCAAGTCAGAAGAAGAAATGGCTCTGATCGCGGAAGCGTGCCGGATATCCGATGAAGGATTCCGAAAGACAGTTCCCTTTATCAAATGCGGAAAAACGGAAGCGGAGCTGCGGACCGTGCTTGAATGCGCCATGCTGGAGGCCGGTTCAGAAGGCAAATCTTTTGATACGATTGTGGCTTCGGGATGGAGATCCGCCTTTCCCCATGGGACCGCGACCGATAAAATCATCGAAGAAGGAGATTTGATTACCTTTGATTTCGGCGCGATTTATAAAGGGTATCATTCCGATATTACCAGGACGGTGGCCGTCGGGCAGATTACCGAACGGCAGCGTTTTTTATATGATTCCATACTGTCCTGTGTCCATTTTATCGAAAAAGATCTCAGGGCCGGGCTGAGGGCGTGCGACGTGGATCGCTCGGCGAGAGAGTTTCTGAAAGCCAGAGAGCTGGATACCTATTTCACGCATGCGCTGGGACACAGCGTAGGACTGGAGATTCACGAAAGGCCGGTGTTGTCGCCGCGGGATGAAACAGTGTTGGCGGCAGGCATGACGGAGACGATAGAACCGGGAGTGTATATTCCGGGAATCGGCGGAGTCCGTATCGAAGATACGGTAGCAATAAAAAAAGAGGGGATAGATATTCTGACACACTTCCCCAAAAATTTCTTATGCGTATAACAGGAGGATGAAGAGAAATGATTTCCAGTAATGATTTTCGCCCGGGTGTGACCATCGAAATTGACGGTATGGTATGGCAGGTTGTAGAATTTCAGCACGTAAAGCCAGGCAAAGGTGCGGCCTTTGTTCGTGCGAAACTGAAGAATCTGCAGACAGGTTCTGTTGTTGAACGTACCTTCAATGCCGGTGAAAAAGTGCCGAACGCGCAGGTAGAGCGTAAACCCATGCAGTACCTGTACGGGGAAGAAGGTTCTTATTATTTCATGGATAACGAGACCTTTGATCAGATCATGCTGACGAAAGAACAGCTCGGGAATGCGCTGAATTTCATTAAGGAAGAAATGGAAATCACCGTGCTCTTCTTCAATGGAACGGTCATCGGTGTGGATATTCCGAATTCTGTTGAACTCAGAGTTGTGGAAACAGAACCTGGAATTCGCGGCGATACGGCTACGGGCGGTGTAAAACCGGCAAAAATGGAAACGGGTTATGTCGTGAAAGTACCGCTCTTCATCAATGAAGGCGATGTTCTCCGCATTGATACCCGTACGGGCGCTTATCTGGAGCGCGCCTGATCAGAGAGGCAGCCGTTTCTTATGGATGTAGCGGAGATTTCTGCGGAGCAGGGGATGATCCGTATCGCTGATAAGGCCATCGCGGTCATCGTGAGGGATGCCTGCCTTCAGGTACCCGGTGTGGCCGCTATGGACAATCGCTTCAGCAACGCTATTTCCTCCCGGATCGTGGGAGAAGATGCCGAAGGCGTCCATATCTCTGTCCATGAAAATAAGGTGCACGCCGAACTTTATATCCTGGTGCTTCATGGTATCCGTGTTCCTGAACTGGCGCTGCGCGTACAGGAGAAGGTAAAGGAAGCCCTGATGGATTCTTTGGGATTAGGCGTAACCGCTGTAGATATTTTCGTACAGGGGATCATTTTCGGGCAGGAAGGAATCTTTGAAAATGGCTGAGGAGGAACGTCAGAATAAAGAACTGCTGTACGGCAGAATTTCTGACGAGGTCGTGTCTGTAATTTCCCGGTTTCCTGATGTGCAGATTGTCCCGCCGGACGGATTTCAGTCCCTGATGAACGGCATTTCACAGGTCTGGAGAAAAAAAGGCGTGCCGGGAATTATGATTCATACGGGAAAAGACGGGATTATTGTGGATGTCTCTGTCTCCATATCCTGCGGCTGTGCGCCGGTGAAACTGGGGAAGAGCGTTCAAAAGGCGCTGGCAGAAGCGATGGGGCAGTCTTTTTCTGTCCCAATCAGCGCGATTAACATTGATATTTTGAAGCTCGTAAAGTGAAGAGGGAACCATGAGAAAAATTGCAAGAAGGTATGCCCTTCAGGTGTTATATGCTCTGGACCTGAATCCTGATGCAGAGCCGGTGCTGGATTCAACGATTACGGAGAAAGCCGAGGGCGCTGATCTGGACTTTGCCGAAACATTGATCCGGACCGTCCGGGAACATCGGGAAGAAATTGATCAGCTCATCACTTCCCATCTTCGTAAGTGGTCTCTGAGTCAGCTGAATGCGGTAGACAGAAATATCCTTCGTATCGGCATGGCGGAACTTTTTTTTCCGTGGGAAGGAACGCCGGAAAAACGGATCATTATTGATGAAGCCGTTGATATGGCAAAAGTTTTTGGCGGAGAAACGTCGTATCGGTTTATCAACGCAATACTGGATACGGCGGCTAAAGAGAAAAATTTATAAAAGCAGACAGCCGCAATACGCAGCAAAGGGCAGACGTTTCAGGCGTCTGTTTTTTGCTGTCTGCTTTTTTATCGGGCGGAAACAGATCAGAACAAGTTCTTGATGTATAATGCGGCATGATTGTGTATAATTAAACAGAGAAATGAGGTGGGCTCTGTGATTGAAGAGATTTTGCATGAAAAGAAGAAGCAAATAGAACAAAGGCTTGAAAAACTTTTAAAAACGGAGCAGGGAGCGCACCGGACTTTATATAATGCGATGAATTACAGCCTTCTTGCGGGCGGGAAACGGATTCGCCCGTCGCTGTTTTTGCTCGTTCTGGATGTTTTTGGGAAAAATTCTTCTGATTATCTGGACGCGGCCTGCGCGATCGAGTGCGTCCACACCTACTCACTGATCCATGACGATCTGCCGCAGATGGATAATGACGATTACCGCAGGGGGCGGCTCACCAATCACAGAGTTTACGGAGCGGGAATGGCGACTATGGCTGGAGACGGTCTGCTGACCTATGCTTTCGCGCTTCTGGCCGGTATGAAAACAATACGGCCTGAACAGAAATGCCGGCTTATTCAAATCCTTGCAGAGGCGTCAGGGCCCGACGGCATGGTCGGCGGACAGGCGCAGGACATAGAAGCTGAAAATCGGGCACTGTCTCTGGAAGAACTGCGTTTGCTTGATCAGTGCAAAACGGGCTGCCTTCTTTGCGCGCCGATCGATATGGCCGCCGTTCTCGCGGAAGCAGATCCAGCGGAAGGGGCCGTTCTTCATCGGTACGGACTGCATCTGGGTCAGCTTTTCCAGATTACCGATGATCTGCTGGACGTATCCGGCACGCTGGAGACGATGGGGAAAAAACCGGGACAGGACGCAGTGATGCATAAATCCACCTATATCTCATTGTTGGGAAAGGATGAGGCACGGAATATGGCAGAAAAAGAAGCGGAACAAGCCGTTCAAATAGTAAAAAATCTGAATAGGGACACAAAGCCCTTGCAGGAACTTCTGTATCTGCTGCTGAACAGGACAAAATAGGAGCGCATGGAGGATCGGCAGGAAAACAGTGATGACACATATACTAAAAGTAAAAAAAGAACGGATTGACGTTCTTCTGGTCGAACAGGGATTTTTTGAAAGCCGTGAAAACGCAAAACGCCATATCATGGCCGGCATTGTTCTTGTTAATGATGTGCCCGTGGATAAACCCGGTACGAAAGTTCCGGCAAACGCAAAGATTCGCCTGAAGGGTCATATTATGCCTTATGTCGGGCGGGGCGGATATAAGCTGGAAAAGGCAATACGGGAATTTCATCTGGATTTGAATGGAATCACCATGGCGGATATCGGCGCGTCTACGGGCGGATTTACGGACTGCGCGCTTCAGAACGGCGCTGCCAAAGTGTATGCGATCGACGTCGGCTATAATCAGCTGGATTGGAAACTTCGGCAGGATGCGCGTGTTATCAATCTGGAAAAGACAAACATTAAAGATGTTACGATTGAAACGCTTGGCGAGCCGGTGGACATGATCGCAACGGATATATCCTTTATTTCCGTTTTAAAGATCATGCCGGCCGCAAGATCCATCTTAAAAAAAGAAGGAAACATGGTCATATTGATCAAGCCGCAGTTTGAAGCTGGGAAAGATAAAGTAGGGAAAGGCGGCATTGTGCGAGAACCGGAAATACACAGGGCAGTGATTTCGGAAGTCGTCCGTCGTGCGGCAGAAGAAGGCTTCCGGACTGACGCGCTCACCTATTCACCAATCAAAGGCGGTTCCGGAAACATCGAATTTCTGGCCCTGCTGCGGTGGATTCCGGAAGGAGGAAGCGGCAGAAGCTTCCCTTCAGAGGAGGAGATCGCGTCTGTAGTCGATGAAGCGCACCGGTTGCTGAAAGGATGATGTATATGGATATATCTGTTTTCCCAAATACAGGAAAGGAAGAAATTTATCCGTTTTTTTCTGATCTGCTGCCTGCCATGGAGGAAGCGGGATTCCGGTATTTTCTGCCGGATTATGTCAGGCCGTTTTTTGAAGAACGAAAAATACGTCTGGATCATTCAAAATATAAAAGTCTGGAATGGCTGGGAAAGCATACGGAGATCGCCTTCTCCATTGGCGGAGACGGATCTTTTTTGCAGGCGGCAAGGAATCTTGCGGAGTATCCGATCCTTTTGGCCGGTATTCACATGGGGGAACTGGGATTTTTAAATTCAATCACGCCGTTGAATATGAAGATGCGCTTTCAGGATATCCGGGAAAAGAAATATACTGTCGTGAAACGGGTCTTTCTTGAATCCTGGATTGAACATGCCAACGGCATGAAGACCGTGCTGCCAGGCGTGCTGAATGACATTGTAGTCGGCCATGATACCATCGGGAAAATGTCGCGGCTGCGTCTGTGGATCAACGGAAAATTTTTCCAGCAATATCCGGCAGACGGCCTGATCGTGGCGACGCCGACCGGTTCGACTAGTTATGCGCTGTCCTGCGGGGGGCCGATTTTGGATGGTGCGGCGGAAAATATGCTTGTCGTTCCGATTTGCCCGCACATGATCCAGAATTTCTCAATGGTTCTGCCCATGAATGCGGATGTTATGATCCAGCTGCCCGAAAGGGAAAAGCAGCTGCATATTTCACTTGACGGAAACGGTACGTATAAAATTTATCAGAGAGAGCGGATTCATATCCGGTGCTGTCATAAACCGATCCGTTTCCTGCGTTTTGCCGATCAGGACTTCTTTTCTGCCATCAGTTCCCGCCTTTTTCCAAAAATCAGGGCCAACTGACGCTTTACGGACAGATTTACCCGGGAGGAAATTATGAAACGATACAGAATTATGAAAATCAAGGAAATCATTCAGAATCAGGTGATCGAGACACAGGAAGAGCTGGCGGCGGCGCTCCAGAAAGAGGGGATCGTCGTAACGCAGGCAACGGTATCCAGAGATATAAAAGAACTGATGCTGGTGAAAGTTCCTTATAAAAATGGGCGTTACAGATACGCGCTGTCCGCTGAGAAGAAAAACGTCATGTCAAACAACCATGTTTCCATGCTTTTCCAGGAAGCAGTGACGCGCATCGACAGCAGCATGAATCTCATCGTGATTCATACGCTGCCGGGGTCGGCGCAGTCCATCGCGTTTTCCATTGATCATTCCGATAATAAGGAAATTATCGGGACACTGGCCGGTGATGATACGGTGCTTGTCATCATGAAAGATCCCAAAGATGTCCCTGAATTAGTCAGACGGATACAGCAATTTTTAAAAGTGTAACGGTTCTCTGTACGAGGTGTGTGATGCTTCAGAGTCTTCACATAGTCAATTTCGCCATTATTGAGGATTCCTGGATTGACTTTGAAAAGGGAGTCACCGTTTTTACCGGTGAGACGGGTTCCGGGAAATCGATCCTTATGGACGCGCTGGCCATTTTGCTCGGGCGCCGGGCCTCTGTGGAGCTGATTCGAAACGGCAAAGAGTTTTTCCGGGTGGAAGGTGTTTTTACGGCCGAACCGGAAATTCTTCCGGCTCTTGAGGAGATGGGGATCGAAGCGGAAAATGGGGAAATATTGATCTCACGTAAAATGAATAAGAACGGGCGCGGGATATGCACAGTCAACAGCGCGCTCTGTACGGTAAAGCAGCTGGAGAAGCTGGGGCGCCGTCTGGTCAAAATTCATGAACAGAATGAGAATGAAAATCTTTTATCGGCGGACTTCTGCCGGTACTTGGTTGATCATTTCTCAGAACAGCTGACGGAAGCGTTTCGGGAATACGAGGCTGCTTTTTCCGAATGGAAGACGGTACAGAAGAAATTCACGGACTTTCAGAACAGCAAACAGGAGCATGAACGGCGGCTGGATATCCTCCAGTGGGAGATCGAACAGATCGAAAGAGCGCAGGTCAGGGATGCGGATGAAGATTCAGCGGTCAGAGAGAAACTGCTGATTCTTGAAAACCATGAAAAGATTTACCGGGAAGCCGGCCGCGCCGTTGAGCTTTTATCCGGGGAATCCGGGGCGCAGAGCGGACTTGCGGAAGCGGTCCGCCGGATCGGCAGCATCGTCCGGTATGATCCCGCCCTGTCCGGCGTGGAGCAGAATCTGCAGAATGCTTTATACGCGCTGGAAGATGCGTCATCGGAATTGGAAAACTATCTGGGCGGAGAGGAGTTTTCCGAGGAGGAGCTGGCGGAACTTCAAGCGCGGGACGAACTTTTGACACAGCTGAAAAATAAATACGGACCGTCGCTGGAAGATGTGCTGTCTTACCTTGCCAAAGCCAAAAAGGAATATGACAGCCTGTACGCTATGGTCTATGACAGCGAAACCATGCAGGAACAGTTTCGCCGCCTGACGGAAGAGGTCATGGAGAAAAGCCGGGCGCTGAATGCCGTGCGCCGTGAGCAGGGAGCTCTCTTGTGTCAAAAGATTACAGAGGGGTTGCGGGACATGAATATGGAGCATGCCCGGATGGAGCTTTATTTGAAAGAGCCAGACATACCGACGGCGTCCGGAGTCCAGGAAATGGAGTTTTATTTTTCCGCGAATCCGGGGGAACCGCTTCGCCCCATGCGTCAGACCGCTTCCGGCGGGGAAATATCGCGCATCGCCCTGGCAATTGAAGATGTGATGGCGCATCTTTTCGTCTGCCAGACGCTGGTGTTTGATGAGATCGACACAGGCATAAGCGGCGGGACTGCGCTTAATGTGGCAAGAAAGATCAGGCATTTATCGGAAACCGTACAGGTCATCTGTATTACGCACATGCCGCAGACAGCCGGCGCGGCGGATCAGCATTACAGTATCAGAAAAACGGTGCGTGATGAGAAAACGTCGACGGCGGCGAGACGTCTTACCGGCGAGGAACATATTCAGGATATTGCCTGGATGATATCGGGGAATCGGCCGCCCAATGAGAGCGCCGTACAGTCTGCCCGGGAGATACTGGAGGCAGTATGCGGAAAAAGATAACCGACAGAAATGCCCGGTTTTCATTGACGGACGGGTTTTTTTATAGTAAGTTTAAAATCAAAAATCAATCATGAGCAAAATTGAATTTGGAATGAGAAAAATTCAATGACATGGGCATGACGGGAAGGGAGACATTTTTATGATTCGTGTTCTGGTTAATGGCGCGGCAGGCCGTATGGGAAGCGAAGTAGTACGGGCGCTGGCAGCCGAAAAAGATCTGGTGCTTTCCGCCGCGGTTGATCCGTCGCATAGCGGGGAAGACGCGGGACTCGCTGCAGGGCTCCGGGAAAACGGAGTGATCATAGAGAAGGAGCTGGAGACGGCGCTTGCCAAAGAGAAGCCTGATGTGGTCGTGGATTTCACCAGCCCTGCTGTGATTTTTGAAAACGCGAAAAAAGTGCTCACCCAGGGCATTCATATCGTCATCGGTACGACCGGGCTGACTGCGGAACAGCGGGAAGAACTGGCTTCGATTGCTGAAAAGAGCGGGGCCAATGGGCTGATCGCACCGAATTTTTCGCTCGGCGCTGTCCTGATGATGGAGATCTGCGAGAAGATTTCCAAATATTTTCCCAATGCGGAAATTATCGAGCTTCATCATAACAAAAAATACGATGCGCCTTCCGGAACGGCAAAGCTGACCGCCGAGAAGATGGCAGCGGCGCGGCAGACGGAGCCGGAAGAAGATAAGACGCGGGAAAGCATCCCCGGTGCGCGCGGCGCTAAGTATGAGGGAATCACAATTCACAGTGTGCGCCTGCCTGGATATGTGGCGCATCAGGAAGTCCTTTTCGGCGGGACCGGTGAGATTCTGACGGTTCGGCATGATTCCATGGACAGAAAATCCTTTATGCCCGGTGTTATGCTGGCCTGCCGGAAAGTTGCATCTGTACCCGGTATTACTTACGGACTTGAAAACTATTTGGACTGAGAAGGAGTGAATGCATATGAGCAGAATGCCCAGAGTCGCAATCCTTGGCGCCACAGGGGCTGTGGGACAGGAATTTATTAAATTGATCGAGGAAAGACAGTTTCCTTTTTCTGAGCTGAAGCTGCTCGCCTCCGCCCGTTCCGCGGGAAAGAAGATCACGGTCTGCGGAAAGGAGTATACGGTAGAAGAAGCGAAGCCGGAATCCTTTGAAAATATTGATATTGCGCTCTTCGCCGGCGGAACAATCAGCAAGACGCTGGCGCCGGAAGCGGTCAAGCGGGGCGCGGTCGTCATCGACAATTCCAGCACATTCCGCATGGATCCGGACGTGCCGCTGGTTATTCCGGAGATCAATCCGGAAGATATCCGTCAGCATCATGGAATCATTGCCAATCCGAACTGTTCTACGATCATTATGCTGATGGCGCTGAAGCCGATTCATAACCTTTCTCCGATCCGTCGGATCGTTGTGAGTACTTATCAGGCTGTCTCCGGCGCCGGGAAAGAAGGAATCGACGAACTTTACGGAGAAACAGCGGCGAAAGCCAGAGGCGAGACCTATGTTCCGCGTATTCTGCCGAGTGCCAGTCTGGCGAAGCACTATCCCATTGCCTACAATGTGATTCCGCAGATCGACGTGTTCCTGGACAGCGACTATACTAAAGAAGAAATGAAAATGGTCAATGAGACGCATAAAATTTTCCATGATGATTCCATCGGCATTACGCCGACTGCCGTCCGCGTGCCGGTGGTGCGGAGTCATGCGGAATCGATCTATATTGAGACCAGAGACGCTCTTTCCGTAGAGCAAGTGAAAGAGGCGATCAGCCGGTTCCCCGGCACGGCGCTGAAAGACAATCCGAAGGAACAGGAATATCCGATGCCGCTGGATACATCCGACAAAACAGATGTCCTTGTGGGCCGCATCAGAAAAGACCTGGTTGCTCCCAACGGCCTGAATCTCTGGGCGTGCGGCGATCAGATCCGCAAGGGGGCAGCGCTTAATGCGCTGCAGATCGCTGAATACATGATTGCCAATGATTTGATTTAATTTTTGTCTACACATAGAGGAGATGGAAGCAATGAAAACATTCGGACGCGTTATTACGGCGATGATCACGCCTTTTGCAGACGATGGTTCTGTGGACTATGAGGGCGCGGCAAAACTTGCAAAACATTTGATCAATCACGGTTCGGAAGGAATCCTTGTCGGCGGCACGACTGGCGAAGGCGCCGTCATGTCGGAAGAAGAAAAGCTGAAACTGTACGACTGTGTTATCCGGGCTGTCGGGCAGAAAGCGGAAGGCAAAAAGGTGCCGGTTATCGGAAACGCAGGCGGCATTGATACCGCGGCGTCCATTGCGTTCGCTCAGAAAGTAGAAGCGCTCGGCGCGGACGGCGTTCTGGCAATCGTTCCATTCTATGTCAAACCGACGCAGGAAGGAATGTATCAGCATTTCAAAGCCATTGCCGATTCCATTCATATTCCGGTCATTCTCTATAATGTACCGGGAAGAACGAATGCGAGCATTCAGCCGGCGACCATCCGTCGGCTCGTGGATGTCTGCCCGAATATCGTGGGAATTAAAGATGCCGCGGGAAACTGGGATCAGGTCACGCAGGAACGCATGCTGCTCCCGGAAGACTTTATGATTTACAGCGGCGACGATTCGTTTACCTTCCCGATTATTGCGGCCGGCGGGACCGGTGTCATCAGTGTCTCCAGCCACATCATCGGGGAAGACATGCTTGCCATGATCGATGCTTATGAAAAAGGCGACGTGAAGAAAGCCTTTGCGCTTCATATGAAGACTTATCCGATCAATAAAGGGCTGTTCTTCATCACCAGCCCGATTCCGGTGAAAACAGCGGTGAATCTGCTGGGCCTGCCCGGAGGAAAGTTCAGGCTGCCTATGGTGGAGGCAAATGAAAGTGAAAAAGCGCATATCGTCCAGATGCTGAAAGATTATGGCCTGATGTAACAGTGAAAGCCGATTCCCGTCCAATGCGGGAAACGGCTATTTTTATGACTGGCAGTACAGATATTTGAATTGACAAATAAGAATCAGACGCAGAAAATAACAGTATGGAATTTTTTGCGGCCTGGATAAAGGGGGATTGAAGAATGGCGGAAAAAGAAAAAAATATTCCCGTATGGCGAACCGTGCAGAAAATATGTCCGGTATGCGGGACGCGATTTTATCCGAGGCATCCCAGTCAAAAATACTGCACGCCGGATTGCTGCAGGTATGCGAACCGCCATGGCGGAAGGACATTTGGCGGGGGAGTGATTATCTCTGACCCAAATAAACCGGCGCTTCGTTCTTTTAAATGCAAACACTGCGGCGTGGAAGTCCGGGTGACGGAAGAAAATGATCTGCGCACCAAATTCTGCTCGCAGCGCTGCGAGAATTTGTACTGGAAACATTCCAAACGAATGAAACGGGGAATACCGGAATCCCGTTCCTTTCACTGCAGAAACTGCGGGAAGGAAATCGTGATTACCGACTCCCGCGACCGCCGCTCTGTTTTTTGCTCAAAGGATTGCGGAACAGCGTGGTACCTGAAAAAGAGAAAAGAAAAATGAAAGCCCAGACAGCTGCTGCCAGATGACGGAGAAAAATATGAGACGCATTTCCCGACAAAAATGCGCCTTTTTTATTTGCTTATTATAGAACATGCGTTTCTTTGACAGGAAATGCGAGGAAACGAACGGGCGTTCTGTGTAAAAGAGCAGATTCTTGAGAGACGCTTCTTACTTTTTAATGGAATTTCTGTATAATAAAAATAAGTAAGTAAAAATTTTTCGGAGACAAATATGCCTGGAAGCAAAAATAAAACAAGATTCGTCTGCGCCAACTGCGGAGCAGAATCTCCGCGCTGGCTGGGGAGATGTCCCATGTGCGGCGAATGGAATACCATGGAAGAAAAGACTGCGCCGGCTCAGGGGACATATGCGCCGGCTGCATCCGGAAGCGAGCACACGCCTGTTCGCCTGTCGGAAATTCATAACGCGGCGCAGGGACGGTTGTGTCTTCAGATGCCGGAGGTAGACGGGCCTCTTGGCGGAGGCCTCGTAGAAGGCTCTGTCATTCTGATTGGCGGCGAACCGGGAATCGGCAAATCCACACTGGTCTTTCAAATCTGCCGGGCTGTCTGCGAGGCGGAAGAAAAAGTCCTTTACTGCAGCGGCGAAGAGTCGGAACTTCAAATTAAACTCAGAGCGGACCGGCTCCGTATCCACGGTGATCGCTGCTTTGTCATGGCTGGGGCCGATTTGAACAGAATCCTGGAGGAAGCGAAAAAAATACAGCCCGCGGTGCTGGTCATTGATTCTATCCAGACTATGTATCTGGAATCCGGAGCCGCCCCCATGGGAAGCCCGGCGCAGATCCGCGATTGTACTGCCCTTCTCGTGCGGTTTGCAAAAGAAAATAATATAGCTGTGCTTATCATCGGTCATGTGACAAAAGAAGGAAATCTGGCGGGGCCGCGTCTTCTGGAACATATGGTGGACGCGGTGCTGTATCTTGAGGGAGACAGAAGTTATCAGTTCCGCATCCTTCGGACCGTCAAAAATCGTTTTGGCTCCACCGCAGAATCTGGCCTTTTTGTGATGGAAGAACAGGGGCTGCGCGGGATCGCCGACCCGTCTTCCTACCTTTTGAAAGAACGGGGAGAGGAAACGGCGGGAAGTATTGCGGCGGCATGCATGGAGGGACACCGTTCGATTCTGATTGAGATTCAGGCGCTGTCTGTGCATTCCGTCCTTGCCGTGCCGAGGCGGATCGCGGTGGGATATGATTATAATCGCATGACCGTGCTGCTGGCGGTTCTGGAAAAGCGGGCGGGCGTGCCGTTTTCACAGGATGATGTTTACATCAATGTCGCCAGCGGTTTTAAAGTCCGTGAGACCGCGGCGGATCTGGCTGCCGCGCTGGCTGTCGTATCCGTCAAATGGGATTGCCCCATTTCCCATCAGCTGACGGCTTTGGGAGAGATCGGACTGACGGGAGATGTGCTGCCCATTTCTCATATCGGGCTGCGGCTGAAAGAGGCGATGAAAATGAATTTCACGGAATTCATTCTGCCTGCCGGCAATAAAAAAGAAGCCGACGAGCTGCTGAGGTCGCACAGCGATGAAAATCTGGCGGTCCACTATGTGAGGAAAGTATCGGAAGTGCTGGCTGTTTTGAGGCAAAAACGGTAAGAGGAACTTCAGGGCAGCTGTTCCCGCTTTTGCAGGATTCTTTTTTGTGTGATAAAATATATCTTACATTTTAGAAGAATATTAGCTGATTTTTTATACTGCAAAAAGAACTGCCGCAGGAATTCACAGGCAATGAGGGCAGATTTATGCTGGAAAAAATATTACGATCGATTTTTATCCTGCTGTTTGCGGTCCTTGGGATCGTTCTTTTCAATCAGTCGGATTCTATCCTCGCATCTTTCCTTCCGAATACATTCTTGGGAGAGACGATTCTGGGGATCACTTTCATATCGCTTGGCGTCATGCTGATCGGCGGCATTGCCGGCGCACTTGTAGGGCATCTGGCGTCTCCGTATCTGATCCGAGGGCTTTTTTCTCTGACTTCCTGGATGGAAAAGTCGCTGTCTTCCATTTCTACAGTAGATTTGCTCCTCGGTACGGCCGGGCTGTTTCTTGGCCTGATTATTGCCAATCTGGTGGGGATCGCCTTTGACCGGGTCCCTTATATCGGACCGTATGTTTCCGTTGCGCTCAGCATCATTCTGGGATATCTGGGGATACATCTGTGCATCAACAAAAGAAATGAGATTACGGGATGGCTCCATTTCCATACGGAGGGAAACAGGAATAAGGGCAAGGAAAAACTGAAAGACAACGAAGGCGGGAAACTGCTGGATACCAATATTATCATTGATGGACGCATCGTGGACGTGTACAAGAGCGGCTTTCTGGAAGGTCCGCTCATTGTTCCCGTATTTGTCCTGGAGGAACTGCAGAAAATAGCGGATTCTTCCGATGTGTTGAAAAGAAACCGCGGACGCCGCGGTCTGGACATCCTGAATCAGTTCCGGAAGAATAATAAGGAAGCCATCAAGATCGTGACAGATGATTTTGAAGACGTCAGCGAAGTGGATTCCAAGCTGGTAAAGCTGGCAAGAGAAAAGAATCTGAAAATCATCACAAATGATTATAATCTGAATAAAGTTGCGGAACTTCAGGGAATTTCTGTCCTGAACCTGAATGATCTGGTCGGCGCGGTCAAACCGGCGGTGATTCCGGGAGAACAACTTTTTGTCCAGCTGATCAAACAGGGCAGGGAAGAAAATCAAGGCGTCGCCTATCTGGAAGACGGGACAATGATTGTCGTTGAAAACGGGAGCCGGGAAATCGGGCATGAAGTGCCGGTGATTATTACTTCTGTGTTGCAGAATTCGGTGGGCCGTATGATCTTTGCGAAACTGGAAGAATTGGACGAATGAACAGCATGATTATTGTTGCTGCCGGGAAAGGCGAGCGGTTCGGCGGCAGAAAAAATAAGATGCTGGAAATGATTGGCGGTCATCCGCTCATTTGGCATACTCTGCGTCACGTGATGCAGAGTGCTTTTCTTGATGAGATCATTCTGGTCATTGATCCGGCGGAGCGCGGAGAATTTGAAAAGATTGTCAATGAAATCGCCTGCCCTGTTCCAGTGCGGTGCGTGGCCGGCGGCCCGACCCGGATGGAATCGGTGGCGCGCGGACTCGCGGCGGTCTCTGCGGAATCGGATGTCCTTCTGATCCATGACGGTGCCAGACCGGGGGTCGGAGGAGAGGCGGTAGATCGGCTGATACAGATGATCGGAAAAGAAATTCCCGCGGCTTTGTATTGTGTACCGGAGATAGATACGGTAAAATTGGTTGACGAACAAAAGCGGGTGCGGTATACGCCTGCGCGGTCTTCTCTGCTGCGGGCCCAGACGCCGCAGGCGGTAAGAACCGGGCTGTTTCGTGAATGCATGAAAAAAGTACAGGAAGAAGGAATTTTTGTTACGGACGACATGTCCGTCTGTGAGGCCTGCGGCGTTCCTGTGCAGTGCATCGAAGGAAAGGAGTCCTTCTTTAAAGTGACATTTCCTGAGGACAGGGAAAAATTAGAACGACAGGAGAAGAATGCACCTCCGGCAGTCAGGATTGGTCAGGGATATGACATCCATCGTTTCAACGAGAGCCGGCCCCTGGTTCTTGGAGGGGTGCGCATTGCAGAAAACGGCGGACTTTTGGGACATTCCGATGCGGACGTACTGATCCATGCGGTCATGGATGCCCTGCTGGGCGCCGCAGGATGTCCCGATATTGGGCATTTTTTCCCGGATACCGATGATCGGTATCGGAATATCTCCAGCCTGATTTTGCTGAAAGAAGTAAAAAGAATCCTTTTTGATCGGGGATACCGCATAGGCAATATTGACAGCACGATCCTTGCGGAATCTCCGAGAATTGGCCCATATATATCAGACATGAAGAAATGTATGGCCGAAGCGCTGGAGATTTCTTCCGGACAGATTAGCATAAAAGCGACAACAAATGAAAAACTGGGCGCTGACGGACGAAAAGAAGGAATTGCCGCGCTGGCGACGGCACTTGTGTATGGAGGGAATATATGATGGATAAAAAAATGAAAGTTCGTTTTGCCCCGAGCCCGACCGGCCCGTTCCATATCGGCGGCGCGAGATCCGCGCTGTTTAACTGGCTGCTGGCGCGGCATACAGGCGGTTCTTTTCTGGTGCGTATCGAAGATACGGATCTGAGCCGTTCTTCTCGCGAATCAGAAGAAAATATCAAAGAATCCATGCGATGGCTTGGGCTCGACTGGGACGAAGGCATTGACGTGGGCGGAGAGAACGGGCCATACCGCCAGACGGAGCGTCTCGATATTTATAAAAAAGAAGTTCAGCGCCTGCTTGATGAAGGGAAGGCGTATTACTGTTACTGCACGCAGGAAGAGCTGGAGGCGGAACGTCAGGCTCAGCTGAAAGAAGGAAAAACACCGGTGTACGGCGGGCACTGCCGGCATCTGTCTCCAGAGCAGATTGCACAGTATGAAGAGGAAGGCAGAAAACCGGTCGTCCGTCTTCATGTACCGGAAGGCGATATCATCGCATTTGACGACATGGTGCGCGGTCATGTGGAATTTCAGTCCTCCGGCGTTGGCGATTTTATTATTATGAAATCGGATGGGATCCCTGTTTATAACTTTGCTGTCGTCGTAGATGACGCGCTCATGGGAATTACCCACGTCATCCGCGCGGAAGAACATCTGTCCAATACGCCGCGCCAGATCGCCATTTATCATGCGCTTGGCTATGATGTTCCTGAATTTGGGCATATTTCTCTGATTCTCGGCGCGGATCATAAAAAGATGAGCAAGCGCCATGGCGCGACATCTGTTACCGCTTACAAAGATATGGGATATCTTCCGGACGCAGTGGTCAATTACCTGGCTCTGCTCGGTTGGGCGCCGAAAGGGGAACAGGAAATCTTCTCTAGGGAAGAACTGATCCGGGCCTTCTCCATGGATCGGGTATCTTCCAATGACGCCGTGTTTGATATGGAAAAGCTGAATTGGATCAATTTCCAGTACATGAAACAGCTCTCTGAGGACGAGCTGCTGGACTTTGTTCTTCCTTTCCTTGAAAAGAAGGGATATGTGACAGAGCCGATCAGCGCAGACTGCCAGGAATGGCTAAAGAGAGTACTGCAGTATGTCCGCGACCGCATTTCCTACGGCGCGCAGGCTCCCGAACAGGTAAAAATGTTCTTTGAAGACGTTCCTCCGTTTGAAGATCCGGAAGTCATTGAAATCATGAAGCAGAAAACAAGCGCGGTGATTTTGAAGACATTCATTCAGGCGCTGGAAGCACTGGAAGATTTCACGGAAGAATCGGTCACGGCATGCTTTAAAGCGGTCATGAAAGAGACCGGAATTAAGGGGAGAGCCGCTTTTGAACCTGCGCGTATTGCGCTGACCGGCGTTACCAAAGGGCCTGGCATGTATGAAATGATCGTTCTGTTCGGTCGAGAGAAAACGCTGACGCTCCTGAAAAAAGCCCTGGCGTTCTGTGAAGCATAAAGAATAAAAAGCAGATTCCACATAAGGCGTCTGCTTTTTCTGTATCAGAGGCAGTTGTTGACGATGCCGAAGAGTATATTTATAATAAATACACTGCATATTTTGCATATGATTCAGAGTGAATGCAAAAATTTTTCTTCAGAACGCCCGTGTTCCGAAGAGCAACTGAAAGGATTTATTTTATGGGGTTTGATTTTGGCTTGATAGAAAGAGCACTGCCGCTCCTGCTGCTGGGCGCGGCAGTGACCATTGAAATTACGGCAGTCAGTGTGGCCGTTGGTTTCTTTATTGGTCTCTTTGTGGGAATTGCCCGCATTTCTCAGGTCAAGCCGCTGCGTATCCTTGCGGCAGTTTATGCGGACTGCATTCGTGGAACGCCGCTGCTGGTCCAAATTTTTCTGATCTATTTTGCGCTGCCGATGGTGACCGGGCATACGATCGAGCCTTTTGCCGCAGCCGTTATGGCCTGCGGGATCAACAGCGGCGCGTATATTTCGGAAATATTCCGCGCCGGGATTCAGTCGATTGATCCGGGGCAGATGGAAGCCGGGCGTTCTCTCGGTCTCTCGTGGTGGCAGACGATGAGGTATGTTGTGCTGCCGCAGGCGATTCGCAACATACTGCCTCCGCTGGGCAATGAGTTTATTGCCATGCTGAAGGATTCTTCGCTGGTATCTGTCATTGGTTTTGAAGAACTGACCCGCCGCGGGCAGCTCATCATTGCGCAGACATACGGTTCTTTTGAAATCTGGCTGACCGTAGCCGCTTTGTACCTGATTATGACGCTGGCAATTTCACGGGTCGTCGCATATCTGGAGCGGAGGACAAAATGAATACAGAACAGAGTATGATCTCCCTTAAACACGTCAGAAAGTCTTTTGGAAGTCTGGACGTGTTGAAAGACATTTCGCTGGAAGTCAAAGAAGGAGAAGTCGTTGTTATCATTGGGCCGTCCGGTTCTGGAAAAAGTACGATCTTACGCTGCATTAATGGGCTGGAGACGCCGACGGACGGAATGATATCTTTTGAAGGGATCACGCTGTCCGGCGAGGCAAATATCAATGAAGTCCGCCGGGAGGTCGGCATGGTTTTTCAGCGGTTCAATCTGTTCCCTAATATGACAGTTCTGCAAAATATCATGCTTGCGCCGATGAAGGTCAGAAAGATCAGCGCGGAGGCTGCTCGGGAAAGAGGAATGAAACTTCTGGAGAAGGTCGGATTGGTGGATAAGGCGGATGCCAAACCGGCTCAGCTCTCTGGTGGGCAGCAGCAGCGCGTGGCTATTGCGCGGGCACTGGCCATGCAGCCTAAAGCGCTTCTTTTTGATGAACCGACGTCTGCTCTTGATCCAGAGATGGTTCATGAAGTTCTGGACGTTA
Source organism: uncultured Dialister sp. (assembly GCA_900545365.1). Lineage (GTDB taxonomy): Bacteria > Bacillota > Negativicutes > Veillonellales > Dialisteraceae > UBA1822. Next base: position 113,838 of record UQYL01000001.1, on the reverse strand, counting down.
TGAAAGATCTGGCGGAAGGCGGGATGACGATGATCGTGGTGACCCATGAGATGGGATTTGCCCGGGAAGTCGCAAACCGCGTTCTCTTTATGGATGAAGGCATTATTATGGAAGAGGGAACGCCGGAAGAAATTTTTACCAATCCAAAGGAAGAAAGGACCAGAGCTTTTCTTTCCAGCGTGTTATGAAACGATAAGAAAAAAAGCCCCCGTCGGGGGCTTTTTTTATAAGAATTACAGCGCGATTACGTTGGCGGCCTGCTGTCCGCGTTCGCCTTCGACAATGTCAAAGGTAACAGCCTGGCCTTCAGACAGCGTCTTGAATCCGTCGGCCTGGATAGCGGAAAAATGAACGAAAACGTCGCCGCCTTCTTCTTTTTCAATAAATCCATAACCCTTTTCTGCGCTGAACCACTTAACTGTGCCTTTCATGGAATATCCTCCTGATGTTAAATTACTGGTCTTAATACAGACATGAAAACACTTTATCATAATTTTAAATAATCGTCAACGAATGTCCGGGGAGTCAGGAGGATGCTTATTTAAGTGATTTTATGCGGATTATGATATGAAACAGAATTGTTCATACTCCATATAAATATTTACTATAAATAAAACTCATTGAATCATGATGATTAAGCTTTTAAACTTTACTCAGATGTTATATAATATTAATGAAAGCCAGACAATTCCGTCGGGCTAAGAAAGGAGGAGTCATTATGGAATTAAATGTCAGAGGAAAGAATCTTGAGATCACGGATGCGCTGCAGAGCTATGTAGAAAAGCATACCGGGAAAATCCAGAGATATTTTGATAAATCGGTGAAAATCAATGTATTGCTTCGGATTTCCAATATGACAAAGACCTGTGAAGTCACGGCTTTTGTAGACGGCGTGATTCTGCGCGGGGTAGAAAAATCTGACGATATGTATAAATCCATCGACTTGGTATTTGACAAAGTAGAGCGTCAGATTCACAAATATAAGACTCGTCTTGCAAAGAGATTCAAAGAACAGAAAGTTCTGAGCCAGCAGTTTATTCAGGAACCGGAACCGGTATCGACAACAGAAGGAGAATTTGAAATTGTCCGCACCAAACATTTCCATATTTCGCCCATGTCTCCGGAAGAAGCTATCCTGCAGATGAACCTGTTGGAACACAATTTCTTCATGTTTATTAATTCGCAGACGGATGAACCGTCTATCGTCTATCGCAGAGAAGATGGAAAGTACGGGCTGATTGATTCTGAAAAATAAGCAATCAGCGTCAAGAGAGGGAAGCAGGTCTTCCCTCTTTTATTTTGACTACTTATGCCGAGTTTGCTAAAATATCATTGATATACGCAATTTCTATCGATGGTTATAAGACTGGCATTTCGTATGAAAAACGTAAAAGTAAGGAGCTGTATAAATGCTGAAGATTTTGGATAGACTGTTCAATGGCTCGAATGAGAAGGAAGTCAGAAAGCTTCGTCGGATCGTTGAGCAGAAAATCAATCCGCTGGAAGATTCCATGAGGAAGCTCAGCGACACGTCGCTGTCCGGGAAAACGCTGGAATTTAAGGAGCGGCTTGCCAAAGGCGAAACGCTGGACGATATTTTACCGGAGGCGTTCGCCGTTGTGCGCGAAGCGTCGCGCCGCGTGCTGGGAATGCGTCATTTTGATGTTCAGCTGATCGGCGGCATCGTTCTGCATCAGGGAAAAATTGCAGAAATGAGCACCGGTGAAGGCAAGACGCTGGTCGCTACTGCGCCGACTTACCTGAATGCGCTGGCAGGCAAGGGCGTCCATGTCATTACTGTCAATGATTATCTGGCTAAGCGCGACAGCGAATGGATGGGGCAGGTATATAAATTTCTCGGCCTGTCTGTCGGTTTGATCGTCCATGATATGGATTTCCACCAGAGAAAGCTTGCTTATAATTCAGATATTACATACGGCACGAACAACGAGTTCGGATTTGACTATCTGCGCGACAACATGGTCGTTTCTCTGGATCAGATGGTACAGCGGCCGCTGCACTACTGCCTGATCGATGAAGTCGACAGCATTCTGATCGACGAGGCGAGAACGCCGCTGATCATTTCCGGCCCTGGGCAGAAATCTACGGATGACTATTACAAGCTGGCTCAGTGTGTGCCTAAATTGAAAAAGGATGAAGATTATACCATTGATGAGAAGCAGAAAACGGTCGCGCCCACAGAAGCGGGTGTGGCCAAGATGGAAAAACTTCTCGGCGTAAAAAATCTTTATGATTCGGAAAACCTGGAGCTGAACCATCTCTTTACGCAGGCTCTTCGTGCGCAGACCATGATGATCCGTGACCGGGATTATGTCGTTAAAGATGGAAAAGTCATTATTGTCGATGAATTTACGGGCCGTCTGATGTACGGGCGCCGGTATTCCGACGGACTGCACCAGGCGATCGAAGCGAAAGAAGGCCTGCAGGTCGAACGGGAAAGCCAGACTCTGGCAACGATCACTTTCCAGAACTATTTCCGTATGTATGATAAACTGGCAGGCATGACCGGCACGGCCAAGACGGAAGAGCAGGAATTCATCAAGATCTACGGTCTTGAAGTCGTGCAGATCCCGACGAACAAGCCGATACAGCGTGTAGATCTGCCTGATGCCATCTACAAGACCAAACGCGGCAAATACAGAGCGGTTGTCCGCGAAGTGATCCGCCGTCATGAAACCGGACAGCCCATCCTTATCGGCACGACCTCTATCGAGCAGTCGGAAGAACTGTCCCACATGCTGAAACAGGCCGGGATTGTTCATAATGTGCTGAATGCAAAGTATCATGAACTGGAAGCGAATATCGTCGCGCAGGCAGGGCAGCGGGGACAGGTCACCATTGCCACGAACATGGCCGGCCGCGGCACGGATATTGTCCTCGGCGAAGGCGTAGCGGAACTTGGCGGGCTTGCGATCATCGGGACGGAGCGTCATGAAAGCCGGCGCATTGACAATCAGCTCCGCGGGCGCGCAGGGCGTCAGGGCGATCCGGGAAGCAGTCAGTTTTTCCTGTCGCTGGAAGACGACTTGATGCGTATTTTCGGCGGCGATAATATCAAGAAATTTATGGAAAAAATGGGGCTTGACGAGGATGAAGAAATCAAGAGCACCATGGTCTCCAACGCAATTCGGAAAGCTCAGAAGCGCGTAGAGACCAGAAATTTCGATATCCGCAAATACGTCCTGGAGTACGATGATGTCATGAATCAGCAGCGGCAGGTCCTGTATGAGGAACGCCGAAAGATCCTTGAAGGTGAAAACATGAAAGATCAGATCCTTCATATGGTGGATACGCTGATCGAAGAGGGAATGAACGCTTATGCGGATGCTAAATTGTATCCGGAAGAATGGGATTTTGCCGGACTGCTGAAATACTGTGAAAAATACTTCCTCGCTCCGGGCGAGATCAAACTGGAGGAGATCGAAGATCTTTCCAGAGAAGAAGTAGAAGAAAAATTGAAAAAATGCGCTCACGATACATATGAATCGAGAGAAGCCTCCATCGGCTCCGCCATGATGCGGGAGCTGGAAAAGGCGATCATGCTGAAAGTAGTCGACGCCAAATGGATGGAACATCTAGACGATATGGATATGCTGAAAGAAGGCATCAATCTCCGTTCTTACGGCCAGAGAAATCCTATCGTCGAGTACAAAGTCGAAGCCTTTGACATGTATGAAGAAATGCAGCATGCCATGATGGAAATGATCATTCTGTATCTCTATCATATCCAGATCCGCTTCGCCGACAGCGGAGAGGTTCCGGCGGCACAGGAAGTACCGAAAAACGCCGACCCGCTTGAACATGCGACGGAGCATTATGTCGATGAAAACACGCAGCCGGAGATTCCGGAAGGCGCTCCGGAGAAAGAGTAAGATTCCCGGAAAGCCGCAGTTAAAACCAGTAGTTAAAAAAGAAAGCGAGATGTGAAACAGATGCTGGAAGACTTGAAAAGAATATTAGCAGATCTGCTGAACCACGAAAGAGAAATCAGGGATTCACTTTGACTTACCTAAATTAAAAGAGCGGATTACCAGTTACGATGTGCAGATGAGCGATCCTTCTTTCTGGGATGACGCGGAAAAAGCGCGTAAGATTTCTCAGGAAGCGACGGAAGCAAAGGAAGCCTACGATACATATACCCGTCTTTTTGCGCAGGCGGAAGGACTCCAGGAGATCCTTGACATGGCGATTGAAGAGGATGACCAGTCTATGGAGCCGGAGATCCGAGAAGAGATCGACCGGCTGAAAACCATCCTGGACAAAAAAGAGATTGAACTGCTTCTGTCGGATGAATATGACGGCAATAATGCCATTATTACTTTCCATGCCGGTGCCGGCGGCACAGAAGCGCAGGACTGGACGCAGATGCTCATCAGAATGTATCTGAAATGGGCGCAGGCGCAGGGTTTTGAAGTCGAAGAACTGAATATGCTTCCCGGTGATGAAGCGGGGATAAAAACCGCCGAATATATGGTCAAAGGAAAATTTGCCTACGGCATGCTGAAATCGGAAAAAGGCGTACACCGCTTGGTCCGGATTTCTCCTTTTGACGCGGCCAAACGTCGGCACACATCATTTTCCGCGGTCGACGTCATGCCGGAAATCACCGATGATGTGGAAGTCAATCTCAATATGGCCGATGTGCGTGTAGACTATTACCGTTCATCCGGTGCCGGCGGACAGCATATTAATAAGACAAGTTCTGCCGTCCGCATGACCCATATCCCGACAGGGATCGTTGCCGCCTGCCAGACAGAGCGTTCACAGCTCCAGAATAAAGAGCAGTGTCTCCGCATGCTCCGTTCCAAGCTTTTTGAACTTGAATTGGAAAAGCGGGAAAAACTGAAAAAAAGCATTGAAGGGGAACAGCAGTCCATTGAGTGGGGAAGCCAGATTCGCTCTTATGTATTCCAGCCGTACACTCTTGTAAAAGACAACAGGACCGGCATCGAAACCGGAAATATTCAGGCTGTCATGGATGGCGATCTGGATGAATTCATCGAAGGTTACCTGAAAAAAAAGAAGTTTAAATCATAAGGAGTGGGAAATGACTCGCCTTCACGGCTTATCTTTCCGGTTTCTGTTTGTCCTGGCCTTTCTGGGATTCCTGGCCGCCGCTTATATTTCTTATGAGCGTTACAAGGTAGAGTCCAATGACCAGACCGTGGAAATGGTCTACGATTACGACAAACTGGAAGGCCGGGCAAAAGAGGATCTTTTTGCGTTGTACCGGGAGAGCGGGATCACGTCGCTGGCACTGTATGATGATACGCCCAGCAAAATCATGGATCGCGGCGATGCCATGATTTACCGCGGCGCGGACATGGCGGCGTTTTCCGGAGATTCTTCCAGGATTTTCCACAACAGAATCTATATTCAGCCCTCCCGCAGAGCAAATGGTTGGGAATTTTTCTGTGATCTGGAGCGGAGCCTCCGTCTTCGTCTCGGCGAGAATCGCGTTCACAGGATCACCATGGATGACGGGATTCAGACGCTGGAAATACAGGCGGACTGGATGAAATTCCTTGAGATGCCCGTCGGCATCCTCCCTGCGCGGGTCAGAGAAGCGGCGAAATCAGGGTTTTATCTGGTTCTGCGCCCGCTTAATGTGAGCCATCCTGATAAAGAGGATGTGGAAGAATTTCTGCGCGCCGTTGATGCGTCCGATCGGGTCAGTGCCGTTCTTTTTGTCGGCAAGGAAGCCTTCGGCTATAAAGAACAGCTGAATGAGTTTCAGCAGGCAATGGCTGCGAGACATATTCCCATCGTGCTGATCGAAGCGCAGTCGCAGCTTGGTTTTGAAAATCAGGCCGGTGCGCTGGATATGGTCAGGAATTCGAACTTCAATACGGTTCGTCTCTATGCGATGTCGCAGAATGAACTGGTTCAGCTCACGCCGGAAGAAGCATCTGCCCGTTTCTATATCAGCGATATCGAGCGGAATATCCGTATGAACTTGTTTTCGTCATATAAGTTCTCCATGGATGGAAAGAGCTTGGACGAAACCAATGCGGAATACATTTCCATGGTGAAAAGCCGCCTGGAAGCGCATGGATTCCAGACGGGAAAAGCCTCCCAGATGATACCGTATTTTCCGAATCCGCTGCTCCGCGCAGCAGCTATGGCCGGCGCGCTGTCAATCTGTGTCATGGCGATTCTGTGCCTTCTTCCATGTCTTTCCCGTTTTACTTGGCCGATCTGGGGAACGGGATTCCTTTTGACGCAGGGGCTCTATTGGGGCCTGCCGCAGTCGCTTCTGCCGCTGCAGATGTTGGCGCTCGGCACGGAAATCGCAACGCCGGTTGTCATTGTATCCTTTTTCCTGCAGTATTGCCTGAAGAAAAAAGGTGAGGCGGAAACAAAGAAAAGCGGACTGGCGCTGTTCGGGGAAGGTGCAGTCGTCCTTTGGTGCTGCGGACTCCTGTCTCTCTGCGGCGGTGCTTTTGTAAGCGCCATCCTTGGAGATATCCGCTTTTTCTTGGAAATCGCGATTTTCAGAGGCGTCAAACTCACGTTCGTGATGCCGATCATCCTCATTACTCTGGTGTATATCCAGCATTTTCCCTTCTTTGGAAAAGTGGTGGCGAGCGACCGGGATTTTGTGAACTTTGTAAAGAATTTTTGCAAAGTCCCGATCAAATTGGGACTCCTGGCGGGGCTGGGCTTCCTGACCTTTGCGGGATTTATGTTTGTGGGCCGAAGCGGGAACAATATGGCGCCTGTCCCCGGTTTTGAGATCGCGCTGCGCCGCTTCCTGGAAGATCACATGTATGCCCGCCCCAGAGAAAAAGAATTTCTCTTCGGCCACCCGGCGGTCTTCTTGTCGCTGGCGGCACTGTACGAGCGCTGGCCGCAGGTGTTGCATTATTTACTGATTATTGCAGTAACGATCGGTCAGGGATCCATGGTTGAAACGTTTGCTCACATGAGAAGTCCCTTTATTTTGAGCTTTATCCGCGGACTGGACGGCTTGGCGGCCGGCACAGCTGCCGGAGTTTTTGCCGTTGTGGGAGTAGTCATTCTGCTGCGGATTACCAAGTTCTTTGGAGAACGTTATGGCAAATTATAAAGTCGTGATTTCCGGATATTACGGCTTTCGCAATGCGGGAGACGAGGCAATGCTTTATGCGATTCTTCGCTCATTGCGCTCGTCTTTTCCTTCTGCGGAAGTCACGGTCATTTCAGGCAGACCGGAAGAAACGGCTGAACATTTTCATACGAAAGCGGTTGCCCGATTTGACGGGCTGGCCATTTTCAGGAGTCTGTGGCAGTGTGATGTTCTGATCAGCGGAGGCGGGAGCCTGCTGCAGGATGTGACGAGCAGCCGGAGTCTCTTATATTACCTATCCATAATTTTTATGGGAATATTCCTAAGAAAACGGGTTTTCCTGTACAGCCAGGGGATCGGGCCGCTTCGCAGAAAATGGGTCTGCTCGCTCTTGGCAAAAGTTCTGTCTCATGCGGATATCATCACCGTAAGGGATGAAAAATCCCGCCGGCTTTTGCTTGATCTCGGAGTTCGGGCTCCCGTTTTCCTGACGGCTGACGCGGTTTTATCGCTGCCGCAGGTTCCGCTTGAAGAAGGACGGCGAATCCTTGAAGAAGCGGGGATTTCGCTGAAAAAAAAGACTGTCGGCATTTCGGTCAGAAACTGGATCGATGCGGAAACGTGGATAGATCAATTTGGAGAATATGTTTCACTGCTTCAGAAGAAAGATATAAATATCGTTTTTATTCCCATGCAGTGTCCGGAAGACAGGATAATGGCGCAGCAGATCTGCAAAGACAGGACGCAGGGAATCTTTTACCTGGACCGCTCTTTTACCGCTCCGGAACTCATGTCAATTATCGGGAATCTCGACCTTCTCGTGGGCATGCGCCTGCATGCGTTGATTTTCGCGGCATTGATGCATGTGCCGTTCATCGGTATCTCTTATGATCCAAAAATAGATAACTTTCTGCATTCGATCGGAGAGGAGGCAATTTTTCCGGTTTCTGCATTTCAGCCAGAAAAACTGTATAATAAGACAGAAGAGCTGATTGGGGCAGAAAGGAATTGCTTTGACTGGAAAGCCATTGACAAACTGCGAAAAACCGCAGAAAAAACGATGCAGCTTCTGGAAGGTCTTGTTACGAAATGAGGGTGGAACGATGGAACATTTGACAGAAGAGGAAGTAAAGTATATCCGCGGGCAGGCGCAGAAAATGCGCGTGGATATCGTGGAAATGATTACCGCCGCCAATTCCGGCCACACCGGCGGCTCCCTGTCCGCAGCGGATGCGGTGGCGCTTCTCTATTTTCACGAGATGAATATCGATCCTTCTGATCCGACCAAGGCGGACAGAGATAGATTTGTCCTATCTAAGGGGCATGCCGCTCCCTGTCTGTATGCAGCGCTGGCCGAAAAAGGGTATTTCCCCAAAGAATGGCTTGGCCACCTGCGTCAGGAAGGGCAGATTCTTCAGGGCCACCCGGACATGAAGCATACACCCGGTGTCGATATGACGACCGGCTCTCTCGGACAGGGATTCAGCGCGGCCTGCGGCATGGCACTGGCAGGGAAGCTGGATAAAGCGTCCTGGCGAGTCTATGCGATGATGGGCGACGGAGAATTGGAAGAAGGCCAAATTTGGGAAGCAGCGATGCTGGCGCATCATTACAAACTGGATAATCTGATGGCTTTTGTAGATAATAACGGCTTACAGATCGATGGAAAGATCACCGATGTGCTGTCACCAGAGCCGATCGACGAAAAGTTCAGAGCTTTCGGCTGGCATGCCGTCTGCGTCAATGGGCATGATATCGAACAGCTCCATGAAGCGATTGAACAAGCGCGGCAGATCAAAGGACGGCCGTCTGTGATCGTCATGAAAACGATCAAGGGAAAAGGTGTTGCTGAAGTGGAAGGTCAGGTCGGCTGGCACGGGAAAGCGCCTACGCCTGAGCAGTGCGAACGGTTTGTAAAAGAAATAATGGAGGCGGAATGATGGGCAAGGCGACTCGTGACGCATATGGCGAAGCCCTGAAGGAATTGGGGGCTCAGTATCCGGAGATCGTTGTTCTGGATGCGGATCTTTCCGCATCGACGAAGACGAAAGATTTTGCAGATGTATACCCGGATCGTTTCTTTGACTGCGGGATCGCGGAAGGAAATATGATGAGCGTAGCGGCAGGGCTGGCTTCCTGCGGAAAAATTCCCTTTGCGTCTACGTTTGCCGTATTTGGTGCGGGCCGCGCTTACGAACAGATCCGCAATTCCATCTGCTATCCCAAACTGAATGTGAAAATTGCACTGACTCACGCGGGACTGACGGTAGGCGAAGACGGCGCTACCCATCAGATGCTGGAAGATATCGCGTTAATGCGTGTGCTGCCCAACATGACTGTAATCGTTCCCGCAGACGCCGCAGAAACAAAGGCGGCGGTCAAATGGGCCGCTTCATACCACGGACCGGTATTTATCCGAATGGGCCGCGCAAAATGCGACGATATCACCGATCCAGAACAGCCGTTTATCCCAGGGAAAGCGGCGATGCTGCGCAAAGGATACGATCTGACCATCATTGCCTGCGGAATCATGACGGGCAAGGCGATGCAGGCAGCAGACATCCTGACCGGCGCAGGAATCAGCGCCCGCGTGATCAATATGAGTTCCATCAAACCGATCGATGAATCGGCGATCATAAAAGCGGCGGAAGATACGGGCGCGATCCTTACGGCGGAAGAGCATTCCGTAAAGGGCGGTCTGGGAAGCGCGGTTGCTGAAGTAGTGGTAAAAAATTGCCCTGTTCCCATGGCCATGGTCGGCGTGGAAGATCAGTTCGGCGAATCCGGCACAGCAGATGATCTGCTGAAGGCATACGGTCTGACTGCTGCTAAAATCGCGGAAACCGCCATGCGGCTTTACAAGAAGAAATAAGAATGAGAAAAGCAAAGGCTTTGTTCGAGTGTATTCGGACAAAGCCTTCTTTTTTATGAAAAGACAGAATATCCTCTTTATATCTTCAATGACGCGGAAATTTTCCTGTACGCTTGCAGAATTTTCAAAAGTAGATTATAAAAGAAGGTGTGTAGCTTTCAGGACTGTATCCATTACAGAAACCGGATTTTGACGGGGTGGAGAATATCTTTATGATTACGCTTGAACATGTATATATTGAATATACAAAAACGCGGATCGCCCTGCGTGATATTAATATTCATGTGGATAAGGGCGAATTTGTTTTTATTGTCGGGCCTTCCGGCGCAGGGAAATCAACGTTTATCAAGATGCTGACGCATGAACTGGTTCCTTATAAAGGTTCCGTCGTCGTCAACGGAGTGGAAGTCAACCGTCTGAAAAAGAGCCAGGTCCCATATTATCGGAGAAAATTGGGAATCGTATTTCAGGATTTCCGCCTTCTTCAGGAAAAAACGGTATTTGAAAACGTAGCATTCGTCCTGCGGGTCACCGGAGCCAGAAGCAGCCAGGAGATTCGTGAAAAGGTCAACCGCGTGCTGGATCTGGTGAATTTGCGGAGCAAAGCGGGAGAGCTGCCGTCCAGGCTTTCCGGCGGGGAACAGCAGCGCGTGGCTATTGCCCGGGCGCTCGTCAATCATCCGACACTGCTGATCGCTGATGAACCGACAGGCAATCTGGATCCGGCGACGTCTGATGAAATCATGGAAATCTTTAACAATATCAATCACATGGGAACGACGATTATCATGGTCACGCACAATAAAGAATTGGTTAATGCCATGCATAAACGGGTCGTCAGCATCGAAGACGGTCACATCGTGAGCGATGTCAAAAAAGGAGGATATGATCTGCATGTTTAATTCTCTGAGATATTTCCTCGGAGAGACCTGCCGGTCTCTGATCCGAAATAAATTCATGGCGGTCGCCTCTATTTTGACTGTCACGCTGTCCATGTTTATTCTGGGCATATTCCTCTCTGTTGTTTTTAATATGAATCATATGGCGTCTTATCTGGAAAGCCAGGTGGAAATGAGCGTTTATCTGCGGGAAGGGCTGACTACGGATCAGGTCATGGGCGTCGGCCGGCGGCTGAAAGCGCTTCCTGATCTGAAAGAACTTTCTTTTACCAATAAAGATCAGGCCATGATCGAATTCCGGGAACGACTTGGCGATCAGGCGGGGATACTGGACGCGGTCAACGGAAATCCGCTTCCCGCGTCGTACCAGCTTTCGTTCAGTCATCCTGATTCCCTGAAATCTGCCGCCGCTGCGGTTTCCTCGTATGAAGAAGTCGAATCGGTGCAGTACGGACAGGATATCATTGAACAGCTGTACAAAATCTCGCAGGCCATCCGGATCGGCGGCATTGTGCTCATTGTTTTCCTGGCTGGCGCTGAATTGTTTATTATTTCCAATACGATCCGTCTGACTGTCTTTGCTCGGCGCAGGGAAATACAGATCATGAAGTATGTCGGAGCGACCAACAGTTTTATACGCTGGCCTTTCCTTTTTGAAGGGATCGTCATTGGACTGATCGGCTCGGGCATTGCCGCGGCCGTTCTCTGGAAGATGTACGCGCTCATGATGAATGAAGCCGCGGCCGCGGGGCTGCTCTTTATTCCGTTTATCGGCATTTATCCGTTTATGCTCCACATTTCTGCTCTCCTTCTCGGCGCAGGCGTACTGATCGGCATCATCGGGAGCGTAATTTCGCTCAGAAAGTATATGAAAGTGTAACGGTATGAGCAAGTACAGCAAAATAAGCGCGTCTGTCTTGGCATTTCTGCTCCTTGCAGGTACTGCCGTACCGTCCATAGCGGACGACCTGGAAGATCAGCTGGCAGATATCCAAAGTCAGATCTCAGCGGCACAGGAAGAGCAGGCCAGTGCGCAGGAAATCATCAATGCCGTAGTGGGGAGATTGGAAGCCATTCAGCAGGAATTGGATGCCGCCAATGCGGAATTGGCGCGGATCCGTGCCGAACAGGCCCGTCTGGCAGAGCAGATCCGGCAAAATGAAATCGCACTGCAGAAAGCCATTGATGATCTGCACCGGAGGCAGGACATCCTCGGAAAGCGTGTTCGTTCGATCTATATGCACGGGCAGCTGAATTATGTAGATGTCATCGTCGGTTCCAACAGTTTCAGCGACTTCGCAAACCGACTGGAACTGCTGAAGCGAATTATCCGGGCGGATTTTTCTCTGATTCTTGAGATTCAGGACAAACAGAGAGAAATCGAAGCGCAGAAAGCGCAGCTCGAACAGGAAAAGGCGCAGGTCGATGCGCTGGAAGAAAACGCCCGTCAGGCGCAGTCCCGGATTGAAGCGAAAAAAGCGGAACAGCAGCAGGCGTTGGAAGAAGCGCAGCAGCACCGGGACGCGGCCGAGCAGTCGGAACGCGAACTTCGCGAAGCCAGCGCGGCTGTGGAAGCGAAGATTCAGGCGCGTCTCCGTGAACAGCAGAGCGGCGGATATACGAACTCCGTGGTCGGTTCCGGACAGTTGGGCTGGCCCTGCAGCGGCCCCATTACCTCGCCGTTCGGTTACCGGGTGCATCCAATTTTCGGTATCGAGATCTCCCATGCGGGCATCGATATCGGCGTACCGGAAGGCACGCCGGTCCAGGCGGCGGACAGCGGCACCGTCATTGAGGCAGATTGGATCAGCGGTTACGGCAATACGGTCATCATAGATCACGGCAACGGGATCCAGACGCTGTATGCGCATAACAGCGGCTTTGCCGCAAGTTACGGTCAGGCCGTATCGAAAGGCGAAGTGATCGCTTATTCCGGACAGACAGGGAACGTTACTGGTCCGCACTGTCACTTTGAAGTCCGTATCAACGGTTCACCGGTGGATCCCATGGGATATTTATAAAATAGAAAACGGCCGAAGAAAGCGGTCTCGCACCGTTTCCCGGCCGTTTTTTCATAAGGAGAATCATGAAATTTTCGATAAAAACAAAAGCGGCTATCCTGTGGAGCCTGTCGGTCATTTCCGGCTCAGCGGCGCTGACGGGGCTGGGAATTCTTTCCTTTACGGGAAATCCGGATGCCTTTTTCCGATTTCTGAAAACATATCAGCTGATACGGCAGGAATATTTCCGTGAAGTCGATGAAGAGACGCTGTGGATCGGCGCGGAACGCGGCATGGTCGCCGCGCTGGGCGATCCCTATTCGCAGCTCCTGACGGATGACACCTATGATTCTTTCATGGAGCAGACCAATAGCGAATACGGCGGGATCGGCGTCGTCATCGGAAACGGCATGGACGGATATTTTTATATCCTTTCTGTTTTCCCGGGAAGTACGGCGGAAAAAGCAGGACTGCTTCCGGGAGACCGGCTTGACTCCATTGATGGGAGAACGACGGCGGATATGGACCTGACGCAGGCGGCAGACACCATCCGCGGGAAAGCGGGGACGACTGTTTTTCTCTCCGTCCAGAGGGAAGGAGAGCTACGAACCTTTCCCATCAGCCGGTCCGCGGTCTCTCTTCCTACGGTCCGGTCTTTGATGGTGACGCCGGATATCGGATACATTCATATCTATTCCTTTGGGGCCCATACTGCGGAAGAGTTTAAAAAGGAATATGAAAAGCTGTCCGAAGCGGGAATCAAGGGCCTGATCCTTGATCTTCGGATGAATCCGGGAGGCCTGCTTGATTCCGCGGTCGCCGTGGCGGATCAGCTCCTGTCGGGCGGACCGATCGTAAGCTACAGACAGAAGGACGGGACCCTTCAGGAATTTTCCATTCAGGGGACAGATCGGAGAATCCCGCTGGCCGTCCTGATTGATCGAAACAGCGCTTCCGCCGCGGAAATTCTTGCGGGCGCCGTCCAGGATAAAAAAGAGGGAATCCTGATCGGAGAAAAGAGTTTCGGCAAGGGAACCGTGCAGATCGTGCATCCCATGACGGGAGAGGAAGCGCTGAAATTGTCGGTGGCGCAGTACTTTACTGCCGCAGGCAGGCAAATTGACCGGATCGGGATCACTCCGGATATCGCCGTCAGCCAGGAAGGCCTGGTCTTTGATCCGGAGTCCGATACAGTGATTCTTCGGGCGGTGCAGGAATTGATGAAAAAGTGACCATATGGTATTGCAGATAGGGAATCATGAATGCCGGAGAAGGCGCATGATTCCTTTTCGTTTTGGCTGATTTTACGGTATAATGTAAAGTACAAATATTCTGGGAAATTTCTGAAATCAGCAGACAAGGAGACACTTATGTTTATTGATAAAGCAAAGATCATCGTACAGTCGGGTGCAGGCGGCGACGGAATGGTATCGTTCCGCCGGGAAAAATATGTGCCACGCGGCGGCCCCAGCGGCGGCGACGGAGGAACCGGCGGTTCCGTATTTGTGCGCGCCGCAGGAAATATGAATACTTTGATGGATTTCCGCCGGCACAGGAAATTCGCGGCTAAAAACGGAGAAAACGGCGGCTCAAAAGACATGTACGGCAAATCTGCGGAAGATGTTGTAATCAAAGTGCCGCTCGGCACGATGGTCTATGACGCGAAGACCGAGGAACTTCTTGCGGATCTGACCCATGAAGGGCAGGAAAAAATGCTCGTGAAGGGCGGACGGGGAGGCCGGGGGAATGCGCATTTCGCGACCAGCGCGGTCAGAGCGCCCACGTATGCGGAAAAAGGCGAGCCGGGGGAAATGAAAGAGATTCGGCTGGAGCTCAAGGTGCTGGCCGATGTCGGGCTGCTCGGCTTTCCGAGCGTGGGAAAATCCAGCCTTATCCGCAAGGTATCCGGCGCAAGGCCGGAAGTCGCGGCGTACCATTTTACGACACTGACGCCGCATCTTGGTGTCGTCGACCTGAGCGATGAAAGAAGTTTTGTCATGACCGATATTCCAGGGCTGATTGAAGGCGCCAGCCAGGGCATCGGGCTCGGCCACGATTTCCTGCGCCATGTGGAACGCACCCGCGTACTGATCCACGTCCTGGACGCCGCCGGAAGCGAGGGCCGGGATCCGCTGGCGGATTTTCATATTATCAATAATGAACTGGAACTTTACAGCCCGGAACTGGCCAAAAAGAAGCAGATTGTCGCGGCTAATAAGATTGATCTGATCCAGGATGAGACATCGCTTGAAAAGCTCCGCCATGCAATCGAATCGGAAGGATTTGAATTTTTCCCCATCTGCACGCTGTCGGGCGAAGGGGTGCGGCCGCTGATGGAGCGGGCATGGCAGATTCTTCAGGAGCTGCCTCCGCTTCCGGAATTTACGCCGGATAAAGCCATCATCTACGATGTGCCGAAAGATGAATTTGAGATCACCGAAGAGGACGGCGTATTCTTTGTCAAAGGAAAGAGAGTGGAAAAACTGGTCGGTATGACCGATTTTGAAGACACTCTTTCGCTCCGCCGTTTTGAAAGAGCCTGGAGGTTCATGGGGCTGGATAAACTGCTGAAAAAAGCAGGCATCAAGGAGGGCGACACAGTGGATCTCTACGGAATGGAATTTACGTTCTCCGAATCGGGAAGAGAAAGGGAAGAGTGAAACTACCATGCTGACAAGTAAGCAGAAACAATACCTGAAAGCCCTTGCCGTCAAATTGCCGGCTGTCGTCCAGATCGGCAAGGATGGACTGCTTCCGTCTGTCGTAGCCAGTGCGGACGACGCGCTGACCGCCAGGGAGCTCATCAAAGTCAAGATCAATCAAAATTCCGAAGAAGATATCCTTTATACCGCGGATGTGCTGTCTGAAGCCCTGCAGTGCGAGATCGTCCAGATCATCGGCCGCAACTGCGTGCTTTTTAAGCAAAAAGAAAAGAAGTCTCATTATGAACTGCCGTAACAATGCTTCCCGAAAGGAAAGACTTTCCGGGAAAAAGCGTATCGTCATCAAAGTCGGGACAAGCTCCATCACGTATGCCGACGGGAAGCTAAATCTGCGCTTCATTGACCGGCTGGCGCAGCAGATTTCCGATCTGATGAACCGCGGAATCCAGGTAATCCTGGTTACGTCCGGCGCCATCGGCGTCGGCCTTCCTGTCATCGGATTCAAGGAAAAGCCGTCGTTCCTGCCGTACAAACAGGCCGCCGCCGCGGTCGGGCAGGGCGTGCTGATGAATATCTACGAGCGTTTTTTCCATGAATACGGCCATCACGTTGGGCAGGTGCTCCTGACGAAAGGGGATTCACTGAACCCCAAACGGTATATGTATGCCAGAGGTATGATCATGGCGCTGCTCGAGCTCGGCATCCTGCCCATTATTAATGAAAACGACGCGGTCTCCGCCGATGAGATCAAGATCGGGGATAATGACACTCTGTCCGCTACGGTAGCCAGCATTGCCGACGCGGATCTGCTCGTCATTCTCTCGGACGTGCGCGGGCTGTATGATAAAAACCCGGCAAAGTATGCCGATGCCCGCCTGATTTCGGAGGTTCCTGATTTCAGCCGTTCCCTGTTCAAAATGGCGGAAGGCCCGGGCACGATGCGGGGAACCGGAGGGATGTATACAAAGCTGTTGGCCGCGGAAATCTGCGTACATTCCGGGATTGACATGATCATTGCGGAAAGTTCCGTTCCCGGTGTCCTGTATAAAATCATGGATGGGGAAGATACAGGAACATTTTTCCGCGGAGAAGACGTCCACCCGCAGATGAAAAAGCGAAAAATGATTATCGGCGCGGATATCGAAGGCCGGATCTCTGTAGACGAAGGCTGCCGGAATGCGATTCTCAATAAGGGATCCAGCATCCTTCCTGTCGGGGTGATCGGTACGGATGGTGAATTCCAGGAAGGCGATATTATTTCCGTCTACTGCGGCAATGAAGAACTTGCAAGAGGGATTACTCATTTCAGCAGAGCCGATGTGGAGAAGATCCGCGGTGTCCATACGTCGGAAATGAATGCCGCGCTCGGTTATGACGCGCCTTATGATACGGTGATTCACAGAGATAATCTGTTTGTTCTCCGGTGAGAGGAGAGACTGACCATGAATGAGTTTGATCTGATCGGCATCGGCCGGCGGGCCAAAAAGGCAGCGGCCCGGCTGACGGTGCTGAACAGCGATCGGAAAAATTCACTGCTTCACGCATTTCAGCAGGCGCTTCTGGCAAATGAGGATGCTCTGCTTGAAGCAAACGCCAGAGATATCGAATTGGCCAAAGCTAGTCACCTGAGCAGCGCCATGACCGAACGTCTGACGCTGACGCCGAAAAGGATCCGGGACATGGCGGAAGGTGTAGCGCAGCTGATGGATCTGCCGGATCCATGTGGGGAAACTTTGTCCCGCCGGGTCCTTGAAAACGGCCTTGAGATTATACAGACGACCGTTCCCTTCGGCGTGATCGCCATGATTTATGAATCCAGGCCGAATGTAACGGTAGATGCCGCCGCGCTTTGTTTGAAGAGCGGAAATGCCTGCATTCTGCGCGGCGGAAAAGAAGCGCATTTCACCAACGCGGCGCTGACGGACCTCATCCGCCGCGTGCTGAAAGACTGCGGGCTTCCGGAAGACGCGGTCATCAGCATCCTTGATCCGGACAGGCAGATCGTTAACCGCCTCCTCACGCTTCGTGAGTATGTGGATCTCGTGATTCCCCGCGGCGGGGCGGGACTGATCCGTTTCGTGGTGGATACGAGCACCGTACCCGTTATCGAGACGGGCAGCGGCGTTTGCCATACCTATGTAGACGCTGACGCAGATCTGGAAAAAGCGGTTCCCATTATTGTCAATGCCAAAGTGCAGCGTCCTTCTGTTTGCAATGCCATGGAGACGCTGCTGATTCACCGTGCGGTGGCTGAGAAATTTATTCCCCGATTATTTCCTGTTCTTGCTGAAAAGCAGGTGGAACTTCGGGGCGACGACCGTGTCAGGACAATTTGGCCGTCGGCTGTTCCTGCTGAGGAAGCGGACTGGAGCACAGAATACAGCGCGCTGATCCTGTCTGTAAAAATTGTAGATTCTCTGGAAGAGGCCATCGACCATATCCGCAGATTCAGCACGGGTCATTCGGAGTGCATCATTTCCGAAAACAAAGAATCGATCCGCACCTTTATGAATGCGGTGGATGCCGCCTGTGTATATGCGAACGCTTCGACCCGCTTTACGGACGGATTTGAATTCGGATTTGGGGCGGAGATCGGGATCAGCACACAGAAGCTCCACGTGCGCGGTCCGGTCGGTCTGGCGCCTCTTGTGACCTATAAGTATAAGATTTTCGGAAACGGACAGATTCGCGGATGAAAGATCTTTCCGACAGAACGCCGTCTTTTGCGGAAAAATGGAAATGGTGGATTTATTATCATAGGAAGACCCGGAAAGGCCGCTTTGAAGTCTTTCATTTTCTTGAATGGTGCCTCTGTATGGCCTTGGGAATTGCAGTTCTGGAGATGATGCTTCTATGGCTCGGCGTATAGGCGTTTTCGGTGGGTCTTTCAATCCCATACATATCGGGCATCTGGTCATTGCGGAAGCGGCATGGCAGGAATTTGCGCTGGAAAAGGTCCTCTTTATTCCGACGGCAGATACGCCGAATAAGCCCATGCATCATATCGATAAATATCTGCGGTACCATATGGTGGAAATTGCGGTGAAAGACAATCCTCATTTTGAAATTTCCCCGATTGAGATAGAGCGTGACGGCCCGTCCTACACGGTCGATACGATCCGGCTGCTGCAGCGGAGATTTCCTGACGGCACAGAATTTTATTTCATTGCCGGTACGGATGCCGTAGCGGGGCTGCCTTCCTGGAAATACAACCGGGAACTGTTGGAGTCCTGCCAGTTTATCTGTGCCAGCCGGCCGGGAGACGAAGACCGCCTGAAACAGACAATCCGGTATTTTGGACCGATGGGGCTTGAAAAAATCCATTTTCTCCGCACGCCTGAGCTGGAGATTTCTTCCACGATCCTCCGCGGCCTGATCCGTGCCGACCGTTCCGTCCGGTACTTAATTCCGGACGCAGTGATTTCCTTTATTCATGAGAATCAATTATACAAGGGGTCCTGGTAATGAATATTGAACAGATAAAAGCAGATCTGCGTCAGCGCCTGTCGGCCCGACGTTTTCTTCATACGGAAGGGGTAGCCGCTTCGGCAAAAAAACTTGCTGAAGTATATGGCGTCGATCCGGACAGAGCGGAACTGGCCGGATGGATCCACGACTGCGCAAAAGAGCTGCCGCTGGCTGAGATGCAGGCGCTGATAAGCGAAAAACAGATACCCATAGATGACGCGGTGATGCGTAGCCGTTCCCTGCTGCACGGACCGGCGGGAAGCATTTACGCGGAAAAATATTACGGTATTTCAGATGCGGAAATTCAAAGCGCAGTCTTTTATCATACGACGGGCCGGCCGGACATGTCTCTCATGGAGAAAATTATTTTCCTGGCAGATTATATTGAGCCGTCAAGAGATTTTCCGGGAGTCGAGCTGATCAGGGAACTGGCATTTACTGATCTGACGGCCGCACTGATTGAAGCGTATGATTCGACGATCCGTCATCTGATCGATCAGAAGGCATATATCTATGACCTGACCTTCATGGGCCGCAACGCGCTGGTTACACAGATGAAAATGACGGCAAAGAAATGAAAAAAACAAAAATTCGTTACAAGAAGATTTTTATTTGTCTCCTTTTGCTTGTCCTTGCTGTGATCGGAATCGGGTACGCCGTCATGGCGATGCTGTCCTGGCTGTCTGCCTCCGGTGCGGCAGGGACTGAGAAAGCAGGCTCGGTGCGCTATTGTCTTTTTATAGGTCTCAGCGAAGGGGCGCCGCAGAAAGCGGACAGTCTGATTCTCACTTCTATAAATGAAGAAAGACAGGAAATGTATGTCATTTCTCTTCCGGGAAATACGCAGATCGATGGACAGAATGAGAAAAATCTCCTTCTCCGGGACGCTTATGCGTCGGGAGGCACCGAAGGGACCATCAGCGCGGTAGAAAATCTTCTCCATATCCGGATTGACAGATACGCTGTTTTTGACGGGATGCAGTTTTCTTCACTGATCGGACGGCTCGGAAATACAGAAATGTATGTAGAGGAAGATATGACGCATACAGATGCTTCCGGGGCAGAAGATATCTCCCTGCGCCGCGGAGTGCAGGAACTGTCAGGATCCGATTCGTATGGCTATCTCCGCTATATCGATCCGGAAGAAGGGGAGATCGGAAGGATTCAGCGGGAAGAACGGTTCTTCAAGGCGCTGCTTGCGCAAGCACAGAATCATCTTCGCGTCTACATGTGGGGCCTGGTTCGGTATTATTGGAACGCGGCGGCGACCAATCTGACAAAAGAAGAAGCGGCCTCCGCCATTTATGATATATTGAGCTTTCCTTCTGAAAACATTCACTTTGTCATCCTGCCCGGCGAGATCCGGCAGGACGGCGGCGCTGCCGTCTGGGATATCAATCCCGTAGAGATTCAGAAAGTCGTTGGTCTGACGATTGACCAGTAAGGAGTAAACACATGGATATTCAGGAAAAACTTGATCTGATCTGTAAGGCCATTGCAGACAAAAAAGGCGTCAAAATCCGCGTGCTGAGCGTGGCGGAATTGACGTCTATCGCGGATTATTTCATTCTTTCTACCGTACGAAACCAGCGGCAGGCGCAGGCGGCCGCTGAAGAGGTGGAAGAAAAAATGGAACAGATCGGCGAACGGCCTCTGCGGAAAGAAGGATATCGGGAAGGAGACTGGATCCTTCTGGATTTTGGCGATATTATCGTTCATATTTTTACAGATGAAGAACGCCGTCATTATGAATTAGACCATCTCTGGGGCGAAGCGCCGGCAAAAGAATATCACGATGCCGTCCCACAGGAATCACCGGAAGCTCGTGAATGATATGAATGCAGTCAGACCATTGCCGTGGAAGGAAAATTCCATCGCAGAAATGACAGTCGCCCGTTTGGCTCCGTTTGGCGCTTTTCTTGATGCGGGGACGGGAAACTCCGCGGATGATATCCTTCTGCATAAAGAGCAGCAGACGAATGAAGTCCGGCAGGGCGATAAAGTTCGGGTCTTTTTGTATCACGATCCCCATCACCGCCTGACAGCCAGCATGCGCCTTCCTCAGATCCCCATCAATGGGATCGGCTATGCGGAAGTCCTTCTGACGACGAGATTCGGCGCGTTTGTGGAAGCAGGGACGGAGCGGGGGATATTTCTCCCCCACACGGAGACCGTCGGAACGCTCCGGGCCGGGCAAAAGATCTGGGTCCGGCTCTATGTGGATAAGACCGGACGCCTGGCCGTCTCCATGAAAGTAGATGAAGAAATGCGCCGTCTCGCAAAACCCTGCCATGGGATCAAAGTCGGCGGGAAAATCACGGGAACCGTCTATAATATGACCGATCAAGGCGCATTCATCATTACGAGAGAAAAATGGATCGCTTTTCTGTACCGAAAAGACATGCCGGCAGATCTTCGGATGGGGCAGGAAGTCACAGGGCGGGTCACTTTCATCCGTGAAGACGGACATCTGAATATTTCTCTCCGCCCGCAAAAAGAAAAAGCAATGGACGAAGACAGTACGCTGCTTCTGCATTATCTGGAACGGCATCACGGACAAATGCCGTATTCTGACAAAAGCGACGCCGAAGATATCAAGCTCGCTTTTGGGATCAGCAAAGCGGCCTTCAAAAGAGCGGCCGGACATCTTCTCAAGGAAGGCCGGATAGAAACAGATGAAAACGGCCGGTACCGTCTGAAGCAATAAATAAGCATAAAAAAGAGAATGCCTGTCAATGGCACTCTCTTTTTTTATGCGTTTTTTCATGGTCAGCTGCCAATCAATAGTGGCGGTATAACCCGACTACCCGTCCGAGGATTGTCACTTCTTTGGAAAGGATCGGCTCATACTCATCATTTTCCGGCTGTAAACGGATGTGGTCCGCTTCCCGGAAAAACCGCTTGACCGTCGCGTCGTCATGACCGACCAGAGCGACGACGATATCTCCATTTCTGGCAGTATCCTGCTGAGCAACGACCAGCAGATCGCCTTCCTGAATGCCTGCATTGATCATGCTGTCGCCGCGAACCGTCAGCATGAAGCAATTCTGATGGCCGATCAACTCCGCCGGAAGAGGGAAGACCGTTTCCACTCTTTCATCAGCGACAATGGGATCACCGGCGCGGACAGCGCCGACCAGCGGCGTGGGCATCAGTTTTTTCTGCCGCCATGCCACATCTTCCGTCAGTTCGATGGCTCTGGAACTGGAGGGATCCCGCTTGATAACACCCAGTTTTTCCAGACGGGCCAAATAGCCATGCACCGTAGATGTCGAACGCAGGCCCACGGCGGTACAGATTTCTCTGACAGTGGGGGGATAGCCGGATTCATTGATTTTCTGACGGATATACTCAAGAATACTTTTTTCCCGACTCGTCAGCGTACGGTCAAAGCCCAATTTTTTCGGCAAAATGGCTCATCCTCTCTTGTAAATCAGAAATATTTTGCATTCATTATAAAAGATTTCCGACGAAAAGACAAACACGCGTTCACAGAAAATCTGCTTGACCGAAATTTTGTTCTGTGATAATATTCATATATCGAACAAGAGTTCTGTATTGAGATTTGATCAGAAAGCAGAGGGATGACAGTGGGTATGAAAAAATTTCTGGTGCCGTTTATCGCTGCGGGATTTCTCTGCGCCGCTGCGGTACAGGCCGCTATTCCGGAACCACCGGAAAAAGTGATAGAAGTCACCGTCAGCGAGCATGAAACGCTGTGGGATATTGCCGCCGCGCATACGGATAACGAAACGGACGTCCGAAAAACGATTTATACCATCCGGGAAATCAATCACATTTCTGATCCGGCCTCCATTCAGCCGGGGCAGGTACTGAAGGTGCCCGGCTAAAAAATAAAGACCTGTCCTGTACAAGGACGGGCCTTTTTATTTTTGCTCTTTTCCGATCGTTTTGAACATCATGGAAATCGGGTTATTCGTAAACAGATCGGCTTCATTAATATAATGGCGGACCATTTCAACGGAACGATGCCTGGTCTGTTTCATAATGAGGCGCTCCTCAATGCCGTTCAGAGCCGCCGAAGTCGCAAATCCGTGGCGCAGGCTGTGCGCGCCGTAAAGCGCCGGATTCAGCCCGATCAGAGCCGCATATTTTTTTATCAGCAGATTGATGCTCTTATCGCTGAGCCGGTTTCCCGATGGCTTTCCCGCCCTGGTGAGGCTCCGGAAAAGAGGACCCTCCGATAATTCCGCCTTCTTTATCCAATCGGAAAGCGCGGAAACCGCGCACATCTCTCTATTTTCAAGATAAGGGATCCCGACCTGCTGACCGGCGGACAGCTGATCCGTCTTGGAATGGGTGATCGTGATAACGGCGCCCTGCGGAAAAAAGGAAATATCCTGAACATCCAGCCCGGAGATCTCACTCCGCCGGAACGCGCCCATAAATCCGAGCAAAAGGATCGCTTTATCCCGGACACCGGCCAATTTAGTCAGATCCATCAGGCCGATCATCTTTTCCAAATCCTGCCAGTAAATAGGCGTTTTCCCCTGCTGCGCCGAGCCGATGCGCCGGTTCAGCCCAATGAGCGCTTCCCGTACGATCCATTCCTTGCATGGATTCTGATCAGCCAATCCGGCGGCATTAAAATTTTCCGAAATGGCGCTGATCCGCCTCCGTATGGTAGAAATTTTCGCATTATCCGCCAGATCATTGATATAATTGACAATCGTCGCCGAAGAAGCGGGAAACGACGGCTGCTGATGGAAACGGCACCAGTCGCAGAAATCATCCCAATCCGATTCATACGCGTCGATCGTATTTTCCGCTTTAGTATCTGACAAGGATGACAGGCTTTTCCTGGACAAGTCCGTCTGCTGCTGCTTGAAATAAGCATCCCTGATAAAAAAATGAGAATTTTTAGTAGAACTGTTCATCTGTATCTCTGCCTGTTACTTCCGATAACTGTACTTGGATTCACCCTGATTGTAGCAGAGGCGGTCCTCAATTACCAGTCTCCGTTCATTCTGCTGACAGAAGACGCCAAAGTAAGACCAAAGAGTTCGACTCTCGTCTGCGCAAGAATGCTGGACGTGGCGGCGCAGAAATACTCCACGCCGGATCACCTGATCACGGCCAGAGACCTGGCCGCTCGTATACAGATCGGAGGGACAGTGCGGGGATACGGACAGTACATGAGCCCGGAAGAAAGACTTGAACAGGACGAAAAACAGTTTTCCTATGCTGTTGACCAGTTTGCCGATGGAAAATTAAAAGAGAAAACGGTACGTGTTATGACGACACCGCTCGTCATGAAACTGGTGGGAGCAGATATACTGCCCGTCGAGATATCCGCGGAAAACATGAAAAAGATTCTGGAAGGAAAGCATAAAGACGGAGTATCTGCGAATGTGATCAAACAAATCCCGCGAGCGCTTGCCGATCCTTTGTTTATCGCAAGGAGCTATGGCGGAAGAAAAGTCGCCGCAGTAGACCTGAAAGATGAAACTGGCGCGGGAGTTATCGTTATCTTTGAACTGGGGAAAGAGAACGGAAACTATACTGTAAACGATATTCGGAGCATATATGGAAAAACGGAAAAGAAGACAAATGTACCGGATTGGAAATGGCTAACCGACCAATTCACTAAATACCACACGGTAGAGTATATCAACAAAAGAAAAACCATCAACTGGATTCACAACGAGAAGCTCGAAACGCTCTTGCCGTATGAATCCAGTGATGGTTTCTTTAATTCTATTAAAGCAGATGAGGATGATCTGGTCAAGCTGAAACAGGAGAATCCCTCCTATTACCAGATGGCCGGAGAACATGCTGAGACAGCGCCCCTTGCGAAGCTGGAAGAAGCGAAAGCCATGCAGGCGTCCGGAGAGGATGAGAACGCGATCTGGAAGAAAACCGGCTGGATGGTAGGGAAAGACGGAAAATGGCGCTGGGAGATCCCGGACAACCTGGACGGCATTGATGTATCTGCTGTGCGTTCGATGAAGGAAGGGGACGCAACCGTCCTGGGCCGGATCTATGACAATGACGAATTGTATGAGGCGTACCCGTGGCTGAAATATATCGAAGTACATTCCGGAGATATCGGTCAGGAGACCCATTACGGATATACGGAGAGGAGAAGACGGGCGCACCTCAATAGAATCACGCTGAATGCGAATCTCATGCGCAATGAAGACCAGGTAGAACAGACGCTGATTCACGGGATCCAGTACTCCATTAAAGACATGGCAGAAGGCAGTGGCGATCATTGCCCGGTTCAACCAGGAAGCAACCTACGGGCGGCCCATATTCGATGTGAACTGGCGAGGGAGAAAGTCAACTCAAAGAAAATGACGGACCCTCACGGCGTGGTATACACGGAAGAACGGATCCGCCATATCATCAAAGAACATCATCTGACAGACGAAGAGCTGGACGATATCGGCGCGCATATCAACGATCTGTATGATGTGCGGCCGTCCGCATGGAAAGGCGGCAACTACAAAGGCCAGTACCACGGAAATGTAGTACTGGCCGAGATTTACGGAAAGACAGGGAATTATGAGGTCGCTCTGGAAGTTGCTGGGGATGGAAATGTATATCTGAACACTGCGTACAAAGTCAATAAAAAAGCAGAAGCGGATTCCAAGAGGCTTTCACCCGCAAGCGGGGAGGGAGTATCGGATGGCAATCCTGCTTCTGCTTCTATCCAGAGTATAAGGGAAAGGTTTGCGCCAGTCAATTCATCTGGATTTTTTTCTTTACTAAAATAAAGAGAAGCCGAAAGGCATCGGCCCTCTCTTCATTTATTGAAAATAGTTTGCCGCAGATTTTGCCGCAGTCAGGGTGAAATTTACACAAATAAGAACTATAGATGAGTATGAAGAGGTATTCGTAAAAAGCACGATAAAATCTGGCTTTTTACGAGTTTTTTCAACTAAAAGAAACACGGTAAAAACAGATAAAATGAATCAAAAATTAGTTCCGATAATTTAACATTATCGGAACTAATGCGGTGCTCTTATGATGATTTCATAATAAAAAGCCCTATGGAACAGATCGCGCCATAAGACTTTTTAATAAAATCAATTTTCTTTTTTGAAAGCATACAGCTTTTTCGTGACTCTTTCCGTCTCAAAATCAAGCTGTTCTTTATCGATGGTAAGCAGTTCCTTTCCGCGCATCAACAGCTGGCCATTGACGATCACCGTATCCACATCCATGGAGTTTCCTGCATAGACGGCAAGGGAAATGCTGTTAAAACGGGGCTTCCAGTGGTATCCTGACCGGTCAATGAGGATGATATCCGCCAGTTTTCCTTCATCCAATGCTCCGAGATCATCATAGCCAAGGCATTTAGCCCCTTCGGCCGTCCCCATCTGCATCGCTTCATCCGCTTTGACGGCGAAAGGATCCAGCGCAGCTGCTTTGTGGATCAGAGCCGCCAGACGCATTTCCGCAAACATATCCAGTTTATTATTACTGGACGCGCCGTCCGTGCCAAGTCCTACTGTGATTCCGGCGCTTCTCATTTTAGGAACCGGAGCGATACCGGACGCCAGTTTCAGATTGCTTCCGGGATTATGCGCCACGCAGACATGCTTTTCCGCCATGATCTGAATATCTTCCTCATTCACGTGGACACAGTGAGCCGCCAAAGTGGGCCTGTCAAAAAGTCCGATCTGATTCATCAGCGCAATGGGTGTAATGCCGAATTTTTCAATGCATGTTTCTACTTCCCCTTTTGTTTCCGCAAGGTGGATATGAATGGGAATGCCGTATTTTTCTGACGCATCCCGCACCTTTTTCAGATATTCCGGAGGACAGGTATAGGGCGCATGCGGACCGAGCATGACGCGGATGCGTCCGTCGCAGGCATTATTCCAGTCTTGATACAGGCGGATATTCTCTTCCAGCGCCTTTTCCCCGTTAGGAGTAACACCGGCCAGCCCCCGTGCGATATTGCCGCGGATTCCCGCTTTTTCCGCCGCTTTGGCACAGGACTCCATAAACATATACATGTCGCAGAAAGCGGTCGTCCCTCCGCGGATCATTTCCGCAAAGGCCAGCATGCTCCCCCAGTAAACAATATCATCATCCAGATGCGCTTCCGCCGGCCAGATCATATTCTGCAGCCAGTCCATCAACGCCAGATCGTCCGCATAACTGCGGAAAAGCGTCATTGCCACATGCGTGTGGGTATTGATCAGGCCGGGCAAAGCCAGCATGCCTTTCCCGTCAATGACTTCATCCGACGAAATCCCTTCCACATCTTCCGGAAAAGAGCGGATCCGCGTCCCTTCGATCAGGATATTTTTCCCTTCTTCTACTTTTCCGCCGCGGTACAGTCCCACATTTTTTATCAGCATCGTCATACGTTTCTCCTTTATTCCTGGCTCAGATAATTTTTCTGTTCTTCTGTCAGCACGTCGATCGCATATCCCATGGAATGCAGTTTGATCTCTGCGATCTTCTGATCGAGCTCTCTCGGCAGGAGATACAGATGCGGTTCCAGTTTTCCCTCATTTTCACACAGATAGGAGGCGGCAAGGGCCTGCATAGCGAAAGACAGATCCATAATTTCCGCCGGGTGTCCATCCCCTGCCGCCAGATTGACGAGGCGTCCTTCCGCCATGAGATAGACTGTATTTCCGTTCGGCAGGAGATAGCCTTCAATGTTTTTTCTGGCTTCCGCATGAGACACACAGATGCGGTCCAAGTCTTTTTTGCTGACCTCCACGTCGAAATGACCGGCGTTCGCACAAATTGCACCGTTTTTCATCTTCAGAAAATGCTTTTCCACAATGACATTGATGTCCCCGGTTACGGTAAGGAAAATATCCCCCAGCGACGCAGCCTGATCCATCGGCATGACATTAAATCCGTCAAAAATCGCTTCTACCGCTTTGATGGGATCTACTTCCGTAATAATGACATGGGCGCCCAGCCCTTTTGCCCGCATGGCGCAGCCTTTCCCGCACCAGCCATATCCTGCGATCACGACAGTCTTTCCTGTCACCGTCAGGTTTGTGCTCCGAATGATGCCGTCCCAGGCGGACTGCCCGGTTCCATAACGATTGTCAAATAAATATTTGCAGTACGAGTCGTTGACGGCGATCATGGGAAACTGCAAGCGGCCGTTTTTCTCCAGATTTTTCAGGCGCTGGATCCCCGTCGTGGTCTCCTCCGCGCCGCCGATCAGATTTTCCTGAGCGTCTCTGCGCGTCGTGTGGAGCAGTCCGACCAGATCACCTCCGTCGTCAATAATAATATGCGGTTTGTGATCCAAAGCTTTGTTCAGGAACATCGTATATTCATCATCTGTGCACCCATGCCAGGCATACACGGTGACTCCCTGGCTGACAAGGCCGGCAGCGATCGGATCCTGCGTAGAAAGCGGATTGCTTCCGGTCACGATCACATCCGCGCCGGCAGCTTTCAGGGTCAACGCAAGATACGCGGTCTTCGCTTCCAGATGGATGGACATGACGATCGTTTTGCCGCGAAATATCTGATTTTTTATAAAGTCTTCCCGCAGTGTGTTCAGCGCCGGCATAAACTTCTCGACCCAGCGGATTCTCTGCATTCCCTCTTCCGCCAGGGAAATATCTTTAATCAGTGACTGATTCATGAGACAGACTCCTCTCGTATTTTTGAATACTCTGTTCATAAGGCGGACACAGCACGCCTTTTTCCGTAATGATTCCGCTGATCAGATCAGATGGAACGACATCGAATGCCGGATTATAGACCGGCACATTTTTCGGCGCAGTATATATATCCCTGATCTTCCGCACCTCATCGGGAGCCCGTTCCTCGATGACGATTTCTTCTCCTGTGTGAATAGAAAAATCGAATGTGGAAAACGGCGCGGCAATATAGAACGGAATATGATGATAGGCCGCCAGTACCGCCAGACTGTATGTCCCGATCTTATTTGCCGTATCGCCATTGGCTGCAATGCGGTCTGCGCCGACAATGACGGCATCTATCCGCTTGTCCCGCATAACGGCAGCCGCCATATTATCAGAAATGAGGCAGCAGGGAATGCCGTCTTCCATCAGCTCAGAAGCCGTCAGCCTTGCGCCCTGAAGAAGTGGTCTGGTCTCATCCGCATAAACGCACTCCACCTGATCATTCTGAAATAATTTCAGGATGACGCCGAAAGCGGTGCCGATACCTGCCGTAGCAAGAGCGCCGGTATTGCAGTGTGTCAATATTCGAAGCCGGTCTTTTCCCATAAATAAAGCCGCACCGTTCTCCCCGATACGGCGGCATGTATCGATATCCGACGCTTCGATTTCTTTTGCCCGGCAAAGCAATTTTTCTTCCCTCTCCGCTGCCGAATCAGCGCAGACTTTTTCCATCTCTCTGACGGCCCAGGACAGATTGACCGCCGTCGGCCGTGCCTGTTCAATGCAGCGGCAGGATTCATAAAAAGCAGCTTCTAAAGCGCATGGATCGTCAATTGTCTTTCTTGCTTCCCGGAACGCCAGCACCACAGCGTAAGCCGCTGCCACTCCTATTGCCGGTGCGCCGCGTACTGCCAGTATTTTGATGGCTTCCGCGACCTGCCGGTAATTTTCACAGCGGATATGCACAATTTCTGAGGGCAGTTTTGTCTGATCGAGAAGGATCAGCGCTGTCCCGTCCCAGGAAAGCGCCCGAAGAAGATGTTTCACAGCTGAAATCCTCCAAAATCTTTTGCTGCGTGCCGGCAGGCACAATCCGCATCCGAATCATACGATGCGGAAAGAACCGTAATGATGCGGCGGAAACTTTCTATATTCTGATTCATGCAGTCGATCACTTCTTTATGCGTCAGTGCAGTCGGTGAAATCCCTGCCGCAAAGTTCGTAACCATGGAAATCGTAGCATAGCAGATCTCCGCTTCCCTTGCCAGCTGGCACTCGGGAACATTGGTCATTCCCACTACATCAGCGCCCCATATCCGGTAAGCTCTGATTTCTGCCGGCGTTTCAAACCGCGGCCCTTCCGTACAGATATAGGTGCCCTGCGGATGGATCAGGATATTTTCCTTTTTCCCGATTTCAAGAATCGCCCGGCGAAGCGTTTCACAGTACGGCGCAGACATATCCAGATGTGCGACACCGTATCGTTTCCCGTCAAAGAATGTTCCTTCCCTTGATTTCGTCATATCGATGAACTGCTCTACCAGTACAAGATCTCCCGGCTTATATTCAGGATTCAGCGAACCTACAGCCGTCGTCGATACGACAGCTGTCACGCCCAGCATTTTCAGCGCGTAAATATTGGCCCGGTAATTGATCTTGTGCGGCGGGATTGTATGATGCACGCCGTGTCTCGCCAGGAATATAATTTCCTTATCTCCAAAAAATCCGGATTCATAGCAGGTGATACCGTAGGGCGTTTCTATTTGATGCGATGAAATATCTTTTAAAATTCCCGGATCGTATACGCCGGTACCGCCGATAAAAGCCAGTTTCCCCATCAGCACAGACCTCCTCTGTTTTCTGCAAACCATTTCTTTAATACATCCCGTTCAATTCGGTAAGTTTTCCCGCAATAATGACAGACGATCTCAATAGACGGATCTTTTAAAAGATCCTCTTTTTCCGTTTCCGGCAAGGTCAGAAGCGTCGAATGAATCCGTTCTTCCGAGCAGGTGCAGCAAAAATCCAGAGAAGCGCTGTCCAGCATTTCAAAACGGCCTTTCTTCAGCAGCGATTCCAAGGAATCCGGCTGCTCTTCTGCCGCTGCCGTATCCCAACAGAGATCCGTTTGTCTGAAGTATTCCGCAAATCTCTGAAGATCTCCGCCAGGCATGAGCTGCGCCAGAAATCCTGAAGAGTGAATGATTTTCCCGTCTGGATCGATCCGCACCGTCAAATTTACTGCTGACAGCGTCTGTTCCGACAGATTCAAATATTCAGTCAGACAGGCTGCTACATCGCTGTGCGCCAAATTGACCGCGCTCGTGTAAGGCATTTTCAGCAGGGAATACCGGGTAACAAAAAGCTGCCCGTTTCTGCTGACAAGATTCGCCTCATTGGCCAATGTACATTCCAGCTCTTT
Organism: uncultured Dialister sp.; assembly: GCA_900545365.1. Taxonomy (GTDB): domain Bacteria; phylum Bacillota; class Negativicutes; order Veillonellales; family Dialisteraceae; genus UBA1822. The sequence goes on along the minus strand of UQYL01000001.1, from coordinate 82,843 downwards.
TCCAGCGTCCGGATTATCCTCGTAACCCCGAACGAAGCGACCATCATAAGCGTCAGCATGGATGACACCCAGCGGACTTCCTGTAACCCACTTAAAGGTGACGCCTTCTTTATTTTTGAAATCATTAGCCAGAATAGCGGCTCCGGTCATCACTTTCGCAAGGATGACAGCAGAAAGTCCCGGCATCTGATGAATAATCTCCGCATTGGCCGCCGCTCCGGATGTGTCGGCTGTGGTCAGCCGGATACCGTCAGGACTCAGATAATGACAAATACTGTTTTGCTGCAAAAATATCCCTCCTTTTTCATTGAAAAGGAAAGCCCACATCAAGAAATGTGGGCCCTATTCATTTACAGACCATCTTTTTCCGCCGCATCTTTCAGCGCCTTGATGGCAGCGGCACGGTCTTTCTTTCCAAATACGGAAGATCCCGCAACCAGTATATTCGCCCCGGCTTCGCACAGCGACGCGATGTTATCCGCGGTAACGCCGCCGTCTACTTCAATCTGAAGCTTCGAATTCCCGGCCTTTTCCGCCATCTGTCTCAGCCGCCGGATCTTTTCCACTGTGTAAGAAATGAATTTTTGTCCTCCGAATCCGGGATTGACCGACATCAGAAGAACGAAATCCAAAAAGGAAAGCATCTCTTCCACAAGAGCAAGCGGCGACCCCGGATTTAATACGATCCCCGCTTTGATCCCTCTTTCCTGAATGTCATGAACAAGCCTGTCATGGTGAACAGCGGCTTCCGCATGAAAAGAGATCATCTGCGCCCCCGCCTTTTCCAGCGCGTCAAAATAGGTTTCCGGATGAAGCGTCATCAGATGAACATCAAACGGAAGTTTTGTACAGGGCCGGAGCGCCTGTATCACCGGCGCGCCAAAGGTCAGGTTCGGGACAAAACTCCCATCCATGATGTCAAGATGAAGGATATCCGCGCCGCCGCGCTCCACATCCTGCACCTCTTCTGAAAGGCGGGCAAAATCAGCGGATAAAAGAGATGGTGCAATTTTCATAATGACTTCCTCCATAACTATTTCAGGCGTTTTCCAGAAGCTTCCTTGACTTCCTGCAGCGCCGCGCAATACGACTGATAACGCGAAGAGGCGATACGGCCCTCTTCAGCCGCCTTCCGCACAGCGCAGTCTGGTTCTTTCAGGTGAAGGCAATCGTTGAAGCGGCAGTGATCCAGATAAGGCAAAAATTCACGGAAAAGCACCGATAAATTCGTATTTACAACAGATTCCAGCGCCAGAGATGTGTATCCTGGCGTATCCATCAGGAATGAATGATCCGTGAAAGGGATCAATTCCGCATGTCGTGTTGTATTCTTCCCACGCCCAGTCTTCCGGCTGATATCACCTGAGATAAAAACTTCCCGCCCGAGGAAATGATTCAGCAGACTGCTTTTCCCCACCCCGGACGGCCCGGAAAAAGCCGTCACATGCCCTGTAAGCATTGCACTGAGAGCAGACAGCCCCGTTTTTTCATAAACGGAAACCGCCAAGCTCGGATAACCGGCATTGTTATAAACCGACACCGCCCGATCCGCGCCGGCAGGGTCAAGCTCTGCTTTATTGATGCATATGACGATATTTTCAATGCCGGCATCTTCGGCAAGGAGAATCATTTTGTCCAGCGTATACAGATTCAAATCCGGCGATCTGACGGCGGAAACGATGATCATTTGATCTACATTTGCTACGGAAGGTCTTTCCAAGAGAGTCTTTCGCGGCAGGACACGGACAATGACCGGTTCGGAATCACGCTGCATTTCATATTCCACGACGTCTCCCACGCGGATATCTGTCGAGCGCTTGAGTTTTCCCCGCGAGCGGCACAGCTGGAACTGATTTTCGTCATTAAAAATGGAGAAATATCCATTCTGATTTTTTACAATCAATCCGCGCATTATAATTTTCTGTCCTGAATTACAGAATTATCGACAAGGACCTGCACCCTGACATCGCCCTTCCCGGATACCTCTTTTGCGATGACCGCTCCCGGTTCCGCCTGGCTGCTGTAAACGGTATGGGTCCCTGCGTCATCGATCACGAGTATGGTCACGTGACGGGATTTTCCTTCTTTCGGAATCGTAATATTGACGCTGCCTCTCTTTTCACCAGAATCTGCGGTCTTCGCCCTGCCAACGGTCAGATCAACCTTTCCGCTGCCTGCAGGATTTCCCGCAGCCGGATTCTGTGAAACAACGATATTATCCGGATCATCCGTCTTGAATCCGGCTGTATTTCCCGTAATCTTTCCCGCCGTCATATGCACGCCTGCCAGCGCCTGTTGGGCTTCGCCGAGCGTCATGCCGACGACGTTAGGAATCCTCTCCTGTTTTGCATTGATGGTCAGATTCACTGCGGCATTTTTCTCCGCCCTGGCGCCGGCCGCCGGGGACTGTGCAATCACAGTCTCAGAAGCATATACCGGATCATTCCCCTGCTCTACTGCGCCGATCTGCAGCTGCAGTTTATCGAGCCGGTCTTTGGCCTGCTCCAGCGTCATTCCTTTCAGGTCCGGCACAAGAATGACCACGCCGCCCTTGCTGACTGTCAGATGGATGATACGCTGTTCCTTGACGCCGCTTCCGGCCTGCGGAGTTTGGGAAATTACCTGTCCCGCAGGAACCGTATCACTGGGAATCTCATCAATGGATACGCGCAGATTTTCTTCTTTCAGGACAGTTTCCGCAATTTCAGAAGACTTACCGACGACATCCGGGACAGTGATATTTTTTGCGCTCCAGAAATTGCCGAAGCTCAGGAAGGCCCAGATAAATGCGCCTGCAAACAGAATGATCATAATGATCCATATATACTTCTGCGGCAGGTGAGAAATAACATAGGCCAGATAGCGCTCTCTGGCTTTCAGCGGTTTCGAAGCCGACCGCGGCAGCCTGTGTTCCGCAGGCTTCGTCACCGCGGCGAAGTCCGGCCGCGCTGTTTTATATACGGAGGTCGTAAATCCCTGAGCAATTTTCAGCTCCGAAGTAAAATCGGCAACAGACTCATACCGCTTTTCCGGATCCCGCTGAAGGGCAGTCAGAAGACACTCTTCCAGCATGGGCGAAATAGCGGGATTATACTTTGTCGGACGGGGAATATCGTTCTGAATATGCTTAAGGGCAATGCTCACTGCCGTATCGCCGTCAAAGGGAAGATGATGCGTCAGCATTTCATACAGGACGATCCCAAGCGAATAGATGTCTGTCTTTTCCGTGACCGGATCTCCTGCCGCCTGTTCCGGGGACAAATAATGAACGGACCCCAGAATGGATTCCCGGTTCATAATAGTTGACGAATTAATGACGCGGGCAATACCGAAATCGGTCACTTTCACTTTCCCGGACTTTGTGAGCAGGATATTATGCGGCTTGATGTCGCAGTGGATGATGCCCGCGTGATGCGCTTCTTCAAGCGCACTGCCGATCTCAATAGTGAGTTTGACCGCCGTATCAATCGGAATATTCGCGTGCGTCTGGATATACTCCTTCAGGGTAATGCCTTCGACGTATTCCATCACGATGTAATAAACGCCCTGATCGCAGCCGACATCATAGATTCCGACAATATTCGGATGGCTCAGTTTTCCCGCGGACTGCGCTTCATGGCGGAAACGAAGCACGAATTCACTGTCTTCCGCAAAATTGCTGTGCAGGATCTTTACCGCCACGGTACGGTCAAGCATGATGTCTTTTGCCATATAAACATCTGCCATGCCGCCTGCGCCTATCTTTTTGATGATTTCATAGCGATTATCAAGTAATTTTCCAGTCATATGCAAACTCCATTATTCTTTTTCTTCTGCGGAATAACGAATCAGTATGGCAGAAATATTATCCGGCGCGCCGGCCTCATACACTTCTTTTACTAAAGACTCCACACAATTTTTCAGTCCGTCTCTGCCCGGCCCGCACGAAAGGATCGCCGACTGAATAAACGATTCACTGACAGTCATGCTCAGTCCGTCGGAGCACATCAAGATCAGCGCTCCTTCTTCCAGCTCAATATGCCCGGTGTCCACCTCAAGCCGCCGGTGTATGCCGACGGCCCGGGTGATCTCATTTTTTCTCGGATGACCGATCATTTCTTCCTTTGTGATTTTCCCTTCCCGCAGAAGATCCATCACAACCGAATGATCGGTAGTAACCTGTGTCAGCGTTCCGCCGCGTGCGGCATATATGCGGCTGTCTCCTACATGAGCCCAATAAAGAGTATCTCCGGCACAGGCCGCAAGCAGCAGCGTCGTTCCCATATTCTGAAACTCTTTATTTTTCTCCTTCTGCATCAGAATATCCAGATTGGCCTGCATGGCCGCACCGCGTAATTCTTCCTCAGAAAAATCCTCCGGCGGCAGGTTTTCCAGATATTGCTTCGCTGCCCGGACAGCGGAAATGCTGGCGGTCTGGCCGCCTTTGTATCCGCCCATCCCATCGGCGAGAATAAAAAAAGGCAGGCTGCCGCAAAAAATGCTGTCCTCATTTACTTTTCGGACCAGTCCGGTTTCCGTGATTCCGTAACTTTCCAACATTCTCCGCACCACTTATACGACCTGAAAAAATCAACTGCAGACGACGATCAGTTCTTCATCTCCAGACACTAATCAGATTTATTATACTACACCCCGGAATTAAAAGAGAAGTGTTCCCGATTTCGGCAAAAGAAAAGTCTTCACGCATTGCTGCGCAAAGACTTCTTATTCATTGCCGGTGAGATACCGGCGTTTCAGCTGTCCGCAGGCCGCTTGGATTTCATCTCCCATCTGGCGGCGCACGGTAGCATTTTTCCCGTGCTTTTCCAGCACGGCGACAAACCGTTCCGTCTGCTTCCTGCTCGGCGGATACAATTGGATATGTTCCGTCCCGTTGATCGGTATCAAATTGATATGGCAGGGGAGTCCGCTGAGGAGCCGGCACAATTCTTCCGCATTTTCTTCAGACGCATTGATATCCTGGATCAGGATATACTCAAACGTCACCCGGCGTCCTGTCATTTTAAAATAATGTTTTGCCGCATCGATCAATGTCTGAATCGGATATTTCCGGCTGGCCGGAAGGATTCTATTCCGGATCCCGTCATTGGGCGCATGAAGCGAAATCGCCAGCGTAATCGGAATTCCTTCTTCCGAAAGCCGATAAATTTCCGGAACGATCCCGCAGGTGGAAAGCGTGATGCTGCGGTAAGACAGATTCAGACAGTCCGGATTATGGCATAGTCTGATAAATTTCAGAACGTTTTCATAATTCTGGAGAGGTTCTCCGCTTCCCATCAAAACGATCGAGTGAACAGGCATCTCATACAGACGCTTGAATGCATAGACCTGTGCCAGAATCTCTCCGGCAGACAGGTTCCGCTCCAGTCCCTTTCTGGTCGATGCGCAGAAGATACAGCCCATCGCGCACCCGACCTGCGTCGACACGCAGATCGAATTTCCATAATCGTGATGCATGCAGACCGTTTCAATCAGTGAACCATCGGATAATTTAAGAAGCAGCTTGGTCGTATCCCGTCTGACAGAACTTTCTTCCTTGATGACTTCCGGAATATCGACAGACGCATGTTCTTTCAGCCAGTCCCTCATGGTCTGAGGAAACTGCGTCATCTGGTCAAATGACAAGATACCGCGTTTATACAAATAATCATGAAGCTGCTTGGCTCTGAATTTCGGAAATCCCGCCTCTGTCAGAAGAGATTCCGTTTCTTCCAGTGAATGTCCCCATACATTGTTCATTCCGCTGTCCTCCTGACAAGATTTGCCACAAAAAATCCATCACTGTGATGGATATCCGGCCAGAGTGTGATCATTCCCTCTGCTGCGGAAATTCCCGGAAGTTCGATGGGAGCCGTTTCATATTCCGGATGATCCCGCAGAAAACCGGCCACCATCTTTTCATTTTCCTCCGCATTCAGCGTACAGGTGCTGTAAACCAGCCGGCCGCCCGGCCTGACATAACGCGCGGCGCAGGCCAGCAGCTTTTTCTGCAATGCCGGGAATAGATCCAATTCATTTTCTTTCCTCCGCCATCTCAATTCCGTCTTCCGCCTCAGCACGCCGAGCCCGGAACAGGGAGCGTCAAGGAGCACGCCGTCGTACGCATTTTCCGCTGCTTGATCAAATTTTGATGCGTCGTGTACAACGGCTTTGATGGACTCAATGCCGAGCCGCCGGCAATTGTCCTGGATCAGCCGGATCTTATGCGGATAAATATCCCATGCATCAATCTGTCCCTGATCATGCATCCTTGCCGCAGCCTGTGTTGTTTTGCTTCCCGGCGCCGCACACATATCCAGAATCCGCTCTCCCGGTTTCGGCGCAAGAACGGCCGCCGGCAGCATGGACGCCCGATTCTGGATATACGCCAGCCCTTTCTGCAGGAGATCCGTCTGAAAGAAGGCGTCTCCCTTTTGAATGACGATCCCTTCCTCACAGGCAGCCATTTCCGCAGGCTGCGCTCCGGCGGCTTCCAGCCGCTCCAGAAGTTCTTTTCTGCTGATTTTCAGCGTATTGCACCGGATATCCAGCGGAGCGATCTCATTCATGGCCGCCAGTACCGCCCGCGCCTTTTCCCGTCCCCATTCTCGGCTCCAGCGCCGGATCAGCCATTCCGGCTGATTATAGGTAAGCGCATCATGCAGTACGGGATTTTCTTCTTCAGAGGGAATTGTTATTTTATCTTTTCCCCGCAGATAACTTCTGAGGACGGCATTAATAAAACGCGTATTCCCTTCATGGGTCACTTTTTTCCCCAGTTTCACCGTCTCATTGACCGCAGCGGAATCCGGCACAGAATCCAGAAAAATAAGCTGATACAATCCAAGACACAGCAGGATACGGACTTTGGCGTCAATCTTCTTCACAGGCCGGCTGCTGAACTGACCGATCATCCAGAGAAGGAAATTATATCTCCGGCAGACACCGTAAATCAATTCCGTCAGAAATCTTCTGTCTTCCGCGCGAAAAGAATAGCGGCGCAGAATCTGCTGAATTACCAGATTGGCATAGGCCGAGTTCTCAAAAATTTCCCACAATCCCCGGTATGCGGCCATTCTTGCGGAAATGACAGATGATTCATTGTCCGAACGCGTCATTGATTTTCACCTGATACCCATGAATAAAATCGGCTGAACTCATCTGCCGGTGATTTTCCGGCTGGAGCCGAGAGATTCCCAGGAGCCCTTTCCCGGTCTGAACCCAGATGATTTCTTTCTCCAGAGAAACAATATGTCCGGGGATTCCTTCCATGCCAGGCACATCCCGTCCGGGCAGCTCCGTCTGATGGATCTTTATCCGTTTCCCCCGGAAAAATGTATAGGCGCCGGGATTCGGATACATTCCTCTCGCCAGCGCATGCAGCGATCTGGCATCTGTTTTCCAATTCAGGCGGCCCATTTCCTTTGTTAATTTTTCCGCATAAGTCGCTTCATTTTCATCCTGCGGCACTGCGGAGGCAAGTGCGTCAGGAAGACGATCCAGAATTCTCAGAAGCTCATTCGCTCCGATTTCAGACAGTTTTTCCAACAGCTCTCCCGCAGTCTCTGTATCGCCGAGCGCAATTTTTACCGAGCTGATCACATCGCCCGTATCCATGCCCGCATTCAGCCGCATCAGCGTTACGCCGGTCTCTTTTTCCTGATCAATGATCGCTCTCTGCACCGGTGCGGCGCCCCGGTACTTCGGCAGAAGAGACGCATGAATATTGACCGCGCCATACGCGGGGATATCCAGCACTGCCTGCGGAAGGATCTTCCCATAAGCGATGACGATAATAATGTCCGGCCGCAGATCGCGAAGCCTCTGTATCTCCTTTTCATCTCTGAATGTGACCGGCTGATATACGGAAATCTCTTTTTCCATCGCATAAGATTTGACCGGAGAAAACGTTATTTTTCCGCCCCGTTTATTGACCTTATCCGGCTGGGTATATACGGCAACAGGCGTACAGCCGTTATCGCAGAGCGCTTCCAGTGTTTTTGCCGCAAAAGACGGCGTTCCCATAAAAACAATGCGGAGTTCTTCTTTATTCATCGGCCGTCCTCCCCTTGTGCAGAGAAAGGGCTTTCTCAATAAACAAGATCCCGTTCAAATGATCGGTCTCATGCTGAATGCAGCGCGCCAGAAGAGCGGAAGCTTTTTTCTGTTTTTTCTTTCCGTGGCGATCCTGATATTTTACCAGGACCTCACTGTACCGTTCCACTTCTCCATAGAGTTCCGGAACAGACAGACAGCCTTCCACATCAATATCTTTAGCATCCCCGATCGGCATCCAGACAGGATTGATGTATTCGTCATATCCTGATTCTCCGTCATCCGCCACAAATATACGCTTTGATACGCCGATCTGGGGAGCCGCCAGTCCGACGCCGTTTGCTTCATAAAGTGTCTTTTTCATGTTTTCCAAAAGAAATTTCAGATTTTTATCAAAGGCCGTTACCGGTTCCGCGATCTCTTTCAAAACAGGATCGCCTGCGACAATGATTTTGCTCAAAATATATTCATTCCTTTCCTCAGAAATTCACGTTTTTACTGATTCTGCCATTTATTGTAACATATGCCGATGCCGTCTTCCCGGCATCCTGCTTCAAAAGATTGGATCAACATTAATAATGATCCCGTTCTGCTGGAACACGGCGGCTTCTCTCATCAGATGTTTCAGCGTCAGCAGCGATCCGCCTTTGACCATAATGGAAACATAATAGATATTTCTCACCCTCCGGATGGATTCATCATATGGAGGCGTTGCGGAAACGGGTTCTTTCATTTTCGGCAAAATAGCTTTTAGCCATGCAGAGACAGCATTTGCCCTCGCTTTAGCTTCCTCATATCGTTTGCTGAAACAGGTGATTTTCATCATCTTGGTAAATGGCGGATACCCGAGCGCTTTTCGGAAACGGATCTCTTTCGCATAGAACTGCCGGTAATTTTGCTCTGCCGCTGTGCGGATCACATAATGATCCGGATCATAGGTTTGCAGAATCACCTCTCCCTGTTCCAGACCGCGTCCTGCACGGCCCGCGCACTGCGTAACCAGGATATATCCCTGCTCCGCCGCAAGATAAGTAGGCATATTCAGTATCTGATCTGCTGACAGGATGCCAACAAGATACACATCAGGGATATCATGACCTTTTGCTACCATCTGCGTACCGAGCAGAACAGAAAATTTCCCCTCCCGAAAATCACTTAAAATTTGCAGAGCCGAATATTTTCGGGCTGTACTGTCAAGATCCAGCCGCCGGCAGGTGATCCCCGGTAAAAATTCCAACAGCTGTTCCTCTATTTTTTCCGTTCCGTAACCGGTATAAGCCAACGCTGAGCCGCCGCACTGCGGACATTTCACCGGCGCTGGAAAAACGGACCCGCAGTAATGGCACTTCATTGTGCGGCTTTCTTTATGGAACACCAGAGAAACGTCACAATTCGGGCAGCGGAATACGTGGCCGCAGTCCCGGCAGATGACAGATGTCGAATATCCCCGTCGGTTTCGAAAAAGGATAATTTTTTTGCCGCGCTCCGCCGTTTCCTTTATTTCCCGGAGCAGCAGTGCGGAATAGGCAGAACCGCCGGGCTCCCGCCGCATATCTGTAATATGTATCTTCGGGAGAGGCGTCCGGTGGATTCGATTTTTTAATTCGAGAAGATGAATCTGCCCCTGCTCCGCTGCGTAAAATGTGGCGACTGCTGGCGTTGCCGCGCCGAGTACGACCGGACAGTGATGAATGACAGCCAGTTTTTTTGCCGCGTCACGGCCGTTATAATAGGGTGTCTCATCCTGTTTATATGACGCGTCATATTCTTCATCGACAATGATCAGCCGGAGATTTTGGTACGGCAGGAACAACGCTGATCGGGAACCGATGACCACATGGCTTTCGCCGTTCTGCACGCGCATCCGGTTATTGTACCTTTCTCCTCTGCTGAGCCGGCTGTGCATGAATACGACGTCGTCCCCGAACTTTGCGGAAAAATAATCGACCATCTGTATGGTCAGAGCAATCTCCGAGACGAGGATCAGTACGGTCCCCTTCTGCTCGAGCGCACGCTCTGCCGCACGCAGATACACTTCCGTTTTTCCGCTTCCCGTCACGCCCATCACAAGATATCCGCTGTATGCGTTATCATCTATTGCTTTCGTCAGCGCGCGCAGCGCCGCTGCCTGTTCTTCTGTCAGTACCAGCGGCTGTTTCGGCAGCGGCTTTTCGATCAGAGAAAAAGTAGCCTTCCTTCGCAAAACCGAGCGGCCATATCCTTTTTCACAAAAATGTTGAATGACGGAAGCAGAAAAGCCTTTGGCTTTCAATAAAGATACCGGAGCAGCGCCGTACCCGCGGAGAAAAGCATACAGGTCTTTCTGCTTTTTCCCTTTCACCGGATGATCTTCCCGCACAGGCAGCGGCAAAATCCATTTTTCCAGAGGCATGCGGTAAACCGGCCGAATCTCTTCCCGGCGCACCAGGAAAGCCTGTTCCGTTAAAAGCCGCAATTCTTCCCCATTCCACAGGGCTGACGCTTCTTCCTCTGTGAGAACGGAAATCGAATCATCCAAAAGCGCCCGCACAGCATGGTCTTCCGGAATTTTGTCCCAGCATACTTCGTAAAAGGAAAAGGTCTGTATCCCTTTTTTATCGATCAGAAACAGCCGAAGCGCATCAAGATACGTACACATATAGTAAGACGCGATCCATCGGGCCAATTCCATCATTTCACCGGTAAACCAGGGATAATCATCTACCGGCATTTCAATATCCTTGACCGGATACGGCATCGGCACCGCATCCTCCTGCCGGATCGAAAGGATGAATCCTTCCTCTGTCCTCCCCGCAAAAGGCACCGCGCAGCGCCATCCGGGACGAAGCCAGTGAAACTTTTCAGGAATGCGGTAAGTAAATGTGCGGTCCAGATGTTTAGATGGACGATTGACTAAAATCTCTGCCAGCATACAGACCGCACCTCCTTTTCCTGCAAATACATTCCACATCGTCCATATTTTAGCATATCCGCAAAAATTCCGATGCCGGTTCCACTTTTTGGCCAATAAAAAAGCGTGCTCCAAGAGCGCGCTTTTTCGCTTTATTATAAACCGGCCTGTTCTTTCAGCACAGCTGCTTTATCGGTATGTTCCCACGGGAGATCCACATCCGTGCGTCCGAAATGGCCATATGCGGCGGTCTGTTTGTAAATCGGACGGCGAAGCGACAGCATGTCGATAATGCCGGCCGGTCTCAGTTCAAAATTGTTGTTGATGAGTTCTACGATCTTTTCATCGGAAATCCTGCCGGTTCCGAATGTATCCACCAGAATGGAAACCGGTCTGGCTACGCCGATCGCATAAGCCAGCTGGATTTCGCACTTATCCGCGATTCCTGCAGCGACGATATTTTTGGCGACATAGCGGGCCGCATAGGCAGCAGAGCGATCCACTTTGGTCGGGTCTTTTCCAGAGAAAGCGCCGCCGCCGTGACGGGCCATACCGCCGTATGTATCAACGATAATCTTGCGTCCGGTCAGGCCTGCATCTCCCAGAGGTCCGCCGATAACAAACCGGCCTGTCGGGTTGATGAAATACTTGGTCTTTTCATCCAGATATTCCGCCGGAATAACTGCTTTTACAACCTGTTCGATGATATCTTTTTCGATCTGGTCATGCGTAATTTCCGGATCATGCTGAGAAGATACAACAATCGTATCAATACGAACCGGCTTTCCATCATCATATTCAACGGTGACCTGCGTTTTTCCATCCGGGCGGAGATAAGCAAGCGTACCGTTTTTCCGGACTTCCGCAAGGCGGCGGGACAGACGGTGCGCCATGGCGATCGGGAAAGGCAGGTATTCCGGTGTCTCGTTGGTCGCGTATCCGAACATCATGCCCTGATCGCCTGCGCCGATATCGTAAGCATCCGCTTCCTTATTCTTTGCTTCCAGAGAATGATCGACGCCCATGGCGATATCCGGGGACTGTTCGTCAATGGAGATCAGCACTCCGCAGGTGTCTCCGTCAAATCCGTATTTAGCGCGGGTATATCCGATGTCTTTGATCGTCTGGCGGACTACACGGGGAATATCCACATAGCAATTCGTCGAGATTTCACCGAATACATGCACCTGTCCGGTCGTAACGATGGTCTCGCACGCCACTCGGCCATTGGGATCTTGCGCCAGGATCTCATCCAGAATCGCATCGGAAATCTGGTCGCAGATTTTATCAGGATGTCCTTCCGTTACGGATTCAGACGAAAAAAATGCTTTTTTTGTCATAATTAATCCTCCTCAATTATTTTATTTTTAAAATTTCCCATAAAAAAAGCCCCCGCTGCGGAGGGAATTTCCCTCATCTCTCAGTTTCCTGCTGGAATTAGCACCGCTTCATTCGAATGGTTGCTGTAGCCTCATCGGGCCAGTCCCTCTGCTACTCTTGATGAGTTTCAAATACTTGCATATTATAGCTGTTTTCAAATTAATATACAAGTCGCCAAAAATAAAAGAACCGCACCCAAAAGCACAGTTCTTTCAGCACTCAAAGCCTTTCCGCGATCTTCCGGATAATGACCTCACCGAGCTCTTCTTTCGTCATGATCGGAAACTGCTCCATCACGTGATCTTTGTACAGGATGGACGCAATATTTGTGGCGACATTAAATCCCGCGCCTTCCTGGCTCACATCGTTGGCGACAAGCATATCCAGGTTTTTTCTCACCAGTTTTTCTTTCCCGTGCTCGATAACGTCATTGGTCTCCGCCGCGAATCCCACAAGAAACTGTCCCCGTTTCCTCTGACCGAGGCCGTACAGGATATCTGGATTCAGCTCAAGCTCGATCTGGAGAGAATCATATTTTTCTTTCTTGATCTTCTGTTTGGCTTCTGTACGCGGCCGATAGTCCGACACAGCTGCCGCCATGACGGCAATATCACAAGACTCAAAAAGAGTATCCATTTCTTTCTTCAGTTCTCTGGCGTCGTGCACATAACGAACAGAAACCCCCGCCGGAACCGGCAGCTCCTCCGTGCAGCTGACCAGAGTGACTTCCGCGTCTTCCATGGCGGCGGCTCTGGCAATGGCATATCCCATCTTTCCGCTGGATCGATTGCCGATATACCGAACTGGATCGATATTTTCCTTCGTACCGCCTGCGCTTACAATCACTTTCTTCCCGCGAAGCAGGTGATTACCATACAAGGTTTTACGGATTTCTTCCAGAATGCTTTCTGTCTTTGGGAAACGGCCCTTCCCTGACGTATTGCAGGCCAGATGCCCGGATTCCGGTTCCATAACGATATATCCCGCCATGCGCAGCATCTCTATGTTCCGCTGTACGATCGGATTTTCATACATGTTCGTGTTCATCGCCGGAACAATGATTACGGGAGCTTTTGTTGCCATAACGGTCGTGCTCAGCATATCGTCAGCAATCCCGCAGGCAATTTTTCCGATCATATTTGCCGTTGCCGGCGCGATGACAAATACATCCGCCATTCTGGCCAAGGAAATGTGCTGCACATCCCAGTGAGAAATATTGGCAAACATATCTGCCGTCACGTCATTGCCGGAAAGTTCGCCGAACGTAATCGGGGAAATCAGCTTCGTTGCATGTTCCGTCATGATACAGTGGACGTCTGCGCCGTTCTGCCGCAGTTTGCTGACAAGATCAGCCGCTTTATACGCCGCAATACCGCCGGTCACGCCGACGATAATGTGTTTGCCGTCAAATGTTTGCATCGCCTGCCGCATTCCTTCCGCTGCGTTCATAGGAAATTTTTTTTGCATAAATCTCCTCCAGCGCCACCGTAACCGGCTTTTTCCCCTCTGTTCCCGGAATCAGCGGCTCCATTCCGTCGGTCAGCTCTCTCGCACGGAGAGCCGCCAGCGTGACAAGCGTATACTTCGTATCTACATCTTTTACAAGGCTGTCAATGGACGGGAAACACATCATTTTAAAGGTACCTCCTTATTGATATACTGCTTGAAAATCGTCTGTATCTGCCCTTCGTTCCGGGACAATTTGCATTTTTCCGCTTCAATGATCGCACAGGTTTTGTGAACAGCATCCTCCAGAACATCATTGACAACGATATAATCATATTGATGCGTCATGGAAAGCTCATTTGTGATCTGCGCCAGCCTCTGCTGAATAACTTCTTCCGTATCGGTCCCTCTTCCGTGGATCCGCTGCGAAAGGATTTCCAGCGACGGCGGGACAATATAGACGAAAACCCCTTTCGGGTACCGCTGCTTTACCTGCATTGCGCCCTGAATATCGATTTCGAGAAGCACGGAACGGCCTTCCCGTATCCTATCGAGCACATATTTTTTGGGAGTTCCATAATAATGGTTATATACATTGGCATATTCAAGAAACGCATCTTCTTCAATAAGTGCCTTAAACTCATCATCTGTACGGAAAAAATAGCTGACGCCTTCCTGCTCCCCGTTTCGCGGCGCCCGTGTTGTCATGGAGATAGAATATTCCAGATCCGGATAAATTTTCCTGACCGCGCTGCAAATCGTGCCCTTGCCCGCGCCGGAAGGCCCGGATACCACAAGAAGAATGCCTTCGTCCTTTAATTCTGCTGTCATCTTATTCGCCGCCTATCTTATCCGTCAAAACAGAATCCCGGTCTGTCAGCCTGTGGGAAATCGTTTCCGGCTGCACAGCGGAAAGAATGATCTGTCCGCTGTCCATGACAAGGACGGATCTCGTCTTTCTCCCGTAAGTGGCATCGATTAACTCACCGCGGTCTCTTGATTCCTGGATCATACGCTTGACCGGCGCAGATTCCGGGCTGATGATAGCCATGACCCTGGCCGCCGCCGCCATATTTCCAAATCCGATATTGATCAAAGAAAAAGCCATTCTGCTCCCCATTCCTCAATTGCTGTGGAATACATCATTACAGCAGTAAACGTTTTGATTGTTAAGTATATCCCATTTTATGAATTTACACAACAAGCCGCCTTTCCGAAAAGCCGACTGTTTCTTTTTTATTATAACAAATTTCAAATAAAAAACGCTCTGCATATCCGCAAAGCGCTTTTTCGTTTATTCAATATTCTGCACCTGTTCCCGAATTTTCTCCAGCTCCGTTTTGATCCAGATGGTGCAGTCGATGACGGTCAGATCATTGGCCTTGGAGGCCATGGTATTGATCTCCCGATTGATTTCCTGCAGAAGAAAATCCAGCCGTCTGCCGGATGGACCTTCCCGCTGAAGCGCAGATTCAAACTGCCCAAGATGGCTCTCAAAGCGCACGAGTTCCTCTGTATAATCGGTTTTTTCCGCATACACAGCCACTTCTTCCAAAATTCGCCCTTCGTCAGCCTGCATCCCGGAAGCTCCCAGCATCTGCTGAATCCGTTCGCGCAGACGCTTTTCATACTGCGCTGCGATCTGTTCCTGCCCGTTTTTCAAAAACAGCAGTTTTTCTCTGAGTGAAGCCGTCCGCGTCAGCAGATCGGCAGCAAGATTGGCGCCTTCCCGGAGCCGCATCGTCTGTAATTCGGCAACTGCATTTTCCGCAGCGCTCCTGACCATCGGAAAAAGGATGTCATCCGATATGGGAACGCGAGAAACACGGAGCCACGAATCAGACAGCGGCATCAAATCTTGCAGCGTCAGCCGCCCCGGCGCGACCTCCGGGAAACGCTGTACTTCCTTTAAAGCGCCGATCTGCGCGCGGATCAGACTTTGATCCAGAGTAACCGCCACATTTTTCCCCGCGTCTGCGGCTTCAAACTTTATTGAAATATACGCCTTCCCCCGGGATATTTTCTTTTTGATTTCCGAACGGACGACATCTTCCAGTGCAGGCGAAATTCCGTCGGATCGAAAATTTAATTCCAGGAAACGGCTGTTCACCGTTTTGATCTCTACAGTAACAGTCCCGGCCTCTCCCGTGCAGGAACTGCGCCCGTATCCCGTCATGCTTGCTGTCATATTGCTTTCACCTGAATTCATATTCCCCTTCAAAAACTTTTTCTGCCGGGCCCGTCAGGAATACATGATCTGTACGCTGTCCATTCCACTCGACGTGAACTTTTCCGCCGTCAAGAATAATATCCGCTTCTCGTTCTACCAGACCGTTCAGCACTGCGGCAACGAGAACAGCGCAGGCCCCGGTCCCGCAGGCCAGCGTGACCGCTGCGCCCCTCTCCCATACCCGCATGCGCAGCGTATGGTCGTCAAGTTTCTGTACAAATTCCACATTTGTTTTTTTCGGGAAATGCGCGTCTGCTTCCAGCGCGGGCCCTTCGCGCCGGATATCTACTGCGGCAATATCTTCCACGAACTGGATGCAGTGGGGATTTCCCATGGATACGCAGGTCACAAATACGGTTTTATCCAATTTTTCACAATGCAGAGGCCGGTTGACGACCGGACCGCTGCCGAGACCTTCCGCTGGAATTTCTTCCGCCGCAAGATGAGGGATATTCATGTCCACACGGACTTCACCCGACGGCAAGATTTCGGGATACAGTATCCCTGCGCCGGTCTCAACGGAAAAGCGGGAACTTTTGATCAGCTGTAATTCTTCTGCCCATTTCGCAAAACAGCGAATCCCGTTCCCGCACATTTCCGCCTCGCTGCCATCGGGATTAAACATACGCATTCGGAGCTCTGCTTTATCGGAAGGGAGGATGAGAATCAGCCCGTCGCCGCCTATGCCGTAATGCCTGTCACACAGGACAGAACTCATGACCGCAGCCTGTTCCGCATTTTCTTTAAAGCCGTTGACAAACACAAAATCATTTCCGCAGCCATGCCATTTTGTAAAGTGCATCATTTTCTCCTAAAAAATAAAAGCACAAAATGCGCTTTTGCCGTTAAAAATTTTTAATTCCTGTGTTTTTTATTGTATCATTGGAAATAGTAAAAGTAAAATAACAGGCCTTTCGCCTATTTTTTAAGGAGCTTACCATGTTTATCGACAGTCTTATTCTATACGGACTCGTAAAGGAGTTAAAAACGGCGCTCCTGTCGTCACAGGTCAAACAGATTCATCAGACAGACACCCGCGTACTGGATATGGAATTATATCGGCCGATGTCTTCCCCTATCCATCTGATTTTCTGCGCGCAGAACCCACCCTGCCTGTATATGGATTCCGCAAAAAAGCGCAGCCAGTATATCGATTCTCAGACCTTCTGCATGACTCTCCGCAAAAATCTGGAGGGGAGCCGTTTATCAAATATTGAGCAGATCCAACTGGACCGCATCCTCTGCTTTTCTTTTGACCGTATTGAAACCGGCGGGCAGATCATCACAAAAAAACTGTACGCCGAGCTGATTCCTTCCGCCCCAAATCTGATTCTGACGGAAAACGGAAAAATTCTGGATGTGCTGATCCGAAGCCGCAAACAGCACCGAGATCTTTCCAATCAGCAGACATACGTTCTTCCTGACGGAAGCAGCCGTTACGATTTCACTTCTTTCAGCGAAGAAGAAATTTTTGATATCCTGCGTTACCAAAAAAGAAATGCCGCTACTTTCCGCGATCTTCTTTTCTCACAGTTCAACGGATTGAGCACCCTGCTCATCCGGCAGATTTCGAATACAGCGGGAATTCTTCCGGACGCCTCGGCACGCGATCTTTCGGAGGAAACGCTCCGGCAGGCGGCACGAGCGCTGTACTCTATCGGCCGTCAAGTACAGGAGTCGTCCGGTCTTTACGTACACGGCACGCCGGGAAAAGAAACGGCGTCTCTATTTCCGCCGGAAAGCGGAGAGAGCCGCCTGCTTCCCTCCGTTTCCCAGTGGATCAGAGATTCCATGCATCAGGATGGGAATCTGATCGCCGCGTCCATTCAGGAGCTGAAAAAGCAAGTACAGGGGCTGCTGAAAAAGGAGGAACGGAAGGAGAGAAAAATCCTTGCTGAACTTGAGGAAACATCCCTCATTGAAAAATACAAACTCTGGGGCAACCTTCTTTCCATTTACGCTTATATGAAAAGAACCGGTCAGAAAGAAATCACTGTCGATGATCCGTTTCACGACGGGAATCAGGAGACGATCCCGCTGCAGCCGGAATTCACGCTGATCCAAAACAGCCAGCAGTATTTTAAGAAATATAACCGCATGAAAACGCGCCTTGAGATCGGTCAGCAGAAGCTGGAGGAATGCCGCCTGAAACAGGAATATCTTCAAAACGCTTCTTTTTTTGCAGACGAGATCCGAACCCGACAGGAGCTCCAGTCGCTCCGCAGTGAACTGAAAGATTCCGGCATTGACCGCTATGCCCGGCAGGAGCGGAAAGTGAAAAAGCCGGAAAAGCAGGAAGAACAGCTTCTTTCTTTCTCCGTGCTGGATCACACAATATGGATCGGACGAAACAGCCGGCAGAATGAAATGCTGACACTCCATAAAGCAGGAAGAAACGATCTCTGGCTTCACGCCCAAAAGATACCCGGCTCTCATGTCATCATCGAATCTGACGGGGCACCTGTCCCGGAACAGGTACTGGAAGCGGCAGCCGCCGCAGCCGCCTGGTACAGCAAAGGGAAAAATTCTGGAAAAGTCAGCGTCGATTACACGCAGATCCGAAATGTAAAAAAAATCAAGAATGCGCCGCCGGGGATGGTCAATTACACGCATCAGAAAACGATCGTCGTCGTTCCCAGAGATCCGCTTCCGGAACGCAAATAATAAAAAAGCATGGTACTGCTCAATCAGCAATACCATGCTTTTTTATTCAGAAATCCGTATCGATCTGTATCTGCGGCTGCCGCAGAGCAGAACATTCCGAAAATCCGATGTTCTTCACTGCTTTTTCTGCGGAAACCGCTGTTCCCTTGGGAACAGCACCGGCCCAGTACAGTAGTTTCCCTATGACTTCCTCTGCTGTTACCCCTGCTTCCCGCAGTTCTTTTACCGTGATCCCGTGCTGCCTTTTGGAGAGGCGCACGCCGCTGGAATCTACCAAAAGAGGAAGATGGCCATACGCCGGAACAGCAAATCCCAGTTTTTTCAGCAGGAAGATCTGATAAAACGTCGAATCCAGAAGATCATTCCCGCGGAATACATGTGTTACTCCCATCGCGCCGTCATCATAAGCGGCAGCCAGCTGATAGGCGATCATGCCGTCAGCGCGAAACAGGACAAAGTCATCGCTTCCCGCGTGCAGCATCCTTTCCTGCTCGCCCATGAATATATCGCAGAAAGAAATCACCGTGTCCGTCATGAGGATACGCCAAGAGGGCGGTTTGGTCTCCGTTCGGATTTCTTCTTCCGTCAGCGACCGGCAATGGCCGTCATACACAGGACGCTCTTCCCCCCGGTGCGGCGCGGACGAGATCTGCCGGAGCCGTGCGCGGGAACAGTAACAGGGATATACTGCGCCTTCCCGATGCCAGCGGTCAAATACGCTTCGATATTCCCCTTCCCGGAGGCTCTGCACGGCAGAACCGTAAGGCCATATTCCTTCCGGCCCTTCATCCCAGTCAATCCCAAGCCATGCCAGATCTTCCATAAGCATCTGCACAAATGGTTCTCTGCACCGCTGCCTGTCGATATCTTCAATACGGAGGATCACCGTCCCGCCGTGCTGACGCGTCCAGAGCCAGTTGAGAAAAGCAATCCACACATTTCCCAGATGGATATATCCCGTAGGGCTTGGCGCAAACCGCGTGCGAATGCCCGTCATTTGGGAAGAGATACGAGCCGGGAGAACAGCTCTTTTTCTGATCGTATCTTTTCTTCTCCGCCCATGACGCAGACGTATGGTTCATCCATGACGCTCTCCACCAAATCGGCCAGGTCCCGGATATCTTCCTGCGTGCAGTCAATGATCTCACGGCGTATGCGCAGGCGGTCTTCTTTCGTAATGCCGCACAAACGGAACATCATCGCCCGTTCGCCTTTCATAAAAGGCGTATACTGTATCTCCGACGCCGCCATCGTCCCGATCACATATTTCGTCATCTCCCGATCGGAAACGGAAAAGCTTCTCAAATAGCCCGCCGTTTCTTTATAAGCGTCTATTGTTTCGCGCAGATTCGGATCGCGGTAAGAACAGATCAGCGCGTTTCCATTCATGGCAAACTGAGTAAAAGCGCCGTACGCTCCGCCCTGCACACGGATTTTTTTCCACAGATATTCGTAGCGCAGGATCGTTTCCATGACCTGAAGCGCGCCTGTATACGTAAATCCGCGGCGGCGGAAATTGCCGCCTTTCACCACATACTGCACTTTGCCGGAAGTCAGGATCCCTTCATTGATTTCCGGAGCCGGGAAATGGAATTGCAGGCAATCCGCCGGTTCCCCTTTCGGCATGTCCCGGATCATTTCCGGCAGGAACTGCGCCGCCGCGGTCTTTTCCTCATCCTCTCCGACTGTCTGCAAGATCAAATTGCTTCTCGTAAAAATCTTTCCGGCTACTTCCCGCAGACGCGCCGCAATGGCGGTACCGTTGGTCTCGAAATTTCTGACAAGATCCGACAAGAAATAGTAATAAGACAATCCGCCGGCTTCACGGAATCGTTCCGTTTCGGAGAAATAGGACAGGACACGGTGCATCACCAGTGTATGGCCCCTCCCGAACACGGACATATCCCAATCCGCTTTTTCTTCCAGCAAGATTTCTTTCAGGCGTCCCAGATCGTCAAACAGCGTATGGTTGATGATATCCCCCATGAGCTGCATCAGATGTCCCGCCTGAGAGGTGAGCGATTTGCCCCGCGCCGTCAGGACCGGCACATACAGAGAATCATCCGACGCATTTCCATAGGCGCTTACGGAAAAACTGATGCCCCCCGTATAATAGTTGGCCAGTCGGGTCAATTCCTGATACGTATGATTCTCGGTACTCATGCCGGACAGCAGATTGGCCAGCAGGTACGCATAGGGAACATCTTCTGCTTTCAGTCCGTATAAAGTAAAGAACAGATTGACATAAGAAATTCCAGCTGTGTGTGCCTGATAATGCAGATGCGTCACATCGCCGATACGCTCTTCGTCAAAAACTTCGTCTCTGATTTCCCTTCCCAGATCTTTTCTGGACAGAATCGGTATGGTTTTCAGCGCTTCCGGCGTTTCTTCCGCTCCCTGCCGCGCAAGCAGAGCTTTTGTATTTTTTATGATTTCATCCAGCTGTTCATCAGAAAGACTGCTCTTATAAGCGGCCAGCTTTTCCTCTGTCTCCCTGTTCTTCCTTTCAGTCAGCCCTTTCTCCGGTTTCATGGTAATCAGTACCTGATGGGTGTTTTTCAGCACGTATTTCAGGAGGAGATTTTCAAAGAACCGGGTATCCAGCCCTTTTCTGAGCGTCTCAATATCCTCTATGTAGCGCAGCGCATCCATCGGATCCCGGTTGTACAGCCACATGTCCATCGCGCGAACGCCGTAATACAATCCTTTCGGACGCCCTTGATAATCATTTTCCCGCAGCATGAATTCCGTCCGATTCAGTGCCGCGGCGAGCATTTCCTTATCCAGTCCGTTCAGCGCGAGAGAGCGCAGCGTCGTATCGATGATCTGCGCGAAATCCTGCTGTTTCTCCGCCTCTGAACCGGTCACTTCCATTTCCCAGACAGGCTGTTTATAACTGTCTCCGTAGTTCCCGGACAGATCATTGCCGATTCCAGCCCCGACAACCGCCTTCTTCAGCGGCGCGCCGTCCATTTCGATCAGCGTATAATTCAGGATCTTCAGACCGAGTGACTCTGCTGTGCTCATATGGTCATTAAAGGCGATGTACAGGCCGTGGATGGCTTTCCCCTCCGTGTCTTCTCCGGCAGAAATGCCATAGCTTTCTTCAATCACTTTCCGCTTCTTGAAGGGAGACTGGGTCTCGACGGCGGAATCCACAGAATGACGTCTGAATTTTGACAGATATTCCTCGTCAATAAAGCGCAGAGTTTCCTCGATATCCATGTCGCCGTACAGGTAAATATAGCTGTTTGACGGATGATAGAATCTCCGGTGAAATTCAGTAAACTCTCTGAAAGACAATGTTGGAATCACTTCCGGATCTCCGCCGGACTCTACGCCGTATGTCGTATCCGGGAACAGCGCTGCCATGGCGCTGTCTTCCATGATCGCTTCCGGCGAAGACAGCGCGCCTTTCATTTCATTATAAACAACGCCTTTATAAACGATCGGCGCTTCTCTGTTTTCCAGTTCATAATGCCATCCTTCCTGCATGAGGATCTGCGGATCCTTCAGGCAGTTCGGATAAAACACCGCGTCCAGATATACGTCCATCAGATTGTGAAAATCTCTGGCATTCCGACTTGCCACCGGATACATCGTCTTGTCTGGCCAGGTAATCGCATTCAAAAATGTATTCAGAGAGCCCTTTGCCAGCTCAACAAAAGGTTCCTTAAGCGGAAATTTCCTGGAGCCGCACAGAGTGGAATGCTCCATAATATGGGGCGTCCCTTTGGAATTGTCCGGTGTTGTGCGGAAGCAGATATAAAAGACTTTGTTGTCGTCATCTGCGTCCAAGTACAAAAGACGGGCTCCCGACTTCTCATGCTCCAGCAGGTACGCATCTGAATCAACTTCCCGAATCTCAGCCATGCGGAGCACTTTAAATCCGTGAATACTATCTCCTTGATTCCATTTCATTGAAAACTCTCCTTTAAATAACGACAGTCAAATGGGTAAAACTCATGCTGCCTGTGCTTTATGCCTTTTATGAATTTTCTTTTATCATGTGAAAAAGCACAGGGAACTCTCCCTGTGCTTATACGGAAACCTTTTAAGCTTCTTTGCTGCCAAAAAATTCCATATGAATCGCCTGCACGGCTTTTGTCAGATCGTCCCGCGGGATAAGGCAGGAAATACTGATCTCCGATGTACTGATGATATCGATGTTGATGCCGCTGTTCCCGAGTGCGCCGAACATGCGGGCCGCAATTCCGGGCGCTCCCAGCATACCGGCGCCGACGATGGATACTTTTGCCATATTATCGCTGTAAATGGCCCCGGGAATCTTTCCCTCTTTTTCCAGCGCTTCCAGAACGGTCTTTGCTTCATCCAGATCATTATTATCAATAGTAAAAATGATATCGGTCTTATGTGTATCCGCATCGCGTATGCTCTGAACAATCATATCCACGCTGACGTGATTCTGAGCCAGCGCATTGAATACGCTGTAAGCTACGCCGGGAATATTCGGAACGCCGAGCACGGCAATTTTTGCCACATGCGCATCCTGCGCAACGCCCCGGACAGCAAACTGACTGTGGTTCATAGTGGATACCTCCTGAATAATGGTTCCCCGTGTCTTCGTAAAGGTAGACCTTACATGGATGGGAATATGATAGCGGATTCCCATTTCCACGCTCTTGGGCTGCATGACGCCGGCACCGAGCCGCGCCATCTCCAGCATTTCCTCATTTGTGATCTCATCAATCTTCTTTGCGTCGGGCACATACCGGGGATCGGCAGAATATACGCCGTCAACATCGGTGAAGATTTCACACATATCGGCTTTCATCGCGCCGGCCAGGGCCACCGCCGTCGTATCGCTTCCGCCGCGTCCCAAGGTAATGACATCTCCTTCACGTGTGACGCCCTGGAATCCTGCGACAATCACGATCTTCCCTTCGTTCAGTTCCCGGAAGACCCGGTCCGGCTGAATATCAATGATATCCCCCTTGCTGAATGCGCCTTCCGCAAAGATGCCCGCCTGTGCGGCGGTCAGCGAAACGGCTGGAACGCCGAGCGCCTGGAACGTCAGCGCCATCAGCGCAATCGAGACCTGCTCCCCGGTAGTGAGCAGCATATCCATCTCCCGGCCATAGTGATCCTTTGTCACCTCTCTGGCAAGAGAAAGAAGATCATCCGTACTGTCTCCCATGGCTGATACAACGATTACGATCTGATCATCCGGCTTCTTTTCGCTGAGCACCCGGTTCGCGATATTCCTCATTTTCTCCGGAGTCGCCACAGAACTTCCGCCGAATTTTTTTACATAAAGAGCCACTGCTTATCCCTCATTTTCTTTTCGAAAAGTATCTCTCTGTTTTGCGGCAATACTTAAATAATTTTATCATGCAGACCAGCGTATGTAAAGGAAGCCCCGCCAGGCGCTGCCTCTGCCAAAAAGCGGGAGCCGCACACTCCCGCTTTTCTCTGTCAAAATTCTATTCCTTTTCTTGCCCGAATACCTTTTTCAAAGGCATGCTTGATCGGCTGCATTTCTGTCACCGTATCTGCCAGGTCAATCAGTATTTCCGGCGCATACCGTCCTGTCAAAATCAGGTTGACTGCGGGCGGACGCTTTTTCAGGAGTTCTGTCACGCTCTCAGCGGAAAGCATTCCGAAATGAATCGCGTAATTGATTTCATCCAGCACGACCAGATCCCATTCCCCGCTCAGGATTTCCTCGGACGCCGTCTGCCAGGCATCCTCCGCGAGCAGTTTCTTCTTTTCGTATGCCTCCGGATCTTCTTTCCGATTATGGAAAACGAAGCCGTCCCCCATCGAGCGGAGGGAAATCTTCCCGTTCAGCTTCTCCAGCGCCCGGATCGCTTCCAGCTCGCCGTATTTCCAGGAACCTTTGATAAACTGGAGGATCAGAACCCGCTGGCCATTTCCCCAGGCGCGGACCGCCGTCCCCAGCGCTGCTGTAGTCTTGCCTTTGCCGTTGCCGGTATTGATGAGCACCAGCCCTCGCTGTTCCATTATTTTCCGCCTTTCTTTTCACGCCAGTCTGCGCAGCTTCGGATCAGCGCATCTGCCGCGCGAGGACTGCCGTCAAAATTCATGTGAAGATACGAGGCGATCACGTTGCCTTTGGCGTATCCTTCCCGATGAGGCTTCTTCTGTCGTATTCCCCGCATGGTATATGCCCAGGGGAAATCCTCCACAAGCGGCTCCATCACAGAAAAGTGGAATTCATGGCCGCGGATCTCCACGCCGGCTTCCGCGAGAATGCTCGGCCGTTCCGCCGTCGCCGTGACATAGCCCACCCTCTGAAGTTTTCCCTGCATGCGGCAGACAGCAGGCACAAGTCCTGCCATGGCATACCGCTCATTTTCAAAGCCGATGATATCCCGGCAGAGATACATCAGGCCGCCGCATTCCGCATAAACCGGCATCCCCGCGTCAGCCGCCGCCGCAATAGACGCCTTCATAGATTTATTTTCGGAAAGCTCTGAAAGAAACATTTCCGGAAACCCGCCGCCAAAAATGAGTCCGTCCACATCAGGGATTTCCGCATCCCGCATGGGACTGAACGGCACCAGCTCCGCGCCGCGCTCCGTAAGCGCCGCAAGACTCGTGGGGTAATAAAAAGTAAACGCTTCGTCCCTGGCGACGCCAATGCGGACAGAAGCCCTGTATTTGTCTCCCCGCTCCTCTTCACAGAGAAGATCAGGCGCGCTGCGGGCTGCCGCAAGAAGCGCATCCGCATCGATCCACTGCCCGGCATCATCCCGCATATGGCTGATGAGCTTCGATGTCTCAATTTCTGTCACCGGAGTGAGTCCCAGGTGCCGCTCCGGCGTCCGCAAATCCATATCCCGATGAAGCGCGCCGAAAACAGGAATCCCCGCATCGGCCATAGCTTCCCGAATCATTGCCTCATGTTTGTCTGAGCCGAGCTTATTCAGAATGACCCCGGCAAAATTCACTTCCGGATCATACATTTTATAGCCCAGCGCAATGGCCGCCGCGCTCGCTCCGATAGACTGACAATTGACGATGAGCACCACCGGCGCATGGAGCAGACGAGCGATCTGCGCCGTGCTGCTCACACCTTTCCCGCCGCCGTCATAGAGCCCCATTACGCCTTCAATAAGGGAAATGTCCGCGCCGTCGGCAAGCACAGAAAATGTCTCCGCAAGCCGTTCTTCCGGAGAGAGCCAGGTATCCAGATTATACGAATCCCGTTCCGCCGCTCTGGCATGAAATCCCGGATCGATATAATCCGGCCCCACTTTGAAGGGCTGTACAGACATCCCTCTTTCATGAAGAAGCGCCGTAAGGCCGGTCACAATGGTCGTCTTGCCCACGCCGCTGCTGACGCCGGCCAGCACAATCCGCGGACGATGATAGCGCTTCATTACAGATCGTCTCTTTTCGTCAGAATCGTACTGAGATAATTGGGTTTGTAATCGGCAGGCAGGCTGTCCAGATCCCGCTGAATACTCTCATCCGGGAGACCCGCGCGGGATACCATGACCGCATTTTTAATGAGGTGATGCTTCCGCAGTTCTTCCTGGATGTACGCCCAGTTTTTGTAGACTTTCATGATAATTGCATGATCTGCCGCGGCCAGCGCTTTATCGATCTTTTCCGCATCTGCTGTCGCCGGAAGGATGAGCACCGTCTCTTCCCATTCGGCCACAGGCATCCCGATATGTGACGCAATGCCGAGAAACGCCGGAATGCCCGGAACCGTTTCTACTTCATAATCAGTCCCTTCCAGCGCGCGGAACATGTACATGTACGTGCTGTACAGCATTGGATCGCCCAGCGTCAGAAAAACCAGATCTTTCCCTTCATCTAATTTTTCCGTAATGATTCTCCTGTTTTCTTCCCACTGTCTCGCCACGGCTTCCATATTATTATTCATCTGAAAGACCATAGGCAGGATCTGCATTCCCTCGGGAATATATTTCTCCGCAATATGAAAAGCCACTGAACCCTCTTTTTTCTCCGTTTTCGGCGTGATGATCATGTCCGCATGCTGAAGTATCTCCACAGCTTTCACCGTCATCAGCCCCGGATCTCCCGGTCCAACGCCGATGCCATATAATTTCCCTTTTTCCATATTGAATCCTCCTCAAAATAATATTGGAATCTCGTGCTTATTATAACGTAATTTCTAAAAAGAATAAAACCTGTTCCATGTCAAATAAAAACAGCCCGGAGGCTGTCTTTTATTTAATATCCGTTAGTATCCGTTGACTTCGCTGATGACACGGAAGTTGCCTACATGGAAGGCTTCGCAGATCGGCGCGAAAAACATGGTCGTCAGCAGAGTACGGTGAATTTCCGATTTCGTAATCAGCATCAGACGGCTGCCGTCATAGGTAATGCGGATCAGACTGTTATTGACGTATTTTTCAAAATCCTCTTCCTTCATGAGTTTCTGAAGAGCGCAAAGCGCCTCTCTCACCGGGCCTTCCTGATATTCGGGACGCTCCATGACCGGAATGAAGCGGATCTCATAAATTTTATCATTATATCCTTTGGAGGCTGCAGAATATCTCTTACCGGATTCCATTTCCATAACATATACCTTCTTTCTGACAATACTCTTTGTTTATTATAAGTCATCCCGCCATACAATGCCAGATGCAGCAACTTCCTATACGGCTCCGCGCTCGCTCAGACTGACATAGTCACCGTCACCGATAATGACATGATCCAGTACTTCCATATCGAGAAGACGCGCTGCCCTTGCAAATTTTCCTGTCAGCGAGATGTCTTCCCGGGATGGAGACGGATCGCCTGACGGATGGTTGTGCACAAGAATCAAGCCGTAGGCCTTATAGCGTATGCCCCATTTCAGCGCCTCCTTCATATCCACAGGCGCGGCATTGAGACTGCCGATGGAAATTTCTTTCTCGCCGAGCAGTCTGTTTTTCACATTCACATAGCAGACGAAAAAATGCTCCTGCGTCTCATGACGGAGCCGTTCCATAAAAAATTTCGCCACTTTCCCCGGCTCATTCATGCTGACGAGGTCTTTCTTGTCATAATACACGGTCAGCCGGCGGCCCAGCTCGATAGCCGCGCAGATTGTGATCGCCTTATCTTTCCCGATTCCTGGAATATCCTGTAAATCATGCCAGTCCAAGTCCTCATACCAGCGGACACCGCCTTCACCGAACCGCTTCATTACTTTCCCTGCCAGTTCTATGACAGAGCATCCTTTACATCCCGTCCGCAACAGAATCGCAATCAGATCGGTCATCCCCGCCTGTTTCGGCGAAGCGGCAAATCGTTCCCTGGGCCGGTCTTCTTCCGCCATTTCCCGCACCATGGCCATATGCACTCACCTGATTTCCTCTATCTCGTCCAAAAGCCGTCTCGTTAGTTTCTTCGGCAGGCCAATCACGTTTGACCGGGAACCGTTCACCGCCTTCACAAAAGCGCTGCCAATCCCCTGTATGGCATACGCGCCGGCTTTATCCATCGGTTCTCCCGTCGCTATATAGGAACGGATCTCCTCTTCAGAAAGGCGTCGAAACTGCACCTCTGTCATACATACGTCGCTCCGCATGCGTTCTCGGCCAACTACAGCCACCCCCGTCATGACCTGGTGCGTGCGTCCGGAGAGAGCTTTCAGCATCCGCTCCGCATCGGAAGCGTCTTTTGGCTTTCCCAGCACATTCCCGTCGAGCACGACGATTGTATCCGCGCCAAGGACCGCCGCGCCGCTACCGGTCCGTTGAAAGACTTCCAACGCCTTTCCTTCCGCCTGAACGCGCACCAACTCTTCCGGAGCCATATCTCTGGCATTATCTTCTTCATACCGGCTCGGCACGATCTGAAAGGAAATGCCCAGTTCTTCCAAAATTTCCTGCCGCCGCGGCGACTGTGAAGCGAGAATGATCATAGAATCCCTTCTTTCCATTGGGAAGCAGCAAAATAAAACAGCTCCTTCTGAACAAGAAACTGTCTCTCTGCCGTCAGAAATGATGATACAGCCACGCTGCCACAAGGATCCCCAGAATACTGATCAGATTCGGCGCAAATGTCATTCCGAAGTGAATTTCCATAATGGCGAGATTCAAATACAAATCATCGAAACTGAACAGCTCAAAAGGCTCCGTCAGATAAGGCATGATCCCCGCAAGGCTGACCTGGCTCAGCAGTTCTCCGAGGATGCCGCCGATCAGCGCGCCAGCCGCAAGGAATAAAATAAGAGATAAAACGCTATGCGAACCTGCTATTCTCATTCTATATTCTCCCTAAAATGTCGCGCCCTGCACGATCTTTCCTTCTACCCGCTCCGTAAGCGCTTTCCCTACGGGATCATTTGTCCGGTACTGATAGATCACGCGCCACAGCGTGTCATTCTGCGGGAAAATATATTCTTTTACCGTCAGATCGGCGGAACGGTTCTTTTCCGCGGCCGTAAAAACGAATGTCATGCGGATCCCTTCCGTATTCCCGATGCGCACAGCATTCCTTTCTTCTTTCAGCCCGCTCACCGTCGGATTGCCGCGCATCATCGCGCTCGCCGCCTCTGCCTGCGCTTCCACCGTCTTTCCGCCGGCTCTCTCCCCGGTCACCAAGATTTGCATGTGCGGATTATGTCCCTCAGCATTGACCTTCGGCAGATCTTTTGGAGCCAGATCTGCCATTTTTCCCTGAATTCCCATTTCAAAAGGAACTTCTATTGTGATTGTCTCATTGGCGCAACTGATGCGGTTTTTCCCAAAAACGAACTCATCATCCAGACCAGCTTGTCCGCATCCCGCGGCTGCCATAATGACGGCGGCCGCCGCGCATGCTGAAAAAATTTTATATTTCATTTCGTCTCCTTCCGGAAATCTCCGGTACGCAGCGCATACTCTTCATTGAATCATGTTAATTATAGCACATCGCCGGAAAATCTTTTCTCTGCCTATGATATAATGCAGATTGCAAATCACGCATTCAGAAAGGTCGGAAAACCCGCATGTATATCGGCATCACCGCAGAATGGAATCCTTTTCATCAAGGACACGAAAAGCTGATCAAAACTCTGAAAACAGACTTCCCAGACGCGCCCGTCGTCTGTGCCATGAGCGGCGCGTTTGTCCAGCGGGGGGAACCGGCGGTCTTTGAAAAATGGGACCGCGCCGTCTGGGCAATCCGTTCCGGCATTGATCTGGCCGTGGAGCTTCCTGCGGTCTGCGTCTTACAAAGCGCTGATCGTTTTGCGGAATTCGGCGCGCTCCTGCTGTCCGATCTCGGCTGTACGCACCTGGCGTTCGGAGCGGAGTCTTTGTCTGCTGCCGATTTTTATAAAATCGCCGACTGGTCGCTGTCCGCTTCCTTTTCCCGCCATCTCCACACGCTTTTAAAAGAGGGGCTTCCCTATTCTTCCGCCGTCAACCGGTCGATAGAGATGCGCTTTCCCGAATACAGCGCCGACCTGACCCGCCCCAATAATCTTCTGGGCATCCAGTACACGCGGACGATTCTAAAATACCGGCTTCCCATGGAGATCATCGCGGTCCGCCGAGATACTGTCTATCAGCCCATTTCCGCCAGCGCCATCCGGGAAGAAATCCGAACGGGACAGCGGCCTTCCTTCATACCTGCGGAAGAAGAAGAATCCCTGGTATCCCTGATCCGATGCAGCCGGTATACCGATTACCGCCGTTACGATGATATCTGTCTGGCGGCTTTTCGCTGCATGGAACCAGAACAGCTCCTCCATTCCGGGCTTTTCTCGGAAGGACTGGAAAATAAATGGCACAAAGAGATCTCTTGCAGAACTTACTCGGAAATGCTCGCCGCCGTAAAAAACAAACGCTATCTGTACAGCCGCCTCCGCCGCATCGGCGCGTCCCTCCTGCTTTCGCAGGGCCTGACGCCGTCGCCCATGAGCCGCTTCCGGAGAGCCCCCTTTGCGCGTCTTCTCGCCATGAGAAAAAGCGGCAGCCCGCTCCTCCGCCTCAGCCGTCTGCCGATCATCACCAGCTTTGCCAGAGCGGAGAAAGCCGCCGACGCGCCGGTCAGAGAAATGCTCCTGATCGAGCGGCGCGCCAGCGATATGCAGGCCCTCTGTTTTACCTCAGAAAAAGAACGGGCCGGCCGACAAGACTACTACCACTCCCCGGTCGTCCTGTAATTCCCTCCCCGGATCACGGAATCTTTCCTCTGACCCGGGGATTTTTAGGCGCCGCCCGTTTTATGATGCGCCCCATTAACCGCCGTCTTCTTCCCGAAAAGCACGGATTTTGTCTCCGCAGTCCACAAATCGTCTTTTCTGTGATAAAATAAACAAATATAAAATTGGACAGTTATGTAAAAAGCACTGGTATTCTGCCTGCCGGAGCTTGGCAGAATACCAGTGCTTTTTACGTATACCGATCATGGAGGTCTTTGTATGACTTATAATGGGGAATTTGGCATTATCCTGGCCTTTTGCCTGTATCTTCTGCTGATGATGGCTATCGGCATCTATTATTCCCGGCGGCAGAAGAATCTGTCTCAGTACATTCTGGGCGACCGCCAGCTCGGCCCGTGGCTGACCTCCATGAGCGCCGAAGCGTCTGACATGAGCGGCTGGATGCTGATGGGGCTTCCTGGATTCGCCTATTTGAACGGACTCTCTGCCATCTGGACCAGCATTGGCCTGATCGCGGGCACCTGGCTGAATTGGTACTTTATTTCAAAGCGCCTCCGCAATTATACGGAAGTCGCCAACAACAGTCTCACCATCCCCGATTATCTTTCCAACCGCTTTGAAGATCATAAAAACGGGCTCCGCTTCATCTGCGCGATCTGCATTATCCTTTTCTTCATCATTTACACGTCGTCCGGATTTGTCGCGGCCGGCAAGCTCTTTAATACGATCTTCGGGCTGCCGTACATGACAGCGCTTTTTATCGGCGCGTTTGTCGTCGTATTTTACACCTTCCTCGGCGGGTTCAGCGCCGTGTGCTGGACGGATTTCATTCAGGGAACGATGATGTTTTTCACCGTTATTTATATCCCTGTCGCCGCCATGATCGCACTTGGCGGCCCGGTTCCCACATTTGATATTCTTGCCGGAGAAGGCCCGGATTATTTCACTCTCTTCCCTGAATCGGCGAGCGGCTTCATGAATCTCATCATGTTCGTCTCCTCCATCGGCTGGGGCCTCGGCTACTTTGGGCAGCCCCATATTCTCGTCCGTTTTATGGCCATCAGCGATGCAAAAGAGCTGAAGAAATCCACCTGGATCGCCATGAGCTGGGTCATCATTTCTCTTCTTTTCGCCATTGCCATCGGCATCGTCGGCAAAGCCTATCTGTCTACACCACTGGAAAATGCCGATGCAGAACGTGTCTTCATCATTATGGCGTCTGATCTGTCCTCGCCCTTCATCACCGGTCTCATCTGGTCCGCTGTTCTTGCGGCCATCATGAGCAC
Organism: uncultured Dialister sp.; assembly: GCA_900545365.1. Lineage (GTDB taxonomy): Bacteria > Bacillota > Negativicutes > Veillonellales > Dialisteraceae > UBA1822. The sequence goes on along the minus strand of UQYL01000001.1, from coordinate 50,813 downwards.
CGCTTCCTCGCAGCTGCTTGTCACAGCATCGGCAGTCTCCCGCGACCTGTATCAGCCGTTTTTCCGCAGACACTCCAGCGAAAAAGAACTGATCTTCGTCAGCCGCATCACAGTGCTTCTGATCTCTCTCTGCGCGCTCTACCTCGCATCGGATCCAAACAGCTATATTTTCCAGATCGTCTCTTATGCCTGGGCCGGTTTCGGCGCATGTTTCGGCCCGGTGACGCTGCTCTCCCTCTACTGGAAACGGATGACACTGAAAGGCGCTTATGCCGGAATTATTACGGGCGGCCTTGTCGTCCTCATCTGGAAACACTTCGCCTGGTTCGGTCTGTATGAATTAGTCCCCGGCTTCCTCCTTTCCGCACTGGCCATTGTCATTTTCTCCTTTATGGATAAAGAACCGTCGAAGAAAATCCAGGATGAATTCGACGAAGCCATCGCCAGAAGCCGGCATTAAAATACCGCTGAATCTTTTGAAAGCCGTGTCTGACAGATCATCATCTGCCGGCCGCGGCTTTCTTACAGCAAAAAAAGACTGCCTTTTACAGCAGTCTTTTTTATTTGCATGAGCAGTCAATAAGCCGAGTTCTGTTCCACAATGTGGTGATGATTATCTATCTAGACAGAAAATTACTCTCCTGTTCAAGCGGCAACAACCCGGAAGGTCAGCGGGCAACTTCATCCCTTCCCTATTCGGCCTTGCTTCAGATGGGGTTTACCAAGCCAGCCAGTTACCTGACTGCTGGTGCGCTCTTACCGCACCTTTCCACCCTTACCGCAAATGCGGCGGTCTCCTTTTCTATGGCACTTTCCCTGGGGTCGCCCCCGCCGGACGTTATCCGGCATCCCGCCCTGCGAAGCTCGGACTTTCCTCAGACCTCAAAAGGCCCGCAATCATCTTTCGTGCTCACGGCTGACAGTATATCACAGGCTCCTCTTAAATTCAAATGAAGTCAGAACGAGATCATTTATAGGAGAAAATATCGCAGGCCATGGGATCTTCAATAATTTCTACGTCCCAACCTCTATCTGCCGCAGTCTTGCGGAGACGCTCTGCCAGAGAGGGAATAATGACCCGCTCCGTATAAAAATGCCCTCCGTCAATCACAAGCAGCCCCATAGCAGCCGCTTCCTGCGCTTCATGGTACTTGACATCGCCGGTAATATACAGATCCGCTCCCAGGGCTTTCGCGCGGGCTGCAAATTCCGCGCCTGCTCCGCCAAGAACTGCCGCGCGGCGGATAGCCCTACCGACCGGTCCGGCATATTTAACAACAGGAAGCCCCAGTCTTTCTTTTACATAAAGGAGTGCCTCCTCTCCTGTCATTTCGCGCGGAAATTCTCCGATTCTCCCCATGGTCTGCCATTTCCCCTGATTGGCCAGTTCATACAGATCCCATCCCGGCTCTTCATAGGGATGCACTTTCACCAGCGCTGCCGTCACGTTTTTTATCTGCTCCTCCGAGACGCAGGTCTCTATGCGCACTTCCCGTTCTGTATTTTCCTTCCCTCTTTCTCCGTAGAAAGGCTGCGCTTCCCCGTCAGGACAGAATCTTCCGAGCCCTGCCGAAGAAAAAGCGCATCCGCTGTAATGACCGATTTGTCCTGCTCCGGCATCTTTTAGCGCCGCCAGGATCCGCTCTTCCTGCAATTCCGGCACATAAGTGACCAGCTTATACATGCGTCTTTTCCTAATTGGCACAAATCCCCGCAGATTTTTCATTTCCAGAGCAGCCGCGAGCGCGTCATTGACGCCGTCCTCTGCCGTATCCAGATTCGTATGCGCTGCAAAAGCGGTGATCCCATGTGTCAGCAGCGTCTGAAGAATCTGCCCTTTTTCGGTCTGAAGATCCACCGTTTTCAACCCGCGGAAAAGAAACGGATGGTGGGAAATAATCATATTGATATGGTTTTCTGCAGCAAACTGCGCGTTCTGTTTTGTCAGATCCAGAGACACGAGCACTTTGTGAACCGGCTGTTCCGCACTTCCTGCCTGCATTCCCGGATTGTCCCATTTTTCCGCCAGCATCGGCGACGCCCATTGTTCCATCAGCCGGATCAGGTCTCTTGCTTTAATCTCCATACGATCTCCTCCAATTCTTTTTTTCTCTTTTCCGCCTGTTTTCTCTTCTCCGCATTGACGGCATTGGTCGTGTCTGCTGCGATCCCATTCAGCGTATACCCGCATTTCCGAATCAGTCTTTGAAGAAATTCCGGAAACAGCGGATCGTTCTTTCGGTATTTCCATAGCCCCGCGGTCAGCTCCGCCGCAGAAGGCATATCCATCTTTCCGTGCCTCACCAGCAGAATCTCATAGATCTTCCCCTCTTCCGCTGCAAGAACTTCCGCTTCGATGGCATACTCGTTTTCAATCAGCCATTTTCTCAGCACGTCGGCATGGTTTTGCGGCTGAAGCACGAACCATTTGAGACCAGCCGCAATTGCTGCGCCCTCCTGAATAATTGTCCGGATCATCAAGCCTCCCATTCCGGCAATCACAGCGCCTTCTGCTTCTCCCGGCCGCAGGGTAGACAGCCCCTCTCCCACGCGCACAGACACAAGACCTTCCGCGCCTTCTTTCCGGCAATTTTCCTCAGCCCTCCGCGCGGGGCCTTCATGAATATCCGACGCTACGGCACGGCGGATTTTTTTCTGCGCCAGCAGATACAGCGGCACATAGGCATGGTCTGTGCCGATATCGGCAGCACATCGGCAGGCAGGCACCAATTCGACAATGCACCGGAGTCTCGGTGTCAATGTAATCATTTTCATTTCCTTTTCTTAAAATCATAGGAACAGTCATTTTATTGTAACACAAAAGGACAGAAGCCTCTTATCCTCTGTCCTGCTTTTCTGGTGGGCCCACCAGGGTTCGAACCTGGGACCAACCGGTTATGAGCCGGTGGCTCTACCGCTGAGCTATAGGCCCGCTTTATGTCAATGGCTGTATTGTAACAATTCTCCCAGTTTTCGTCAAGAATCCTATTCCGACAGACCGGGCCTTTACTGATTCAGGAGATTTTTAGCGGTTTTTTTGAGTTTCGTCAGCGCTTTTCCTTCGATCTGGCGAATCCGCTCCCGGGTCACGTCAAAATACCGTCCGACTTCTTCCAGCGTGCGGGGCTTTCCATCCCGGAGCCCGAACCGGAGTTCAAGAACGCTCCTCTCTCTTTCTGAAAGGCCGCTCAGCATGTCGTCGATTTGTTCCCGCAGAAGGATAGAACCGGCGGCGTCATCCGGCGCGACAGCTTTCTGGTCTTCGATAAAATCTCCCAAATGGGAGTCTTCCTTTTCACCGATTGGCGTTTCCAGAGAAATGGGATCCTGCGCGATTTTCTTCACTTCCCGGATTTTCTCCGCATTGACTCCCATACGCTGCGCCAGCTCTTCATTTGTTGCTTCCCTGCCGTTTTCCTGAAGCATCTGCCGAGAGATCCGGTTCAGCTTATTGATGGTCTCGACCATGTGAACGGGAACACGGATGGTGCGCGCCTGATCCGCGATGGCCCGTGTAATCGCCTGTCGAATCCACCAGGTCGCATAGGTGCTGAATTTGTATCCTTTACGGTAGTCAAACTTGTCGACAGCTTTCAGGAGCCCCAGATTCCCTTCCTGGATCAGATCGAGGAATTGCAGCCCCCTTCCCAGATATTTTTTCGCAATAGATACGACGAGGCGAAGATTCGCATCAGACAGCGCCTTTTTCGCGCGTTCCGCACGGGCCACTTCTTCCGGCGTCGCCGTGCTGAGACTTCCTGCCTCAATATCCTTCGCAAGGCTGATTTCATCTTCTGCGGTCAGAAGCGGAACCGCGCCGATCTCTTTTAGGTACATCCTGACCGGATCATCGACTCCGACGCTTTCAGCCATATGCAGACTCATCTCTTCATCGCTCAGCGTCTCCTCTTCTTCATCCAGCTTTTCATTTTCTTCGATGTCTTCATCAAGTTCCTCTTCGGAAACGTCTTCCTCTTCCTCACGGAAATCTTCTTCCGCTTCCTGCGCAAATACGCTCTCTTCAAACAGAACACGGATATGCTCTTCATTTAAAGCTTCGTAGATTGCGTCCTGCTGTTTCGGCTTCAGATGTTTTCTTTTGACGAAAAGCACAACTTCCCGATTTGGCAAAAAGCCTTTCCTGCTCTGGTGTTTCTTCAGCTCTTCGATCCACTTCGACAGCGCAGAGTTTTTTCTCATTGTCATATGACATCTCCTAAAACTCAAATGCAGACAAATCCTTCAGCGATCAATTGGCATGCTTTCCCTGAAGGGCTCGGATTTCCCGGCTCAGCCGGATACAGGCGAGCATTTCCTTTTTTGATTCTTCCGGATCTTCCGGCGCAAGCCGGTTTGCCCTTTCCGTATGCTCTCTGTATTCTTTCTGCAGCTGGCCCAGCTTCAGAGGCCGCACATATTCCTCCCACGGTACGGCGATCTCATACTCTTCTTTCATCAGAAGCGCCGCCAGATGCGCGACATCCTCTTCATCCAGTTTCTGCTGCACCGTTTTCGCACTCAGTTCACGGCCCTCTTCCCGCACAGCAAGCATCGCTTCTTCCAGCCGCCGGCAAAAAGGAGACACGTATGAGAAATTTTTCATTTCTTCCCAGGAATCCGGGAATACATGGAAAGCCAGGCAATATCTCAAAAAACCTTCTTCCAACAAAATCCGTTTTTTTGATTCTCTGGTCTCCGTCTCTTCCGTATGCTCCGCAGCGGAAATATAAACAGGCGAATGATTCTTTTTCACATAGCGCACGGCTTCGCTTCGGATGAGTCCTTCGTCCAGCCGCATAGCCTGCGCCATTTTTCGAATGAAGGAATTCATCAGGAAGGAATCGCTCCGCGCCGTCAGGACAGCAAACATTTCCTGAAGGATATGCTGCTGCCCCTCCAGAGACGTGGCGTCGTACTGCTTCAGCAGGGCCGCCAGCAGGTAATCCAGCGCAGGCTGCGCCTGGCGGACGGCTTCCAGGTAGGCGTCTCCGCCGTGGAGATTGACAAACTCATCGGGATCCTTACCTTCTCCCACTCGGGCCACGCGGATCTTCAATCCCGCCTGCCCGGCAATCTCCAGAGCGCGGCGGGTCGCATTCTGTCCGGCCGCATCCATGTCATAGCTGAAGATCACTTCATCAGCATATCTCTTCAGCAGCCTGGCCTGCTCGATGGTAAATGCAGTCCCCAGAGAAGCGACTGCGTTCGTCACTCCGTGCGCATGGAGCGATATCGCATCCATGTATCCCTCCACCATGATTACCTGCCGGGTCTCTTTAATCTTCGGCAGAGCCTGATACAGCGCAAAAAGCAATTTTCTTTTATTGAAGATCGGCGTCTCCGGGGAATTCAGATATTTCGGCTTACTGTCATCCAGCACCCGACCCCCGAAAGCGACCGGTTTTCCTTTCAGATTCAGAATGGGAAACATACAGCGGTTGCGAAACATATCAAAATATTTCCCGTTGCTGTATCCCACCAGTCCCGCCGCATTCAGCGTCTTCGGCGAGATCTGTTTTTTCTGCGTAAAATCCCGAAACAGCCGATCCCATGCGGGCGGCGCAAACCCCAGTTTAAACCGCTCGATCGTCTCGCCGGATAAATGGCGTTTTTGAAAATAGGCCCGCCCGGCCTCGCCCATCCGCGTCTTAGTCAGACAGTTATGAAAATAATCGGCAGCCAGCCCCGCCGCTTCATACAGCGCGGCGATCTCCGCCTGCTTCACCCGGTCTTCTTCCGTAAATTCTTCCTGGGGAAGCTCGATATGCGCCATTTCCGCCAGATGCTCCACCGCGTCGGGAAAAGATAAATTTTCCATCTTTTCCACAAAGGTAAAAATATTGCCCGACGCGTGACAGCCAAAACAATAGTATAGCCCCTTATCCGGGGAAATAGAAAACGACGGTGTCTTTTCGTGGTGGAAAGGACAGCACGCCCAATACCGGTTTCCTTTTTTCTTGATCGGCACATACGCTCCGATCACATCAGCAATATTGATGCTGTCCGTAATTCTCTGAAGAAAATCCTGTCCAAAACGTCTCATCACTCAGTCAGTCCTCCGCAGAGTAAAACAGCCCGCTGAAAATCAGTTTCTATTTGGCGCCCGCCGCGTTCGCGGTCAGCTCTTTCCAGCGCGCCGTCAGCAGCTTCACATATTTGACCGGATCCAGGCCAAAGCTGCGAAGGACATAGCCATCGCTCGCTTCCACAAGCAGGGTCTTTCCTTCATCGGTCACGCCGAAATCAAGCGCATACCCGCAGGGCGCGCTTTTGAATGCCGCGACGGCGTTTTTCATGACCTGCGTATCCGGAAAAACATCCCACTGCCCGGCATACGGCGTCAGCCCGATAATCTGCCCTTCCAGGACCCACAGCCGCCATTCGGAAATAAAATTGACTTTTTCACTGCACCAGACGGCAACGTCTTCCAGTCCGCCGCCCAGTTTGATCAGGTCTTCCGATTTATCCAGGACCGTCCCGGTGAACCGTTTGACGTCCCATACCGGTTTCACAAAAACATGCCAGCTGTCCGCATGGCTGGTAATGGAAAAAAGCGTTGATTTCCAGATTTTCCTCCCCAAAAAGGAACGGAGCTCTTCCGGATAATCCATGGGAACCAGCCGAATCCCCATTTTATCCATGACGACTTCCACATCATCCAGTGTGCCGGCGATCAGATCTTCCGGCTCGTTGTCTTCAATCGAATAAACGGCTTTATACGTTACTGTAGGAATCCCCAGTTCCGCGCATCCCGTGTAAACATCAAAACAATTTTGATTAAAAAATTCCCCTGTATGTCTGATCCGGATATATGCTTTCATAAGGCCACCTCATCGATGTATGATGATAGATTTTAGCGATATCCTTTATTATATTAAGAATTTAAAAATTTTGCAAACCGAAAGGCTTTTATGACGCCTATCAGCACAAAAGCGACTAAAAGAGGAGCTTTTCAGCTCCTCTTCAATTCAGCCGCAAAAATAGGCGTAAGAAACGGCTGCCACGACAAACCGATAATAAGCGAATCCGGACAGCGTGGATTTATTCAGAAATTTTAAGAACCACAGGATGGAAACATACGCAACCGCAAAGGATGTTACAAATCCGACGGCGAGTATCCCGAAATCATTCAGCGACAATTTCGACGCGACCTTAATCAGATCGTAAGAGCAGGCCAGGAACATGAGCGGCACCGCCATAATAAAGGAAAAATCGGCAGACGCTTTTCTCGAAATTCCCAGGAACAGGCCGCCGGCGATGGTGCTGCCGCTTCTGGAAAAACCGGGCCAGAGCGAAAGACACTGGAAAAGCCCGATCTGCAGCGCTCTGGCCGTAGTGATCTGATCCACATCCTCAATCGTAAATTCCCTGCGCATTTTTTCTGCGATGATCATAAAGAGGCCGCCGATCACCAGACCGATGATCACGGTCTCCGGACCGAAGAGATATCCTTTGATCAGTCCGTGGCAGAGCAGCCCCATCAGGCAGGCCGGAAACATGGCTACGGCAATATTCAGGCAGGAAGCGCCCTTTGTACGGAACCAGTTTTCTCTTTTCACCATATGGAGGAATTTTTCCCGATAGACAAGAATCACGGAAAGGATAGCGCCAAACTGGATAAATACATCAAATACGTCGGCCAGCTCGCCGGTGAATCCAAGCACATTTCCCGTCAGGATCAGATGGCCCGTGCTGGATACCGGAATATATTCCGTCAGTCCCTCTACGACGCCCACGATAAAAGCACAGAAATATTCGTACATACATTACCCCTTTAACATATTTTCTCTTTTCAACTGTTCCAGAACCAGCGCGTCCGTTTCAAATGCAAGCGGCGGCAGCTGAGAAGCCGAAAAAAAGGCAGCTTCATCGCCGCCGCGGCAGAATCCGCCGCATACGTGGGTCAGAAACCAGATCCCCGTGGAATGCGCCGTCTTTTCATGAAAATTGGAATAGACCGCATATACAGCGACCGGCATGATCCAGAATCCTGTCTCCTCCCGCATTTCTCTCACGAGCGCCTGCCGGATGTCCTCATTATATTCGACATGCCCGCAGGGAATGCACCACCGGCCCGCAGAAGTTTCCCCTTTTGCCCGTTTCCCCAGCAGGATCTCTCCCTTCGGGGATAAAATGATACCGGCCACCCCGGTGATCGGATTTTCATAACTGATGCGCCCGCACGTTTCGCAGAAGAGCCGGTATTCTCCCTGAAGCAGTTTCCTCGTCAGCAGACCACCGCACCAGGCGCAGTGCGTCTTCCCGGTTTCATCCATGATCTTTCTGCGCTCCGGCATTCTCAGCTCTCACCCGCGCGATGCGGTCAATCGTTTTTTGAAACGGATTGGGAATCTGAGGATTTTTCATGGTCACGATACCTCTGACGGTCTTCGACGTTCCGTCGATATAGAAGATCAGTACCTGCCGCTGGTCTTTTGAGAAATAAATATAGGCGCACTGCGGATGCTTTTCCGACAGATTCATTTCGATCTTATGCGGACGGCCGTATATGGCTTCGACCGTGGACAGCTGGTCTCCAATCGATACGCCTCTCCGCGTCATCATCTCCTGCCCGGTCAGGAATACGGACGAAATGATCTTGCTGCCGGAATCCATCCTTACGGCAAATCCCGGATAATACCAGATTTCTTCTTTCGGATTCGCCGCCTTTTTCTCCCAGACCATCCATGGCTGTTCCGCAAAGACCGCCCCGATCTCGTAACCGGCAAGCCTGAAATCCCGTACGTCCATCACGGTCCTATCCTGCTCGGACAGCCGATCAGCTGCTGCCTTTTCAGCTAAAGAAGATGTCACGCCAGCCACACGGTCATTAGAAATGCGGAAAGAAAGCGTCTTCTTTCCCGCCGCGTAAACGAGATAAAAAGATTTCCTGCTGCCGTCCCAGGCAATCGCCGACGGCGCGCCGTAGGTGCGGATCACATTTTCTCTGGTATCCCCGGGGCCGATCCCTCTGGAAAGTTTCACTTCTGCCGAGTCGGTATAAATATCAGCTGCTCCCCGGGTCAATGCCTTTCCATTATCGGAAAAGGTGCTGTATTTCCCGGGTATGTCTCCGACAAACCGTACGGTCACGTCTTTCCATCGGCATTCGTCAAAAATATTTCCCCGACTCACAGATTCCGGCAGACCTTTCTTCCGCACTGCGTCCGCGAAAGAATCTCCCGGAGCAACGCCGCCGATCGTCAGATCCGCTTCCGTGAGCGCATCATCCCGCAGTCCGCTGATAAATTCCGGCGCCGCAGGCGGCTGATCCGGAATCACGGCCTCCGTTTTCGCTTCTTCCTGCGCCTGCGCCGCATTCCCGGCCGTCAGCGGACAGAAAAGCAAAAATAACAGGGCGGCATATCCGCGATAACTCATATTTCCTCCATGATATTTCAAGATGTATTCCGCCAAAGTGATTCCCTACCATTATTACCGCCCGCCGTTGGACTGTCAAGCATTCCCGCGGAATGTAACACTTTCTTTAACCGGCAGCAAAAAAGCGCTGCACAAGAAATCTTATCTTTCCCGTGCAGCGCCGCTTTATCGATATTTATTTTTTCTTATGTCTCGCGACAAACCGCCCGATGCGCTCCAGCGCTTCTTTCAAGTCTTCCCGGCTCGCGGCATAAGAAATGCGCACATGGCCGCGTCCCTGCTCGCCGAAACAGCTGCCCGGCACCACGCCGACCTTTTCTTCCCGGATCAGCGCTTCAGAAAATTCCTCATCATCCATCCCTGTGCAGGTGATATCGGGAAAAGCATAAAATGCCCCTTTCGGTTCAAAGACCGGCAGCCCCATGCCGCGCAGACCTTCATACACCATGACCCGCCGTGCCGCATATTCTTTGCACATGGCTTTCACATCTTCATCGCACTGTTCCAGCGCCGCGATTGCCCCATACTGGCTCGTAGCCGACGCGCAGAGGATCTCGTACTGATGCACTTTGAAGATCGATTCCACCGCTTCCTTCGGCGCGCAAAGATATCCGATGCGGAGCCCTGTCATGGCATAGGACTTGGAGAATCCGTTCAGCACGATCGTCCGTTCCTTCATGCCCGGCAAAGAAGCCGCGCAGACATGTTCCCCTTCGTACGTCAGATCACAGTAGATCTCATCAGAAATCACGATCAAGTCATGTTTCACGGCAAACTCTGCAATTTTCATAAGTGATTCGCGATCCATGACGGTGCCTGTCGGATTATTCGGATATCCGATCAGCAGAATCTTCGTCTTTTCCGTCACTTTCTTTTCCAGTTCTTCGACCGTCAGACGGAAAGAGTCTTTCTCCCAGGTCGGGACGAGAACCGGAACGCCTCCGGAAAAGCGGACGCACGCCGGATATGCCACGTATGCCGGGTCCGGAATCAGCACTTCGTCACCGGGATTCAGCAGTGCCGTCATAGCGATGCTGATGGCTTCCGATACACCTGCCGTCACAATGATCTCCGACGCCGGATCATACTCCACATGATATCTCCGGCTGAACAATTCAGCGATATCCCTGCGCAGCTCGATCAGCCCCAGATTGGAAGTATACGATGTCTGTCTGGCATCGAGGCTTTCTTTGCAGGCCTGAATCACCTTATCCGGCGCGGCATAGTCCGGTTCCCCTACGCCGAGGGAAATCACGCCTTCCATGGTGTTGGCCAGATCAAAAAATTTACGGATCCCCGACGGCGGGACCGATCTCACATTTTCTGAAATTTTCTCGCTCCAGTTCATTTTTCTTCCTTCTCCTCCCTGACTACAGCTTCGCCCAGTTCTTCACAACTCTTCACCGCTTCTTCATCGGGATATCCATAGGCCAGAACGGGACGGGCCGGGAACACCGCGCCGGCAAAATGAAGCTCTCCTTCCCAGGAATTCAGCCAGGCGCCCCTGCTCCATCCGCAGGAACCGAAAATGCCCATCCGCTTTCCATGCAGAAAATTTTCCAGTTTTCTGCAGAAAGGCTTCATCTGCGCTTCCTCTATGACTTCCACGCCCCAGGCAGAGCAGCCCAGGAGGATATAATCGTAATTTCGCCCTATATCTTCCGCATCCACATCTGCTACCGGAGCGAGCAGCACTTCTGCTCCCGCTTTTTTCGCTCCAACCGCTACGGCTTCCGCCATGGCTTCTGTATTCCCCGTTCCGGAATAAAATATGACCGCCGCTTTTCCCGCCATTGTATCCGCCTCGCTCTCATTGCCGATGAATTGTAAAAGAAGAAGCGCTCTCTTCAACAGAACGCTTCTTCTTTTATCTGCTATTATGCATTGGCTACCGTTTCGCCGAGCTTCTTGCACGCTTCCAGCGCTTCATCATCCGGGTAGCTGTATGCTTTGACCGGATCAGCTGCCAGCGTTACGCCTGCTTCTTCCAGACGGGCTTTCCAGTTTTCAATCCAGTCGCCCTGATTCCATGCATAGGAGCCGAAAATAGCAACGGTCTTGCCGGGCAGGCTCGGAAGGAGTTCCGCGAAGAACGGTTCAAATTCATATTCTTCCAGTTCTTCATTGCCCATCGCCGGGCAGCCCAGAATGATGTGGTCGTAAGCCGCGGTGTCTGCCGCAGTCGTGTCGCTGACAAAGCTCAGCGCCGTTTCCGCGCCGGCGTTCTTTGCGCCTTCTTCTACAGCCTGTGCCATTGCTTCCGTGTTGCCAGAGCCGGACCAATATACGATTGCCACTTTTGCCATAATAAAAAGCCTCCTCTTTTTCTTCGAATCATTGCCGATTCTTTCTTATCTAATATTACTTAAGAGCTTTTCCGTTGTCAATTTGAAAGAAAGGATTAACCTTTTTTCAAGAACTCTTCCAAAATATCCTTATCTTTGAAGAACGACCGCTTTTCAGCCATTTTTGAAAGGGCCGCCGTCAGTTCCCTGTGCTCCGCATCTGAATTGATGATACCCAGAACGACGCGGAAACCGCTCACCTGCAGAATCATGTGGTAAGCTTCTTTGTAAACGACCCCGTTCTCTTCTGTCGTGATTACAAAAGAGCCTTCCCAACGGGGATGAGACCGGTCGTTTTTGCGGACCAGCGGGGAATTTCCCTCGTAGACCGCGCCTTTCTCCTTGATCTCCTGAATCAGATGTTTCGCAATCACATCCATCTGTTCCGCAGGTGATTTGTTCCGGTAAGCGGTCTCCCCCTGTTTCAGAAGGTACTGCAGACCAATCACATGGGAAGACGCCCAGCCGTAGGAGAAATCCGGACCGTCCGCGTAGGTCATCGTGTAAAATACGCCGTCCAGTATGCCCTCTCTGGTCAATGTCCAGCGGATGCCCCCGCTTTTCATAAAAGGCAGCGCCTGCTGCTCCCCTTCATAAAAAGTCACGTGCTCCGGCACTTTCATTTTGCCGATATAAGCCATATTCCATGTATCGGAAGCTCCTGCGGGGAACACGGCCGCAGCCGTCAGCCCTGCCGCCAGCGCAGCAGTTATCCAGCGCTTTTTCATATTACCCCTGCCTGCTCTGCATCTTTGCCCAGGAATCTTTCAGCCCTACAATCCGATTGACGATCAGCTCATCATCACTCGTATCCTTATCGATGATGAAGTATCCCTTGCGGAGGAACTGGAAACGGTCGCCAATATGATAATCGCGGATGGCCGGTTCCGCCTTGCCGCGGAGCACGGTCAGCGAATCTTTATTGATCTTCTCCATAAAATCCCGTCCGTCGTCCTGATCGTCCGGCGAAATCAGATAATCATAGAGACGGGCCGTCATATCTACAGCCGTATCCGCGCAGACCCAGTGCAGCGTCCCTTTGACTTTGCGGTCCGCTCCCGGCGACCCGCTCCGCGTATCCATGTCGCAGGTGCACCGGATCTCGACGATATTTCCCGCGTCATCTTTGACGACTTCATCGCACCGCACGATATACGCGCCTTTCAGGCGCACTTCTCTGCCCGGCGCCATGCGGAAGAATTTTTTGACCGGCGTTTCCATAAAGTCTTCCCGTTCAATATACAGATTACGGCTGAACGGCACTTCACGGCTTCCCATTTCTTCATTTTCAGAATTATTTTCCAGCGTCATGTATTCGATCTGCCCTTCGGGATAATTGGTAAGGACGACTTTGACCGGATCAAGGACAGCCATGATCCGCGGCGCCTTCCCTTTCAGATCTTCCCGGATGCAGTGTTCCAGCTGGGCGATACTCACTACGTTATCCGCCTTGGCCACGCCGATCTGATCGCAGAACATGCGGAGCGATTCCGGCGTATATCCTCTGCGGCGTATCCCGGAAATCGTCGGCATGCGCGGATCGTCCCATCCGGAGACCACCCCGGCTTCCACCATGCGGCGCAGCTTTCTCTTGCTGGTGATCATCGTCGTCACATTGAGGCGGGCAAATTCAATCTGCCGCGGTTTTTCTTCCCCGTCGAACGCCTGCAGGCACCATTCGTAGAGCGGGCGGCGCTCCTCAAATTCCAGCGTGCAGATCGAGTGGGTAATCCCTTCCAGCGCGTCTGACAAAGGATGAGCAAAATCATACAGCGGATAAATGCACCATGTGTCTCCCGTACGGTGATGTGTCGCATGAAGGATACGATAGATCACGGGATCTCTCATAACTATATTCGGCGACGCCATATCGATCTTCGCGCGGAGGACTTTTTCGCCGTCGGCATACTTTCCTTCCTTCATCTCCTGGAAAAGTTTCAGATTTTCCTCGATGCTGCGGTTACGCCAGGGGCTCTCCTTGCCGGGATGCGTCAGATCCCCGCGGGTGCTTCTGATCTCCTCACTGCTCTGATCATCCACGTAGGCCAGTCCCATGCGGATCAGCCGGCACGCAAATTCATAGAGCTGCGGGAAATAGTCAGACGCGAAATGCACCGGTTCTTTCCACTGAAAGCCGAGCCACTTTACGTCTTCCAGGATCGAATTGACATACTCCACTTCTTCTTTCGTCGGATTGGTGTCGTCAAAGCGCACGTTCGTTTCACCATGATACTTTTTCCCGATGCCAAAATTCAGGCAGATGCTCTTCACATGCCCGATGTGAAGGTAACCGTTCGGTTCCGGCGGAAACCGGGTCAGCACCCGGCCGTCCTTATACACATGGTTGGCGATATCTTTATTGATTTCCGCCTCGATAAAATTGGCCGCTTCTCTCTTTTCTTCCATGATCTTCTCCTTTATCCGCCCTCCGGCATAAGCCTCGCAGAAGCGCCGTCCGCCGACAGGTGTAAATTTTATTTTATTTTAGCACACACGCGAAAAAATGCGAAACAAATCCGATATGCCTTCCTGTCCGGCCCGAACCGCCGGTTCTTTATAGCCGTACACGCGCATGTGGTATAATTTAAACAAATAAAAAAGAAAGAAGGACTATTATGCAGAGACTGATCACATACACCTATGAAGGGCTCCGCCAATGGGGCGTGCTCGCACCGGACGGACAGTCCATTTATCCCGCTTACGATCTGGAAGAAACGTACTACATTCCCCTTGCCGAAACGTTGGAAGAATTTATCGAGACCGGCGAAGAAGGGCTGCTGAATCTGGCCAAAATGCTGGAAAGCAACAGCCGGGATCACAGCGTAGAACCTGTGGCGCTTTCCGACGTCCGGCTGGAAGCACCTTTTGTCCCGCGGCGCAATATCTTCTGCGTTGGGAAAAATTATCAGGAACATGTGCGGGAATTTGATAAAGATGCCGCCGCAAAAAATCCTGCCGTACCGATTTTCTTTACGAAAGCCACCACATCCGTCATCGGCCCGAACGAAGAGATCGACAGCCGTCCCGACGTAACGTCTCAGGTCGATTATGAAGGCGAACTGGGCGTCGTCATCGGAAAGCAGGGCCGGGACATCGCTCCGGAAGATGCCATGAAGTATGTCTACGGATATACCATCATCAATGACGTCACCGCCCGCGATCTCCAGAAAGCCCACGCGCAGTGGTTCCGCGGCAAGAGCCTTGATACATTCTGCCCCATGGGACCGACGCTCCTCGTCGGCGGCTGGCCGGCACCGTTTACGATCTATACCCGCGTCAACGGTCATCTCCGCCAGGAAGGCAGCACATCCGACCTGATCTTTTCCATTCCGAAGCTGATCTCCGTACTGTCCGCCGGAATGACGCTCCTTCCGGGCGACGTTATCGCGACGGGCACGCCGAAGGGCGTCGGCATGGGGATGAATCCGCCGGAATTTCTGAAAAAAGGCGATGTGGTAGAAATCACCATCGATCCGATCGGCACACTGAAAAATCCGGTCAAATAACGGAAGCACACAAAAAAACAGGAGTCATTCTCCTGTTTTTATTTTTCCGTTTTATAAATTGTAATTTCCAGCGTGTCTCTCTCGGTCTCAATGCGGACGCAGCCTTCATGAAGCGCCGGCTCCGCCGACCACCGCACACATCCGCCGAAAGCCGCCTCGGCCTGCCTTTTCGTTTCTTTCCGATAGCCTGTCATTTTGGAAAAATCCCGTGGATGGAAGGAGATCCGGCAGGACGTGAACGGCCGGAGCCGTTTCAGCGCCCGGAAAAGGAAATGCCTGGCCAGGTACTGATCTGTCAGCTCCCCCATCGCCGGATGATACGGCCCGCCGGCCAGCGAATCGCCTGTATCCAGCTCTTCCGTCGCCTGAAGACCTGTCCGGATCACGGGGATCTGATGCGCTCCGTACCAGTTTTTCAAAAACGCACACCAATATACCGCCTCCCGCACAGAGAGCGGCGCATATTCCCCTTTTTGGTATAGGCGGAATAATTTTGTCCCCCGCAGGATCAGCGCCGGATAGAGCCGCACAAAATCCGGCCGGAGCGCAGCGCCTCTCCGCGCTGTGCTCCGAATAGACGCTGCGGTCTCTCCGGGAAGCCCTGCCATAAACTGCAGGCCGACGCCGAATCCGTAAGCCCGCAGGAGCCGGACAGCTGCCTCCACGTCCCCCGCCGTATGGCCCCGCTCCGCCTGCTGAAGGATTTTATCATCCAGACTCTGCGCGCCCAGTTCCACAATGGATACGCCCGAGGCTTTCAGCAGGCGCAGAACCGCATCGCTGATACAATCGGGCCTCGTGGACAGCCGGATGCCGCGGATCTTTCCGGCCCGCAGCGCCTTTTCCGCCGGACGGAGAAGCGCTTCCATAACCGAAAGCGGAAGCGCTGTGAAAGAACCGCCGTAAAAAGCCGCTTCCCAGTATCTTTCGTCCCGCGCTGATGACAAGTACCGTTCGATTTGCCGCTCCACATCCTCCGCCGTTACCGGCGTCGTCTGCCCTGTGATCCGCACCTGATTGCAGAAAACACACTGATGCGGACAGCCATAGTGCGGAATAAACAGTGGAATGATCGAATGCTTCATCTTATTATCCCTGCCTGAAAGAAAAGCGGGCCTGACGCCCGCTCCTGTTATGATCATTCTTTCCCCTGACTGCCCTGCGCTTCTTCCTCATCGGCTTCTTCCAGTTCGCTTTTTTCATTCAGCGCCAGCACCGTCAGAATATCGTGCCGGGTAATGATCCCCACCAGCTTATTCGATTCCGAAACAACGGGAACCGATTTCAGATGCTCATCCACCATAAGCGTGGTGATCACGCTCATTTCCGTTTCCGGAGTCACGCACCGGACTTCTCTCGTCATGATCTCCGACGCTTCTGTCGCGAGAAGCTTGCGGAACGATTTTTCATACCGCCCGTATCCGCAGTAATACAGCGTCCCGCCGAGAATATCAACATACTGGGGAATATAGGGCCGTACTTTTTTATACAGAAGATCGCCTTCCGATACGATGCCCAGCAATGTATTGTCTGTATCTACGACCGGAATGGCGCTGACGTTGTGAGAAACAAAAAGCCGGATCAGCTCATGGATCGTAATATTCGGCGGAACAGAAAACACATACTTCGTCATAAAGTCTTTTGCACGGTATTCTTTCTCTGCCATGGTATCCCTTCTTTCTTCATAAGATCTCTATTCTTATGTTCCTATTTTACATGATTTTTCTCCCTGATGTCAGTGCTCATCGCCGGGCATTGCAAAATTTTTACTCAAAACTGCCGTTCCCATCCGATATTCCAGAAGCGCCCGTCCAGGTCGCAGGCTTCATCGATCTTATCAAAAACATTATTGATCCCGCAGAAAATGCGTCCTTTCCCGCCCAGTTTTCTCGTGACGGTAAAATTCACAAGATTATAACTCTTTCGGGTTCCCGGGACACCGGGATACAGCGGATCCGTCATATAGCCATAATTCATCTGATCCCACAAGACGGCGCGCCAACCGACCGCCTCCCGGTCATCATAAATCAGCTGCCATACCTGCGTCAGGCGGGCACGCTGCGCGAGCGGCGTGTGCGCAGCGGTATTCTCCGCGTCCAGCCATGTCGAGGAAATCTTTCCTTCCAGCGTGTCTCCAAACCGGTATCCCATGACATTCTCTATGCCCCGGATCTTGGCTGTCTCCACATTGACATATTGATACAGCTCATACCCCTGCGCGTCATAGCCTCTCCGCGTGCTCTGGATCAGATCCTTCACATCGTTGTCAAAATAAGACAGCGTCATGTATCCCTTTCCAAATTCCGCTTCCACACCGACATCCCAGCTTCTGGCACGCTCCGGCCGGAGATCAGGATTTCCGACAATGTGCCGCCGTCCGTATCCGCCGGTATCCATTCGCAAATCATAAAAAAGCTGCGCCGCATTGGGCGCTTTGAAACCGTCTCCATAATTGGCTTTCACCCGAAAATGATCACCCGCGCAGTAAGTCACGCCGAGTTTCGGCGAAAAATGCCCGCCGTACCTGTTCTGCCGCTCATAACGGAAAGCCGGAATGACGAGCCACTTCCCGTATTCCATCTCATCCTGAAGAAAGCCGGCCCTTGTTGTCAGCGTTTTTTCAGAAACTGTCTTTTGAATATTCTCTTCAAAGATATCATACGGATTGTCTCCGCCGCTGCCGAGCCCTGTCCCCTGCACATGGTTCCGCTCATAGCTTCCGCCAAAAGTCAGCCGGTGATGACGGCCCGCCCGTAGGCTGTTCCGCCCGGACAGGACGAATAACGTGTTTTTATCCCGGTTAAAATCGTAACCGCTCGCGGAAGTGCTCCGGCTGGACCAGCGGAATGCGCTGCCATAGGTCTGGATCTCCCAATCATTCTTCGCATCCTCGCCCTCCCATGTCAGGCCCCATGACTGCTGCCGGTAGTCTCTCCGATTGAAATCACCGCCATCCATCCGATCATCGGCATGCTCGCTGAAATAACCGGCATTCAGCCGCAGCCGGTTTCTGTCATTGAGCCGATACGTCAGAAGCGCCTGGTACGTCTGCGATGAATCCTTCGTGTCGGAATAGAGATCCGAAGGGATCTGATCATTTCTGAATTTTATGAACCGCATGTCAAAAGCGGCAGAGAATCGCCCGATCTCCCCCGTGTCCGCATGCCACCAGTTCTGATTTCTGTCTGAATCAAATTCCGCGCCCACAGAAGCTGACGGCTCACCGCCGGTCTTCGTGATGATGTTGATCACGCCGCCCATGGCAGACGAACCGTACAAAGCGCCCGCCGGGCCGCGCATGATCTCGATCCGTTCTACCGATGACGGATTGATCCGCTCCAGCGCCATCGCATTGCCCAGCCCCGACGCGGAAGATTCATTGGCCACCCTCTGCCCGTTGATCAGAATCAGCGACTGATCCGTATTCATCCCGCGGATGATGACATCATGCCCGCCGCCGCGTTTCTTATATCCCTGCAAAATATTGGTATACGCTGTCAACGCCTGTCTGAGGCTGTCCGCGCCGACGGCTTTTATATCCTCTTCAGTGATCACCTGTACCGCCGCCGGTATCCTGGAAACAGGATTTTCTGTCCTTGTCGCCGTCACGACGACCGGCGCCAGCGTGTACGCCTGATTCTCTTCCGCAGCGGCTGAAACCGGCATGCCCAGAAGCAGCACGGCAGCCCCCGCAATCCGTAAGATAGTCGTTTTCATTGCCTTCTCATAAAAAAACAGTTTACATTCTTCGTCTATTATAAAGTACATCTCAATAACAGGCACAAAAAAAGAGCAGGGAAACGCTCTGCTCTCTTTCACAAATGATAAGGTTCATTCCTCATGATCTTCATGGCCCGGTAGATCTGCTCCGCCAAGATCAGACGCGCCATCTGGTGCGTAAATGTCATGCGGCTGATGCACAGCCGGAAGTCCGCCCGGTCCTTCAGATTGTTCCCATTTCCAAACGGCCCGCCGATCAGAAAGGTAAAACTGCTTTTCCCGAGAACCATCTGTTTCTCCAACAGTTTTGACAGATCCGGAGACGACAATTCTTTCCCTGCCGTATCCAAGAGGATCACAAAATCATCCGGCTGGATATACCGCAGAATTTTTTCGCCTTCCTTTTCCATGACCTTTTCTTTGATCGCTTCCGACGGATTGACCGGCATTTTCTCTTCATCCTGTTCGCAGATCTGAACCTTTGCAATGGGCGCAAGACGGGTCACATATTCACGGATCCCGTCCCGCATCCAGTTCTCTTTGATCTTTCCGATTCCCGCTATGGTGATCTTCATCAGTCCTGCGCCGCCTCGCTCAGCAGGATATCCGCCGTACGCTCCCGTCCGCCGTGCACATAGGAAACCGTGACCACATCGCCCGGTTTATATCCTTCCAGCGCGTCCCGGATATCCCGGACGGAATTGATCGGTTTTCCGCCGACCGCAGTGATATAGTCTCCCGGGCGGATATCCGACAAAGACAGCGGGCTGTTTTCCGCGATCCGCATGACAAGCACGCCTTTGACAGAATCATCCCAACGGTAGCCGTATCTGGCGGCAATATCCTTGTCCGCCCCGTACAGCCCGAGATATGCCCGCGTTACATGACCGCTGCGGATCAGCTCTTCGATGATCGTCCTCGCCTGGTTGACAGGAATGGCGAATCCCATACCTTCCACACCTTCTTTAGCGATCTTGGCGCTGTTGATTCCGATGACTTTCCCATCTGCCGTCACCAGCGCGCCGCCGGAATTCCCGGGATTAATGGCCGCGTCCGTCTGAATGAGGCGGAAACGGAGATCCATATCGTCAAGCGTACGATTCAGCGCGCTGATGACACCAACCGTTACAGTCCCCTGAAATTCCAGCCCCAGCGGATTCCCGATCGCGATCGCCGTCTCGCCGACCTGCAGCTGATCTGAGTCGCCGAATTCCGCTACAGGAAGTGAATCGTCGGCGTCAATTTTGACCACCGCCAGATCTGTGGCCGCATCCGTTCCGACCACCGTTCCCTGAACCGTATTCCCGCTGGACAAAGACACATTGACCTTTTCGCTATTCCCGACGACATGGTTATTTGTGACAATGTACCCTTTGGCATCAAAAATCACGCCGGAGCCCACGCTCTGCCCGACTTCAATCCTCCTGTTGAAAATGTCCCTATCATAGATCTGCGTCGTAATGCCGACGACCGCCGGCCCGACGCGCTTAACGGCCTCCACGACCGCCGTATTCCGCACAGCCGGAAGCTCAAATGATTGATTTTCCCCGCTCTGCGGCATGGTGTAATTCTTCTCCGCTGCCCCTCCGCGCATGAAAGGCAGATCATGCATGATATATCCCCCGGCTCCGCCGATAAGAATCAGGCACACCGCTGCCGCCAGCAGCATTTTTTTCGTACGGGAGCTCCCCTTTCGTCCGGGATTTTCTTTTCCGCCCTGTTCTTTCAGCTGTCTGTCCAAATCTTCTCTGTCCATGTTGAGTCCTCATTTACTTTCTTTATCGCAGTATGAAAAATTTTTCTTATTATACCACGTAGCATCCCGAAAAAATCACTTCCTCTGCTTATTTATAATAAAAAACAGGAGCAGGGAATCCCTCTGCTCCTGTTTTTCGCAATTATTCCGCGTGGAATGTCAACTCTTTCTCATCCTTTTCATCCACATGCACCGTCTTCTTATCTTTGAACGCTCCCTGAAGAATCAGTTCCGCCAGCGGATCTTCGATTTCCTTCTGAATCGTCCTCTTCAGCGGACGGGCGCCGTATTCGAAATCGGAACCGTTTCTGATCAGATGCGCTTCCGCTTTTTCAGAAACATCCAGCATCAGGTGGAACTGATCCAGTTTCTCCTGTACTTTCTTCAGGAGAAGTTTGACAATGCTCTTCAGATTCTCTTCCGACAGCGGACGGAAAACGATGATCTCGTCGATCCGGTTGATAAATTCCGGACGGAAAGCCCGTTTCACATCAGACAAAATCACTTCTTTGGTATGTTCAAAATCTTCTTCCGTCTTTTCTTTGCCTTCATCCGTCTTAAACCCAAGCTGCTTCATCTGATCTTTCAGATGCATGGAGCCAAGGTTGCTCGTCATGATGATGACGCAGTTCGTGAAATCTACCGTACGCCCCTGCCCATCAGTCAGGCGGCCGTCATCCAGCACCTGAAGAAGGATATTGAAGAAATCAGCGTGTGCTTTTTCCACTTCATCAAAAAGGATCACACTATACGGATTCCGGCGGACCTGATCTGTCAGCTGACCGCCTTCTTCGTACCCTACATATCCAGGAGGCGCTCCGACCAGGCGGGATACTTCATGCTTTTCCATATATTCCGACATATCGAAGCGGATCAGTGATTTATCGCTGCCAAAGAGGCATTCCGCAAGGGCTTTAGCCAGCTCCGTTTTGCCGACGCCGGTCGAACCCAGGAACAGGAACGACCCGATAGGCCGTCTCGGATCTTTCATGCCCGCGCGGGCACGGCGGATCGCTTTGGCCACTGCGTGGACGGCTTCTTCCTGTCCGATCACTCTCTTGTGCAGCTCTTCTTCCAGATGGAGCAGCCGTTCAGAATCACTCTTTTTGAGGTTTTGCACGGGGACTCCGGTCCACTTGCTGACCACTTCCGCAACATCTTCCGCGGTCACAGTCAGATGTTCCTGATCGGCGCCTTTCCAGTTCTTTTTCAGTCCGTCGACTTCTTCTGTCAGTTTTTTCGCCTGATCCCGGTAGATCGCCGCTTTTTCAAAATCCTGGCTCGAAACAGCCGCCTCTTTTTCTTTCAGCACATTCGCCAGTTCTTCTTCTTTCTTGCGAAGCCCTTCCGGTGTGGACGATGCCTCCATCCGCACCTTCGCCGCTGCTTCATCAACTACGTCAATCGCTTTGTCCGGCAGGAACCGGTCCGTGATATACCGGTCTGACAATTCCGCCGCGAGACGGATCGCCTCATCGGTGATCTTCGCTTTATGGAATGCTTCATACCGGTCGCGCAGGCCGTTCAGGATCTCGATCGTCTCTTCGACGGTCGGTTCTCCGACTTTGACCGGCTGGAACCGTCTTTCGAGAGCCGCGTCTTTTTCGATGTATTTCTTATATTCTTTCAGCGTCGTTGCTCCGATGCAGCGCAGTTCGCCTCTCGCCAGCGCCGGTTTCATGATGTTTGCGGCGTCCATGGAGCCTTCCGTCGCGCCAGCGCCTACCAGGGTATGAATCTCGTCGACAAAGAGGATCCAGTCCTGATGTTTCTTCACTTCATCGATCACTTTTTTCAGCCGTTCCTCAAACTGCCCCCGATACTGCGTACCGGCGACAACAGACGACATATTCAATGAAATGACATGACAGTTTTTCAGAATCTCCGGCACATCGTTATCCACGATACGCTGCGCCAGCCCTTCTGCAATGGCTGTTTTGCCGACACCCGGCTCGCCGATGAGGACCGGATTGTTTTTACTCCGCCTCGACAGGATCTGTATCACGCGGCTGATTTCTTCTTTGCGGCCGATCACCGGATCGATTTTTCCCTGTTTTGCCCGTTCATTCAAATCCACCGCAAAATCCGCCAGATCACCGAGTCCGGCCGCTTTCCCGTCTTTCCCTTTTTCTTCTGACAAAACGCTTTCAAAAGCTTTCTGCAGATTTTCCTGCGTCACGCCGAGATGCTGCAGGATGCGCACCGCCATTCCGCCGCCTTCGCGGATCAGAGCCAGAAGCACATGTTCTGTGCCGACATAGTGATTTCCCAGCTCATTCGCTTCTTCCACAGCCATTTCCATGACCCGTTTGGTGCGGGGCGCAATATAGACTTCCTGCCGTCCGAAAAAGCTTCCTCCATACCCCTGCTGCAGAAGCGGCTCCGCGGTTTCCACCGTAACGCCGAGCGAATTCAGGATCCTGCCTCCGGCCGTATCCTTTTCATGGGCGATACCGAGCAGCAAATGCTCTGTTCCCACATACTCACTTCCAAATTTCACCGCTTCTTCCGCGGCAAATTTCCAGGCGTTTTTCACGCCGTCCGTATATCGATTTTCCATAATAACACCCCTCCTTCAGGGAACACAAAATTCATTTTTCCTTTTACAGTCCGGCCGCATTCACCAGCTCCCGCAGCAATACTGCCCGCCACAGCCGCACACCTTCTTCATCAAGATTCTCGTTATGCGTCTTTTCACGGACAAATGCCGGGGATGCCGTACCGAGCAGATTCCGGAACAAATTTTCTTTCTTGGGAAACATATTGATTTCCATGCCAAGCTGAACCAGGCCGGCGCAGCGCTCTGTCTCTTCCTTACCGATGAGGCGGGCATATTTCAGAACGCCGAGCGCCCGCCAGATCCTGTCCTTCATAAGCATTTCCTGCTCGTGCAGGAGCAGATCCCGCGCCCGGTTTTCCGCCTTGCCGATATCCTTCAGAAGCCCGGTCATCCTCTCGGCCAGCGCCGCTTCCGAAACGCCGAGCGTCACGGTATTCTCCAGGCGGAAATACGGCGCCGCGCTGTCACTTTCCCCGGCTCGCCGCAGTGAAAAGCCGCCCCTTGCCGCAGCATCTCTCAGTTCAGACAGGAATTGCCGTTCCGCCAGTCCCGGCAGATACAGCAGCGCTGACAGCTTCATCCCGGTTCCGGCAAGCGCCGGAGATGCGGTCAGATAGCCAAATTCCTTATCAAAAGCATAGTCTATGAATGACCCCAGCTGGCTGTCCAGGAAAGACGCCTTTCTCCACAGCGCGTCCGTGTCGGAATGGTTCTGCAGGAATTCCAGGCAGAGGTGATCTCTTCCGCCGACAAACGCCCCTGTGTCCGCATGCTGATTCGTCCACAGGTATCCGGTCTGCAGGCTTTCTCCGGCAGGCAGCCAGCCCTTGTCCGCGAGAAGCTCCCTTTCGTTCTCAGAGAGCCCTGCCAGCCCCAGACAGTCCATCTTGTCCGTTTCCGACGAGTTCCTCTGGTCCATCGCGTTTTTAACTACCTGCGAGGCCCGCCTCTTTTCCTGCTGACCGCAGGCTGAGGGAAACCGCATGCTTCGGATATTCCTATGAAGTTCCAGCTTTACCTGCATCAG
The DNA here is from genome assembly GCA_900545365.1 of uncultured Dialister sp. GTDB lineage: Bacteria > Bacillota > Negativicutes > Veillonellales > Dialisteraceae > UBA1822. The sequence continues at coordinate 26,518 of UQYL01000001.1, read as the reverse complement.
CCAGCCTTCTTCACCGGCTGATGTCTGGCAAGGAAATCCTTCCAGCAATTCACTGACCGTCATTCTTTTTCCCTTTCTCCGTTAAATCTCTGATCTGATCCCGCACTCTGGCCGCTTCTTCATACTTCTCTTCTGCCACAAGCGCATTCAGCTTCTCTTTCAGAGCCTTCAGCTCCGGCGACTCTCCGCTGTCCTGCGGTTTTTCTTTATCCGCCGGATTTTTTCCCCTGTGCGCCGTGCCTTCCTGCGTTTTTTCAAACAGCGGCCTCAGCTGTTCCCGGAACGCTTCATAGCAATCCGGACAGCCCAGCTCGCCTTTTTCCCGAAATGTATCCAGCGTCATTCCGCATTCGGGACAGGAAAGCCTTCCGCTCCTCTCAAAAGGATGGTCCCAGACGCTTCTGAAGAAAGGATCTTCAAAAACAGAGCCCATAAAATTTTCCATTCCACGGAACGTACCTGCCCTGGTCATGAGATTCTCACGTCCCGCACATGCTGCGCAGAGATGAGATTCTGTCTTTTGTCCATTGACGATCTGTACATAATGCACAGTCGCTTCCTTTTTATGACAACGCTCACAAAGCATTTTATTTCCCCTCCTTTATGATCCGGCTGATCCTGCCGACCGCATCTTTTACGGCATGTTCTCTGTGTTCCTGCGGACAATGTTCCATAAACATGTTCATCAGCTCGCGAATCATCAAAAATTCACGCATCGTAATAGCTCCAGAAGACATGAGCAGCTGGACATATTTTTTGAGATATTCCTCTGCCGGATCAGGCTCCGGTTTCCGTTCTTCTCCGGAAAATTCCGGCGGTTGTTCCGTCCGTACGGCGATCCGGATAAATCCGCCGCTTCCGCGGCGCGATTCTACAGAAAATCTCTGATCCGGCAAAAACCGGGTATTAATGACATACGTGACCTGCGAAGGAGCGCACTCCAGAAGATCCGCCACCGCTTTTCTTTTCAGAACCAGAACCGGCGTATTCTGCTGCCTCAGCTGATTCAAAATAAACCGTTCAATCCGGTCAGACAACATCGTATTCATGATTCACCACCACTGTTCCTAGTTTCTCTTTCTCCTTTCATCTGTCTGCGCTTATTATAAAGTCAAATAGTCAAATAGTCAATAGTTTATTTTCTTTTTGACTATTATGAAATTTCCAAAATAAAAAAGCTGTCGTCCGACCATGGATAACAGCTTATACACTCAAAATTCTTCTTTGTTTCCAAGCACGAAAGATACGGCAGCATAAGAAAAGCCCCGCCGCAGCAGAAAGCCGGCAGCCCGTCGGTAATTGTCCCGTATGTTCGGCACAGCGGCGGCTTTTTTCTCCAGTGCCAGCTTTGCTTTTTCCCGTTCTTCCGCCTCTGTCAGATGATGCCTGCAAGTCAGGCCGCGCAGTTTCATCTTTCCCTGTATGTATCGATCTCCATAAAAGAGGAAATCTCTGTAATTGACAAAAATCTCTTCCGCCAGTTCTTCATCGTTCAGATAATGATAGAAATACAGTTTCTCTACAGCTTTTTCAATATCTTCATCCTCATATCCCCGGCGCTTCAGCTTTGTCCTGATTTCATATTCGCTCTGCGCGCGGTATTCCAGAAGACGCAGAGCCGCTTCATAGGCAGATCGATTACTTTTCTTCATCGGCAGCCGCAATCACGCCGTCTTCAAAAGTTTCCGGTTCGGCCATCAGCGTATCCCTGATCGTCCGGTCAATCTCAGCGGCAATATCAGGATGCTCACGCAGATACTGCTTTGCATTCTCCCGCCCCTGAGAAATCCGTTCACCTTTATAAGAATACCAGGCGCCGCTCTTCTGCAGGATCTCCAGACTCGTCGCCATGTCGATCAGCGTGCCTTCTTTAGAAATGCCTTCCCCGTACATGATATCAAAATCAGCGACTTTAAAAGGAGGCGCTACTTTATTCTTTACAACTTTTGCTCTGGTCCGGTTCCCGATGATCTCCGTGCCGCTCTTGATCGCTTCTGCACGGCGAACTTCCACGCGTATCGTAGAATAGAATTTCAGTGCGCGGCCGCCGGTCGTCGTTTCCGGATTGCCAAACATAATACCGACTTTTTCACGGATCTGGTTGATAAAAATAACTGTCGTTCCCGATTTGCTGATGAAACCGGTCAATTTGCGAAGCGCTTTGCTCATCAGCCGGGCCTGCAGCCCCACGGACTGATCGCTGATATCTCCCTCGATTTCCTGCCGGGGCACCAGAGCGGCAACGGAATCGATAACGACAATATCCACCGCGCCGCTGCGGACCAGCGCTTCGCAGATGCTGAGTGCCTGCTCGCCGCAGTCAGGCTGTGAAATCAGCAGATCATGCGTGTCCACGCCCAGATGATGCGCGTAAATCGGATCAAGCGCATGTTCCGCATCGATGAAAGCAGCCACGCCGCCCATTTTCTGCGCTTCCGCAATCGCATGAAGCGCCAGCGTCGTCTTGCCTGAAGATTCAGGGCCGTAAATTTCAATGACTCTTCCCCGCGGATAACCGCCGACGCCAACCGCAATGTCAAGTGCCAGCGATCCCGTCGGGATCACTTCCAGATTCATTCTCGCGCCCATGTCGCCAAGCCGCATGATCGCGCCGGAGCCAAATTCTTTTTCAATCTGATGCATGGCGTTATCCAGTGCCTTTTTCTTCTCCGCACCGATGGATTCTGCCGCTTTTGCAATTCCAGCCATTTATATCTCCCTCTTTTCTGTTTTGATATGCTTTTTCAAATACCGAGCTGCATAAAACAGCGCTTTTTCCGCCGCGCCGTAGCGCACGCTTTTTCTGCCTCCCCGGAACTGCTCTTTATAGACTTCCGTTCCCCAGGAACCGTCCACGCCGATATAAACCAATCCGGCCGGCTCTCCCCGCTCGCCCTCGCCAGGGCCTGCATATCCAGTCGTCGAAACAGCAATATCCGTCCCGTACAGAGCACGGCTGCCCCGGGCCATCTCAGCCGCTGTTTCAGCGCTGACTGCCGTATATTTTTTCAAAGTATCCGAAGAAACGGTCAATACCTTCTCTTTCGCCTGATTCCAGTACGTTACTGCACTGCCCGCAAAATAGGCGGAGCTCCCGGGCATATCTGTGATCAGTTTTCCGATCAGTCCGCCCGTGCAGGATTCAGCCGCGCTGACTGACATGTGATTCGCCAGAAGCAGGCCCGCCAGTTCTTTTCTTCCGTCTTCTTCCAAATTATACCGCATTGCCGGTATCCGGGAACAGATTTCCTTTTCCAGCGGCGCAATCAGCTTTCTTGCCTCTATCTTATCTTTTCCTTTTGCCGTAAGACGCACAGCGATGTATCCGGGCCTGACATACAGCGCAATCGTCGGATTCGTCTGATTCTTCACAAGATCCATGATACGCAGCTCTGTTTCTGCTTCGCTCAGCCCGGTCACCGATAAAACCAAGGAGACAATGCTCCCCTGTGCCCCGCAGTGTGCAGTCAGCCACGGCATCATATAAGTCTCTGCCATTCGTTCCATCTCTGCCGGCGGCCCGGGAAGATGGATCAGAATTTTCCCGCCGGCAGCGACAGCGGAACCACTTGCCGTTCCCACATCATTTGGCAGCAGCTCTGCGCCTTCTGCGAACCATGCCTGCCTAATGTGCGCGGGCAGACACTGCCTTCCCTGCTCCTCATAATATTGTTTCAGCCGGGCCGCTTCTTCCGGAAACAGCACATAGTTCCTGCCCAAAGCTTCAGCACCGGCTTTTTTAGTGAGATCTCCCTGCGTAGAACCAAGTCCTCCAGACGTAATCACGAGATCCGCCCGGGAAAGCGCCTCCCCGATCACAGTACGCAGCCGTTCAGGGTTATCTCCCGCCGTCGTCATATAGGCCACCGTATATCCGTATTCATTGAGAAAAGACGCCAGCCACCGGCTGTTTTCATCGAGAATTTCTCCCAGAAGCAATTCTGTTCCCGTCGTTATGATTTCCGCAATCATTTCTGCCGCCTGTATATCAAATGCGCTCCGCAATCAGATCATACGCATATCCGTCAGTGATCCTGATCTTTATAAAATCTCCGGGCGCTGCATCGCCTGGATTATCAATATACACATTTCCATCCACTTCCGGCGCCTGGAATATCGTCCTTCCCTTCGCCTGTATCAGTCCGTCCTCCGTTTCAATCAACTCTTCAACCAGTGCTTCTGTTTCCATACCAATCGCTTTCTGGTCATTTTCCTCTGAAATAGCCGCCTGCGCCGCCATCAGCTTATGATATCTGTCTTCCTTGATTTCTTCCGGAATCTGTCCATCCATACGGGCTGCCGGCGTTCCGTCCTGAGGTGAAAACGTAAACGCTCCCAGGTCATCAAATTTTACTTCCTGAATAAAATCAAGCAGCTGCTGAAAATCCTCTTCTGTCTCGCCGGGGAATCCCACCATCAGCGTGGTGCGGATCGTCATGGGAACCGGTGCGCTCCGCAGCTTTGTCAGCAGTGTGCGAATGCTCGCCGAGGAATCCCTTCGATTCATCCGCTTCAGCACAGGATCGCTGATGTGCTGCAGCGGAATATCCACATATTTACAGATTTTGGGCTCTTTTACGATCAGATCAAGCAGTTCGTCCGTAAAATTCGTCGGATACAAATAAAACAGCCGTATCCAGTGAATGCCCTCAATCTGAACCATTTCACGCAGCAGCTGCGCCAACGTCGTCCCATCGCGCAGATCCCGGCCGTAACAGGACAGATCCTGCGCGATCAGATTGATTTCCTTCACGCCTCTTTCCGCCAATTCTCTGACTTCATGAATAACAGATGAGATTGGACGGCTCCTCATTCTTCCGCGCACATAGGGAATATAGCAAAATGTACAGCCGTTGCTGCATCCTTCCGCAATCTTTACATACGCCATATATTCCGGCGTCGTCAGCTGCCGCGGAATCAATTCTTCATGCGCGCACGGAATCGTATCGAAAAACTGTACCTTTTCTTCCGCCTGATAAGACCGCCGCACCGCTTCCAGTATGCGCTGCCAGGAATTTGTCCCCAGGAGGATATCGATCTCCGGAATCTCCCTGGCCAGCTCCGACTGAAATTCCTGTGTCAGACAGCCCGCTGCCACCAGTCTCTCGCAGACACCCTGCTTTTTATATTCTGCCGCCTCCAGCAGTGTCTGCACGGATTCTTCCTTTGCCGGGTCAATAAATGTGCATGTATTGACAATAATGATCTGCGCTTCTTCCAGATCATCCGTCAGTTCATATCCGGCGTCCGCAAGCAGGCCGAGCATTTTTTCTGTATCCACCAGATTTTTAGAACAGCCGAGGCTGATGAAACCGATTTTCTTATTCATTTCACAAATCCTTTCCAAACCGGATCTGCTGCAGCCACTGTTCCAGCAAATCCTTTTTCCCTTCATCGGTATATTTTTTCTCCAGCGGCCAGAATTCAATTTTCATATTTGCCTCGTCTTCCGGCAGCCTTGTTTCATTGACATAGAGGAAATAATATCCGTGCTTTTCCAACATCGGCTTTCTTGCCGCGGAATCCAATATCCAGTCCATAAACCGCTGCGCTTCCTCGCGGCGTGCTTCCGCCGCTGACAGCGCAGCTCCATACAAATAGTAAAACGTGCCGTCTTCGGGATAAATAATTTTCACAGGGAGGCCATCCTGCTTCACCCGCATGACTTCATTAAATCCGGAAATCCCTATATCGCACTTGTCCATAGCCGCCATCTGCGCCGGCGTAGACAGATATTTGCCGTACTGCACGATATGCCCCGCCGCGCTGCGCAGCCGGGCAAAGCATTCTTTCTGCCCAAAATGCTCTGTCAGAGAAATAAGGCTCTCTTCCGAATAGTCCGCGGAAATAAAATCTGTCATCACCAGACGCACGCTCTGCCGAGACAGCACTTCATCCCACGTATAAAAAAATGCGGGATGCGTAAGGGCAAAATCCGTATTGACCGCAAATACCGCCGGATTCATCCAAACGCCTGTCCAGTAGCCGTCTTCATCTTTGCATCCGTTCAGAACAGTATCCGTCCTGTCTGAGGCATATACGGCCAGCATGTTCATGTCTTTCAATTTATCCAGCGTATGCTGGGATACGAGATACAGATCAGGGATCGTTCCCTTTTCCGCATTCTCCACAATCTGTGCCGGAGTCATTTCTGTAATGGAAAGCCCCACACCGAATTCCTTATAATACGGCCGATCAAAGATCTGCAGTGCGCTCTGCGGAAGATCCGTATAAATTTCCAGCCGTTCTTCCGGCTGGACCTCCTGTCGCTTCTGCCGGGCCCGCATTTCCGCATAGTAAAAGATCCCCGCAAATACCAGTCCTGCGAGAAGCAGAAAAAGGATTACTGATCCGCATCTTCGCATAAAGCTGTACCTCTCCCCCGTCTTTATAGAATAAAGTTTTTCTGTTGACCTGCCTCACTGCTCTTTCCGAAAGAACCGTTCTTCCGCTTCTTCCGAAGACATAAGCACTTCCCGCGGCTTCGCCCCTTCCGCCGGGCCTACGATTCCCATACTTTCCAGCGTATCCATAAGACGCCCGGCACGGGTATACCCGATGCGAAAACGGCGCTGAAGCATGGATACGGACGCTTTTTTCGTATCCATGACCCATTCCGCCGCTTCCTGCAGCAATTCGTCTTCCTGCTCCGCGCTTTGCGTTTTTTCCTGTGCCTCCGGAATCTCCAAGTTGATCTCTTCATACTCTGACGGAACGCCTTCGCACTCCGCCTTAATATAAGAAACGACGTTTTCCACTTCCGCATCGGAAATAAATGCGCCCTGTACGCGGATCGGATTCGGCGCGCCGATCGGATTGAAAAGCATGTCGCCCTTCCCGATCAGTTTTTCCGCGCCGGCCATATCAAGGATGGTGCGGGAATCCACCTGGGAAGACACGGCAAAAGAGATCCGGCTTGGAATATTCGCTTTGATTACGCCGGTAATGACATCGACCGAAGGCCGCTGCGTCGCCAGCACCAGATGGATACCGGCAGCGCGCGCTTTCTGCGCCAGACGGCAGATCGCGCCTTCCACACTGTCCGAAGCCACCATCATCAGATCGGCCAATTCATCAATAATAATGATAATATACGGCATCGGCTGTCCCTGCGTCACTTTATTGTATCCGCCGATGTCGCGCACATGGGCTTCGGAGAACTGCTGATACCGGGATTCCATTTCCCGCACAGCCCACTGCAGCGCGCCCGCCGCTTTTTTCGGATCTGTTACAACAGGAATGCGAAGATGCGGTATCCCGTTATAGACAGACAGCTCTACCACCTTCGGATCAATGAGAATCAGTTTGACCTCCTCAGGGCGCGCATGAAAGAGGACGCTCATAATGAGCGTATTGATGCAGACGCTTTTCCCGCTTCCTGTCGATCCTGCAATCAGGAGATGGGGCATTTTCGTCAGATCCGTAATGACCGGCTTTCCTGTAATATCTTTCCCCAGAGCAGCCGGAACGCCTCCCCTGGCATTTTGGAAACTGCTGCTGTCCAGCACATCGCGAAGCGCCACTTCCGCCGTTTTCGCATTCGGCACTTCGATGCCGACAGCTGATTTCCCAGGGATCGGCGCCTCGATCCGCACGTGAGTCGCCGCCAGCTGAAGGGCAATATCATCCTGCAAATTGGTGATCCGGCTCACTTTTACCCCCGGAGCCGGTTCCAGTTCATACCTCGTCACGGTAGGCCCGACACTGACATCGGTAATCTTCACATTGACGCCGAAACTTTTCAGTGTCGCTTCCAGAATACTCATGTGTTTTTTTGCATCTGTCACCGCAGACGAACCCGTCCCTTTTCCCTCATGTAAAAGGGAAAGCGGAGGAATATGGTACTGCGCAGGCTCTTCCTGCGCCGCCGGCAGATTGTCTTCGCCCCCGCCAGAAGTACCATCGGAAGCCTCTGCTGCTTCTGAAATAATTCTATCTTCTGATGCGGCGGCTTCCAGTATATCTTCCGGGACCGAAGGAAGCTGTACCGGCCGTTCATTTTCAGGAACTTCTCTTCTCTCAAACAGAAACCCCTGCGGCACTCCCTCTTCCTCCGCTTGTTTTTCTCCAGCCTTCTTTTTCTCGTCCCAGGCCGATTTCTTTTCCCGGATCGCAGACTGTACCTGTTTCACACCGGTTTCTGTTTTCGCCCCGATGGAACGGACGCTCCGTGTGAGCGACCATTTGGAAAGCAACAGTACGCCGGATACCGTCGCGGCAAAAAGAAAGATCGCCGTTCCCGCATTTCCAAACAGAATATGCAGCCCCCACACGGAGACGCTGCCGATAATCCCGCCGTAGGCAAGGACATTCTGGATATCCAGCTCCTTCCCGGCAGCAGACAGAAAATAATGGATCCAGCACGCCAGAAGGACATACAAAATTCCTCCCAGAACAACTCTTTTGGTGATCTGGAATCCAATCCCTTTATATATGTATCGGCCCCCCAGCAGACTGACAAAAAAGCAGGGTACGACTGCGGTCATACCGAAAAAAAAGCGCAGCGTATCTCTCAGCCAGCCGCCAAATACGCCCATATCTCTTCCGAACAGACTCATGCACAGGAAAATGCCGAGCAGAAACAAAATAACGCCTAAAATCTCATATTTGTGTCCCGAACGTCTTCTGGACTTTTTATGCTGAAGTGAGGGCTTTCTTTTTCTCACCGCATATCCTCCTCATTTTTGTGCAGCCGTTTCCGCCACACTTCGCTGAGCTTTTTTTCTTCCCCGCGCTCCACCGGTCGGTAATATATCCGATCGGCCAGTTCATCAGGCAAATACTGCTGCTTCACCCAGCCGCCATAGTCATGCGGATATTTATAACCGATTCCCTGTCCTAATTTTGCCGCGCCGCTGTAATGCGCATCTTTCAAATAGGACGGGATTGACCAGTTTTTCCTATTCCGGGCTTCGCTGCACGCCGCCTCTATACTCTCAATGGCGCTGTTACTCTTTGGTGCCAGGCAGATATACAGAACGGCTTCCGCGAGAGGGATTCGCCCTTCCGGGAAACCAACCATTTCCGCCGCCTGCGCCGCCACTACCGCCACCTGAAGAGCCCGCGGATCAGCCAGCCCGACATCTTCTGCCGCGCAGATCATAATGCGCCGCGCGATGAAAGACGGCTTTTCCCCGCCTTCAATCATGCGGGCCATGTAATGCAGCGCCGCATCCGGGTCACTGCCGCGCATACTTTTAATAAAAGCGGAAACAATATCATAATGATAGTCGCCGTTCTTATCATACAATGACAAATATTCCCCTGCAACCCGGGACAACGCCTCTTCCCCCAGTGTACCTCCTGCCGGAAGGAGGGCAGACGCCTGCTCAAGCAGATTGAGCGCCATCCTCGCGTCTCCGCCGGAAAATCGGCTGATCTTTTTCAGCACCGTTTCTTCTGTCCGGTACCCAAAAGCCCCAAGGCCCCTCTCCTTATCCGCCAGCGCCCGTTTCAGAAGATTTACCACGGCATCTTCATCCAGCGCTGTCAGACGGATCAGGCGCAGTCTGGACAACAGTGCTCCATTGATTTCAAAGTACGGATTTTCCGTCGTCGCGCCAATGAGGATAAACGTACCGTCTTCCACATAAGGGAGAAGCACATCCTGCTGCCCTTTGTTGAATCGATGAATTTCATCGATAAAAACGATGGTCCGCCGTCCATAATAATTCATTTCTTCCTTTGCTCTGGCAACGACGTCCCGAATCTCCTTGGTGCCTCCTGCTGTTGCGTTCAGTTTTACAAAACAGCTCCTGGTCATCTGCGCGATCACATAAGCGATCGTTGTTTTGCCGCAGCCGGGCGGGCCGAACAGGAGCAGTGACGGGATCGTATCCCTCTTGATCATCTGATACAGAAACGTTCCCTTTCCCACTGCAGCTTCCTGCCCGCAGATCTCCGACAGATCGGCCGGGCGCATCCGCTCTGCCAGCGGCGCGAATGATTTCCGGCTAACCTGCGGCCCGTCAAATAACGAATCCATGACATCCTCCTGTATCTGTTCAGATGATTTCCTGAAAGACCTGAATATTTGTTCTGCCGTTATTATATCATTTCTTCAAAAAGGCGCAAAAAAAGCTGTCCAGGACTGACCTGAACAGCTTCGCATTTGTATCCCCACCATGCCGTAATCGCTTTATTTTGAGTCTGCATTTCTGCAGGTGGGTGTCCTCGTGAAAAGGCCGGTCAATCCCCAAAGGGCACAGACGTCACTTTTCAGCTTAAACTCCCTATGTAAAGGTGTTGGTTCAAAATAGGTAAGCTGCTACGTACACAGCAGGGCTTTATTTGGCTCCAGTGTAACAGAAAAACAAAATATTTACAATATTGACAAAATCCCTTCGTTTGTTCTTTCTTTCGCTTTTTCAGTTACGCAAAATCTTGCCTGTTTTCTTGCCAATATCCTCCTGACCGGCAAAAGAAAATCCCTGCCTGCCCATCTTCAGGCGGCAGGCAGGGATTTTAAATCAAACCAGCAGATCTTTTTCCTTTTTCACATCCACTTTGATATGAAGTTCTTTCAGCTGTTTATCCGTTACCAGATTCGGCGCCTGCGTCATCTGGTCGATGGCGCTCTGCGTCTTCGGGAACGCGATGACGTCGCGGATCGTCTTGCAGTGGAGCATGAGCATGACGAGGCGGTCAAGCCCGTACGCAATGCCCGCATGCGGCGGCGCGCCGTATTTGAACGCATCCAGCAGGAATCCGAATTTTTCCTGTGCGTCTTCTTCCGAAATGCCGATCGCCTGGAATACTTTTTCCTGCAGATCTTCCTGATAAATGCGAAGGCTGCCGCCGCCGGCTTCTACGCCGTTCAGCACCATGTCATAGGCTTTGGCGTGCACTTTTTCAGGATTTGTCAGCAAGTACTGCACATCTTCATCGCGGGGAGCCGTGAAAGGATGATGCTCCGCCACATACCGTTTTTCTTCCTCGCTGTATTCAAACATCGGGAAATCCGTCACCCAGCGGAAGCAGAACTCGTTTGGATCGATCAGATTCATGCGGCGGCCCATTTCAAGGCGCAGTTCTCCGAGCGCCTGCGCGACAACTTTCGGCTTGTCCGCGATAATCAGGATCAGATCGCCTTCCTCCGCTTCACAGACTTCTCCGATCTTCCGGATCGTTTCTTCTCCGAGGAACTTGGTGATCTGGCATTTCAGTCCGCCGTCTTTCAGGAAACCGATCCACGCCATGCCCTTCGCGCCGTAATGGCCGCAGTAATCGACAAGGCCGTCCAGTTCGCGGCGCGGAATATCCGCATCGCCTTTGACATTGATCGCCTTGACCACGCCGCCGTTGTCCAGCACGTTGCGGAATACGCGGAAATCGCAGTCTCTCAGGAGGTCGGAAATATCATAGAAATGCATGTCAAAACGCAGATCCGGTTTATCGGAGCCATACAGATTCATGGCGTCATCCCAGGTAATCCGTTTGAACGGGATTTCGATATCCACATCCAGAACATCTTTGAACACTTTCTGCATCATGTGTTCCATCAGATCAAGGATATAATCCTGGTCGACAAAAGACAATTCCATATCCAGCTGGGTAAATTCCGGTTGGCGGTCGGCGCGCAGATCTTCATCGCGGAAGCAGCGGGCCACCTGGAAATACCGCTCAAAGCCGGATACCATCAGCAGCTGCTTAAACAGCTGCGGAGACTGGGGCAGCGCATAAAATTTCCCCGGATTCACACGGCTCGGCACAAGATAATCGCGCGCGCCTTCCGGTGTGCTCTTCGTGAGCATCGGCGTTTCGATTTCAAGGAATCCGTGATCATCAAGGAAAGAACGCATGGCATGAGTGATCTTGTGCCGCAGGATCAGGTGCTGCTGCATTTCCGGACGGCGCAGATCGAGGTAACGATATCTGAGGCGGACATTTTCATCCACATCGATCCCGTCTTCAATATAGAAAGGAGGTGTTTTCGCCTTATTCAAAATGCGCAGTTCATCGACCACCACTTCCACTTTGCCGGTAGGCATCTTCGGATTGATCGTATCCTCGCTTCTGCTTCTGACTTTGCCGCGAACCGCAAGGACATATTCATTTCTGACGGCTTCCGCTTTATGAAAAGCTTCCATGCCATACTGCGGAGAAAGCACCAGCTGCACAATTCCGGAACGGTCACGGAGATCGATGAAAATCAGACCGCCATGGTCTCTTCTCCGCTGCACCCAGCCGGCAAGAGTCAATTCTCTGCCCTGATCGCTTTCCCTTACCGTTCCGCATCCGCACGATCTGTGCATGCCTGCCATTGTTTCCATACGTAAACACCTCTTCATACATCGTATTTGAAAATTACTGCCAGACGGCAGAACTTTCCCTGTACTCTGCATCATAAAATTTGCAGATACACAGCCTCAGAATTTCAACAATTTTTATTTTACTCCAGATTCCCGGTTTATGATATACTCCGCAACCTTTTCAAAAGGAATATTTTCCTGAATGCCGCTTTCCATCGCCTTTACAGCGGCTTCCCCGGCATCCATTTCATTGCTTCCGATGATCACCGCATAGGCCGCCCCGGTTTTCCCGGCCTGTTTCATCTGCCCTTTCAGGCTCTTCCCCTGCAGATTCATATCGGTGTGAATGCCTGCCGCCCTCAGGGCCTGCTGTATCTTCATACCTTCCGCACAGGCGTCTGTGCCAAGAGCCGCAATGTATACGCTCTTTGATGCCGTCGGCTGCGGGATCAGATCCTGCATTTCCAGCGCCAGGAGCAGCCGCTCTAGTCCGACAGCAAATCCGACGCTCGGCGTGTGCGGACCGCCAATTTCTTCTACCAGGCCGTCATACCGGCCGCCTCCGCAGATCGCACTCTGCGCACCCAGCGGCGTGTACTGGATCTCAAAGGCTGTGTTTGTATAATAATCCAGGCCGCGCACCAGACGGGGATCCATTTCATAAGGGATCCCCAGCGCTGTCAGGTATGTCTGTAAGGCTTCAAACTTTTCCCGGCACTCGCCGCAGAGATAATCAGTGATCTTCGGAGCCTGATCCGCTGCGCGCCGGCAGCCCTCTTCCTTGCAGTCCAGCACACGAAGCGGATTTTTTTCCATTCGTTCCCGGCAGTCGTCACAGAGCTCTTCTTCCCTGCCTTTCAGATAATCGATCAGTTTCTGCCGGTACACAGGCCTGCACTTTGGACACCCGATCGAATTGATGTGCAGAACAAGGTCTTTCAGCCCCAGCTCTTTAAAAAGCGTATAGGCCAGCGAAATGGCTTCCGCATCTGCCGCCGCCGAATCCGCACCGAGAATCTCTACGCCGAACTGGTGGAATTCACGGTAACGTCCCGCCTGCGGGCGGTCATACCGAAACATGGAGCCGATATAGAAAAGCTTGTGTACCTGCTGATCGCCGTACAATTTGTGTTCCAGATAGGCCCGCACGGCAGAAGCGGTATTCTCCGGCCGCAGAGTAATGCTTCTGCCGCCTCGGTCCGTGAAAGTATACATCTCTTTTGTTACAACATCCGTCGTATCGCCGATTCCCCGCTGAAAAAGCTCAGTCGCCTCAAACATGGGGGTCCGTATTTCCCCGTACCCGTACCGGCCGCAGAGGCTGCGGATCTTATTTTCCACGTAATTCCACTTGTAGACGTCCTTCGGTAAAATATCCTGCGTTCCTCTCAATGCTTGCATTTATGACACCTTCTTCATTGATTGTCAGACACATCCCATAAAGCATCCCGCTCTTTGCAGAGATACTGAAGATTTCTCCTGTATAATTCCGCCTGCCGCGGCATATACAGCTTTTTCAGCTGAAACCCGCCGGGCCGCAGGGCTTTTGAAACGGCTCCCGCCCCAACACCGATCACATGCTGATGCTCGCTGATCATCCGGATATTATACACGGAATCGAAGCCCCGCAGCGCATACCCGACATTCGCAAAATCATCGGTCATATACTTCTGCCTGTACAGATAATACGGATGATACCCCGTTTCCGCAAGCGCTCTCTGCGTCATTTGAAGCATCGCTTCCACCTGCTTTTCCTCAGGCAGACACAATTCTTTTTCCCGTCCGAGAAAAGGACTTCCCCGCTTGATGGCCAGCGTATGGATTGTAACATTTTCCGGACGCAATTGGCAAATGACGCGGAGATTTTCCTCCATATCCCCGGCCGTCTGGGTCGGAAGCCCGCAGATAAAATCCATATTGACGGAACGGAAACCATGCCTCTTTGTCTCTTCAAAGGCCTGAATGATATCTTCGGCATGGTGTGTTCTGGATATCTTTTCCAAGATGCGGTCCTGCATTGTCTGAGGATTGACTGAAATGCGGTTTACTCCGTATTTCCTGAGCAGTGTCAGCATCCTTCCTGTAATCGTATCCGGCCTTCCCGCTTCTACTGTCCATTCCGGCTCTCCGTTCAGCGGAATATTTTCCCGTACCGCTTCCAGTATTTTCTCCATCTGCTCTTCCGGCAAGATCGTGGGCGTCCCGCCGCCGAAATACAGACTTTCCACAAAGAATTCCTTCCTTCGGATCAGGCGGCCTGCGCTTCGGATATCTTCACACACCGCATCGGCATACAGACGCAGCCGCTCCGCAGACGGCGCGATTTCCGTCGGAAAGGAGCAGTATGCGCAGTGGCTGGGACAGAAGGGAACATGCACATACAGGGAGACTGTTTCTCCCAACGGAAAGCGCGCGTTCTCGTCAAGGCGCTTCTCGCAGGCAGCTGCCTGCAGGAGTAACTTCCTGACGTCTCCCGATACTTTCTCCTCTGCCAAAAACTGTTCCGCCAATTCCCGCCAGTTTCCCTTTTTCAAAAAAGGATACAGCGCTTTGGACGGTCTCATGCCCAGCAGATATCCCCAGCTTCCCGGCGTTTTTTCTGATATTTCCGCCAGCTGATCCATGAGGAAATGCCCGGCTTCCCGCCGGCTGCGGCAGATGCGGCTCCGCCGGTCACTCCCCTCTCTCCTGAAAAGAGAAGCCTCCCACTGTCCCGCATCTCCGGTAACCTGAAAAATCCAGTCAGCCTGTTCCGCTTTTGCATGATGGAAGCCAAACCGCAGAAAAGCCTGTGCCGTCATGGAAGAAAATGACACAGGCCCTTCAAACCGGTAACTTACATGTGATTCTTTTTCTGACATTCGCTGCAGTACCCATAAAACTTCAACTGAGAATCGACGATCTGGAACTTTTCTTTTTCTTCGATCTTCATTTTTACATCGTCAAGGAAATCATAGGAAAACTCGACGATCTTCCCGCAGCCGAGACAGATCAGATGATGGTGCGTATGATTCAGATTTTCATCATTTAATTCATACCGGCTGCGCCCGTCTCCGAAATCCAGCTTCTTCAGCAATTCCAGCGTTGTGAAAAGCTCCAGCGAACGATAAACTGTCGCTAGCCCGATATCCGGATTTCCGTCCTTTACGAGTGCAAATACGTCTTCCGCGCTCATATGATTTTCCGTACTGTCCAGAAAAGCCTGAAGCACGATCTTCCTCTGCCTCGTTAATTTATATTTCTTTTCTTTTATGCGCTCCTTAAGCGTATTCATCAGATTCGGATTTTTCATCAGCGCTTCTCCTTTTCCCATCCTGACTTATAGCGCTCATAAAACCACATATGCTTCAGAATGACCTGAAGCACCGCCAGGAGCGGCACCGCGACCATCATCCCGACGATTCCGTACAGATGGCCCCCTACCAACACTCCGAGAATAATGGCAACCGGGTGTACATTGATAATGCTTCCCATCAGTTTGGGCATAATCAGGTGCGAATCCAGCTGCTGGACGATGATATAGAACACAATCACCTTGAGCATAACGCCTGAACTCTGCGTCAGTCCGAGAAGCGCCGGAGGCACAGCGCCGATGATCGGGCCGAGTATGGGAACCATCTCGACGAGCCCCGCCAGGAGACCGATGACCAGCGGATAGGGAATGCCCAGCGCCATCATCCCGATAAAAACGACGATCGCCATCAGAATGCACAGCGCCAGCTGACCTCGGATGTAGGCGGACAGCACATAATGTATCTCATGAAACAGGATCCGCAGATGCTCTTCATAGGCTGCCGGAAACAGCCGAATAAATGACCGGCAGAAATCATCGCCTCTCTTGGTCATGTAAAACGTAATGATCGGGACAATGATCAATTCCACCATTGTGCCTGCAAAAGAAAAGACGGCCGATACGCTGACCGACGCCAGACTGAGCGTATAGCTTCCCACTTTTTCCAGCGTATTCCCGATAAACTGTTTAACTTCCGGCGGCATGGCACTGAATTGATACTGCGCCTCCAGCCGCGGAATGGCTCTGCGGATCTCTTCAATAATTCCCGGCACGCTGGCGGCAAATTCCTTGAATTCCTTGATGAACGGAACCAGGACATGAGCCGCGATAAAATAAAGAACAGCCAGAAAGATCAGAAAAGAAACCGCAATCCAGATATCCTCCGGTATTTTCCGCATGCCGCATCTGACCGCCGTTCTCCGCAGGAAATCAGACAGCGGCTTCAGCAGGATCGCCAGGATCAGCGACAGGCCGAAGGGAAACAGAATCGCCGGAACCATAAAAACGATGGCGGCCACAAATACAGCCGCAGCAATCCGCAGCCAGAACTGCGCGCCTTTGTTCATGATTTATACTCCCGCAAGGAAAGGATTCGTCCGCTTTTCTATCCCGATCGTCGTCGGGTCGCCGTGTCCAGAAAGCACATGAACCGAATCCGGAAGCGCAAACAGAGCCCGGCGTATCCCATTGACAAGGACCGTCATGCTGCCGCCGGGAAAATCCGTCCTGCCGATAGATCCCTGAAAAAGAGAGTCTCCGGTAAATACGACGCCGTCTTTTTCCGCATAAAAAGAGAGTCCGCCCGGTGTATGCCCCGGCGTTTCCAGCACTGTAAATTCCATCGAATCCAGAGTGATCCGGTCTCCTTCCTTTACACACACATCCGGCGCGGCGCATGTCACAGCCTCCGGAAGCATGTTCGACAGATTCAGCGATGCTTTGGCAAGAAGCGGAACGTCTTTTTCACTCATATACGTCTTCGCATCGGGGTATTTCTCTCTCAAAAAATTCAGTCCCGCAATATGATCCACATGGCCGTGCGTCAGCAAGAACATCTTGGGCACAGCGCCGATTTTCATGACGGCCTGCCATATGTGCTCCGGCGAAAAGGAGGGATCAATGATTACCGCATTCATTGTTTTTTCATCCCACACAATGTAGGTATTTGTCATAAAAGGCCCAAGTACGAGATAACTGATCTTCATATGTCGTTTCCCCTTTGCCGCAACCATTTAAAACTCTTTCTTACTGTCCAGCAGAATCGTGACCGGGCCGTCGTTTTCCAACTCCACTTTCATGTGCGTCCTGAATCTTCCCGTTTCCACTTTCTGCCCTGCCGCCCGGCACAGGTCAACGACCCGCTGATAAAGCGCGTCCGCCTTCTGCGGGCTTTCCGCCTCAAAAAAGCTCGGTCTGCGTCCATGCCGGCAGTCGCCGTACAGCGTGAACTGAGAAATAATCATGACTTCTCCCCGCACATCTCTCACAGACAAATTCAGCTTGTCCTCAGTGTCTTCAAAAATACGCAGATTCAGCAGCTTATCCGCCATATACCGGCAGTCAGACTCGTCATCTCCTTTTTTTACGCCCAGAAATACGACGAGTCCGGCACCGATTTTCCCTGCCGTCTCGTTTTCCGACAGGACCCTGCAATAGCTACACTTTTGTACGACAGCCCTCATCCGACTTCTCCTCTTTTTGACTGCATGCGGCGAACGGAATGGACGCCCTTGATTCGGCGGATCTTCGTCATGACAAATTCCAGCTGCTGCAGATCCTTAATCTGGATCCCCAAATCCATCACTGCCATTCCATTCGGCTGCACTTTGACATTTGCCGCGGCCACCGACAGTTTCATACCGGCAAGCACCGCCAGGATATCCGCCATAAGGCCGGTCCGGTCATAGCTGATGACCTCGATCGTAACGAGGAACATTTCATTGGCGGCCTGTTCCCACTCCACATCGACCAGACGATCCATATCATCGAAATTCACCGCGTTGGGGCAGTCTGCCCGATGGACAGAAACGCCGCGGCCTCTCGTCACATACCCTACGATGCTGTCCCCCGGAACAGGATTGCAGCACTTCGCCAGATGTACGACAAGACCCGCTTCCCCTTTGACGAGAACGCCGCTCTGCGAATGCTTTTTGACGCTCCGCATTTTCAGCGTCTCCAGCGCTTTCGCCGTTTTCAGCTGTTCAATCGGCTTCGGCGCGTTGATCTCTTTCTTATACAGATCAATCAGTTTCAGCAGGACAGACTTGACGCTGACGCCGCCGTACCCGACAGATGCCAGCAAATCTTCTTCCGTCCCCGTATTAAACGACCGGGCGACCTCATCCAGGCGGCCTTTTGCTGTCAGCTTTTTCCAATCATACCCCAGCTTGGACGCTTCTGCCGGAAGCAGATCGAGCGCCCGCGCAATATTCCCTTCCCGATTTTCTTTCTTAAACCAGTTGCGGATCTTCGCCTTACTCTCCGTCGCACCGACCATGCTGATCCAGTCATAGCTCGGTTTTCCGTTTTTAGAAGTAATAATCGATACGATATCGCCATTTTTCAGTTTCGTATCCAGCGGGACGATTTTATTATTAATCTTTGCTCCGACGCACCGATTGCCGACTTCCGTATGGATTCGATACGCAAAATCCACCGGAATCGAGCCTTTCGGAAGATTGATCACATCTCCTTTAGGCGTGAATACAAAGACCTCGTCAGAGAAAACATCCAGTTTCAACGCATTCATAAATTCTTTCGGATTGGATGTATCCTGCCATTCCAGGATGCGCCGGAGCCAGCTGATCTTCGCGTCAAAATCCTTCGTATTCGCGTGCTGCCCCTCTTTATACCGCCAGTGAGCGGCTACGCCGTATTCGGAAATATGGTGCATCTCCCACGTGCGTATCTGAATCTCTACAGGCTGACCTTTCGTCCCGATGACCGTCGTGTGAAGCGACTGGTACATATTTGGCTTCGGTACGGCAATATAGTCTTTGAATCGATTGGGCAGCGGCTTCCACAGAGAATGCGCGATCCCCAGGACGGCATAGCACTGCGGAATCGTATCGACAATGACCCGCACCGCATAGAGGTCATAAATCTGGGACAGATCTTTATTGTCCCGCTTCATTTTTTTATAAATACTGTAGAAATGCTTCGGCCGACCCGTGATCGTCGCCTTGATGCCGGCTTCCGCAATATGATCGTGCAGAACACGCATGGTATCATTGACGATCTCTTCACGGGCTTTCCGCTTCTGCTTCATCTGACGGACCAGGTCAGAATATTCTTCCGGGTACAGATAATGAAAGCAAAGATCTTCCAGCTCCCATTTAATATTGTAAATACCCAGACGGTGCGCCAGCGGCGCATAAATTTCCAGCGTTTCTCTCGCGATCCGCTGCTGCTTTTCCCTCCGGAACACGCCGAGCGTTCTCATATTGTGCAGCCGGTCTGCCAGCTTAATGACCACCACACGGATATCTTTCGCCATGGCGAGGAACATCTTACGGAAATTTTCCAGCTGCTGATCTTCTTTGTCTTTATAGTGGAACTGCGACAGTTTGGTCACGCCGTCCACCAGAAACGCCACGTCGTCGCCGAACAGCATCTTGATGTCTTCCAGCGTATACTCCGTATCTTCGACGACGTCATGCAGAAGGGCCGCGATCACCCCCTGCACATCCATTTCCAGTTCAGCCAGGATATAAGCAACGGACAGCGGATGGATAATATAGGGTTCGCCGGTCGCGCGCACTTGTCCTTCATGCGCTTTATACGCCAGTTCAAAAGCTTCCTGAATGGCCTCCAGCTTTTTCCCGTCATTCATGTAGCCCTTGACCGTATCGACCAGTTCTTTATAGGCGTCCCGGATCTCACCGGTATAATCCCGCTCCTTTTTCTTCGCTTCAATGTATTCGTCCTGATGCATCAAAAATTCGGCCAGCGAAGACGCGGACGCATCGGTATGGATCGGTTCTTCATTCAGCGTCTTATTCATCAGCTCATCCTGACATCCCTCCCGGCACACCGCGGAATCCGCTTCACTGCGCTGCATTTCCGGAGATATCTGCTTTTCATTTTCCATACGTCCCACCGTCTCACTTTCTATACCGGCAAAATGTCGGCGATGCATTCAGATCCATCTTTTTCTTTACTGCATGATATTGAAAATATTCCTGTCCGCCCCTGCTGTAACGGGACAGGATACCGAGCTCTTCAAAAATAACGAGGCCCGCTTTCCATTTGATCTCCGGACATCCCGTCGGCAGTGATTTTTTCAGCCGTTCCGCCACTTCTGCCGAAGTCCGGCTGCCGCCGCGGAATATATCCCGCAGGCTCAGAAACAAATCGACCAGAAAAGCCCGGTCCAGAAGCAGCTCCCCTTCCGGGATCATTTCCTTGATATCCTTTCCGATCAGCTGAACATGTTCTCCATACCACTCATGGATCTCCGGCGCATAAGCGACAGCCACTTCTTCCCCCGCTCTGCACGGATCATTTTCTCCTGGATTCCAAAAGACCGCTTCCGCGGAAGAACCGCCGTCTGACAGGAGACTCTTGAAATGCTTGTTGTCCGCTCCGATTCGGCGCGTACTATCCACGAACACGCCGCGGCTTGCGAAAAGCGGACGCGGATTTTCGCATCCGCACGGTTCAAGCAGCTTCAGCGACCGGATAAAATCCAGGGTCACTTCGGGAAGCGGGACATATTCTTCGATCTCCAGACAGGGAACGCAGTCTTCTTCCGATATTTTCTGTTTTGCGTATTCATTGAGCCTCCTGCGGAACAGCGGGATTTTATCTGCGGCGATACTGAATCCCGCCGCCATGGTATGCCCGCCGAACTGCAGAAGCAGATCTTCCTGTGCTTTCAGCGCTTCGTAAATATTAAATCCCGGAATGCTCCGGCAGGATCCTTTTCCTATGCCGTCATGGACCGTAATGACCAGCACCGGACGGTGAAACTGCTCCAGGATTCTCGACGCGACAATGCCGATTACACCGGGGTGCCAGTCATTTCCATCCACCACAAGAGCCATGTCCTGCTGGCTTTCCAGCTCTTCCAGCCGCGTCATCGCTTCCTGGCAGATCAGTTTTTCGATCGCCTGCCGCTCCGTATTGATTTCACACAATTCTTCCGCTAGAACTGCCGCTTCTGATGCTTCCCCCGTAGTAAGGAGCTCCACCCCTTTCCGGGCATGAGCAATGCGTCCCGACGCATTGAGCCGGGGCGCGATGCCGAAAGACACCTGATCAGTGGAGACCGGCTTCGATTCCGCTCCGTCCGGCACGATCCCGGATGCTCGGAGCAGCGCTGCCAGGCCAGGTATCTTCGTGCTGTTGAACCGTGACAGCCCTTCCCGCACCAAAATTCTGTTTTCTCCTGTCAGCGGCACCATGTCTGCAATGGTGCCGAGCGCGGTCAGCTCTACGTCTTCCGTGTACGGCTCCCCTCGGAAGGCTTTCCACACCGCGCGGCACAACGTATAGGCCACCCCGCATCCCGCCAGTTCCTTATAAGGATATGGGCAATCGTTCTGATGAGGATTGATGACCGCGACCGCGCGAGACGGCAGGATCTCCGGCGGCACGTGATGATCCGTTATGATAAAATCAATATCTTTCGCCATCGCATCCACCAGAGACGCCGAACTGATCCCGCAGTCGACAGTAATGAGCACACGGTACCCTTCGCCGCACAGCCTGCGGACAGCATTCTCATTCAGGCCGTAGCCTTCGCCGTCCCGGCCGGGAATATAAAAGCCGGCCTGTACGCCCATTCGCCGAAAGAAGCGATACAAAATAGATGTGGCCGTAATCCCATCCACATCATAATCCCCGTAAATCACGATTTTTTCTTTATTTTCTACCGCGGAAAGAATGCGTGAAACCGCTTCCTTCATGCCTTTCATCCGGAAGGGATCGCCCAGATCGTCCAGCGTATCGTACAGAAAATGCGCCAGCGCTTCTTTCGTATGAATGCCTCTTCTCTGCATGATGCGGGCCGCTCCGTCAGGGACAGAAAATTCCCTAAAGAACGGAAGCAGCGCCGGTTCATTCTCTTTCGCTCTGATAATCCACTTATACTTCTCTCTCATAATTGCACCTGATCTTTTCTATTTCTCAATAGTCATTGTATCATGGGAGATTCTCAATTTCTATCTCTTAATTATCATTCTCAATTTCATTCTGACATGTAAAAAAGTCCCCGCCCATGTCTGGGCAGAGACTTTCAGTGAATTATTTTGCGTATTCAATAGCTCTGGTTTCTCTGATGACAACGACCTTGACCTGTCCGGGATACTGGAGTTCCTTTTCCACTCGTTCCGCAATATCGTGCGAAAGAATAACGGACTGATCCTCGTTGACCTTTTCCGGTTTCACGATCACCCGCAGTTCTCTGCCGGCCTGGATCGCATAGCAGTTGGCTACGCCGGGGAAAGATTTCGCTATATCTTCCAGCTTCGTCAGCCGTTTGATGTAGTTTTCCAAAGTTTCCCGGCGTGCGCCCGGGCGGGCTGCGGAAATCGCATCCGCCGCCGCTACAAGAACCGCCTCCACGCAGATCGGATCGGTATCGCCATGATGAGAAGCGATCGTATTGATCACTTCCGGCGATTCATGATACTTCGACGCGATCTCCACGCCAAGTTCCACATGCGTGCCTTCCTGCTCACGATCGACCGCTTTGCCGATATCGTGCAGGAGCCCCGCCCGTTTGGCCAGCTCCACATCCGCACCGATCTCATTGGCAAGGACACCGGCAAAATAAGAAACATCAATGGAATGCTGCAGCACATTTTGTCCGTAGCTGGTCCGATATTTCAGCCGCCCCAGAATCTTTACCAGTTCCGGATGGATGCTGCGGACGCCGCACGTAAACACCGCCTGTTCGCCGGCTTCGCGAATCGCTTTTTCGACTTCTTTTTTCGTCTTTGCGACGACTTCTTCAATGCGGGCCGGATGAATGCGTCCGTCTTTTACCAAACTTTCCAGCGCCAGCCGCGCAATCTCTCTGCGCACAGGATTGAAGCTTGAAAGGATCACGGCTTCCGGCGTATCGTCAATGATCAGGTCCACCCCGGTCAGCGTTTCAATCGCCCGGATATTTCTGCCTTCACGGCCGATGATCCGTCCTTTCATTTCTTCATTGGGAAGGGACACGACGGAAACTGTCGTCTCAGAAACTGTATCCGCCGCATTCCGCTGAATAGCAGACGCCAGAATTTCTCTCGCTGTCTGATCCGCGTGCTCCTTGATCTCCGTTTCCGCCTCGCGGATACGGACGGCTTTCTCGTGCTGCAGCGCATTTTCGACCTTGTCCAGGATCATTTTCTTCGCTTCTTCCTGCGACAGACCGGAAATTTCTTCCAGCTTCTGCGTCTGCGCTTCGTAAAGGCTGTCCACCTTTTCCTGCTGCGCCTTTACCTTATTTTCCTTTCGGCCAATCTCCGCTTCACGCTGTTCCAGCGCGTCGCTTCTGCGCTCCAGATGTTCTTCTTTCTGCACAAGACGCTGTTCATATTTCTGAAGTTCATCCCTGCGTTCGCGATTTTCCTGCTCCACATCTTCTCTCAGCTTATGGATTTCTTCGCGCGTCTGAACCAGAGCTTCCTTCTTCAGACTCTCCGATTCACGCACAGCATTCTCCAGCGTTTTCTTCGCATCCTCCGCGATGCGCTTCGCCTTTTCTTCCGCTGATCCGATACGCGCCTCAGCAATATGCTTGCGCAGGATATATCCGACACCGCAACCGATGACCGCTGCCGCGACAAAGCTCAGAATCACAAAAAGCATGATTTCATCTATATCACCCAATGAATTCACCTCCTTCTTTTTAAAATTTCTACTTTCATACGCACATTATAATTCAGGGGCGGTCAAATGACCGCTATGTTAATATTAGAGTCTTTACAATTCATTGTCAAGGAATTTCATAACAGTAAGGTTATTAATTCCTTACTCCTTATGGATTACGGAATCAGATGAAAGGCAGAAAACGCGCTCAACAGAAGACTGCCCGCCGCCGCAGCGACCAAGGTCCCGTTAATTCGTATCCACCCAAGCTCATCTCTCACTTTTGAATAAATGAAATCATTCAGCCGTTCCTTATCATATGCAGAAAGCACCTGTTCCGCCGTTTCGCCGATGAAAGCATGTTCATATAAAGCCGCTCTGACACAAACGTCCCGAAACATATCGTCCAGTCTCTTACAGTTTTCTTCATCCTCAAGCAGCCGCTCAGCCGCTTCATCGAACATCTGCCGGACCAAGCCTCCGCAAGATCTCCGCCGGCAGTCTTCCGTTTCCCATTCCCGCAGCAGGAGCGCTTCCGCATCCTGCGCTGCCTGTCTGATATCCAACTCAGCCAGCACGCCTTTCGCTGTGCGAAGAAGCCCCTCCTCCATCTCCGGGCACTGCAAAAAATCCCGCGCCGCTTCATGCAGACGGTCTCTCAGGTATCCATGAAACGGCAATTCCGGTTCCTGCCATTTTCTTACTTTTTCTCTTCCCGCCGCACAGATCGCTTCCGCCATATCGGAATAACTGATTACTCCCATGGACTCTCCCATAGATACGGCCATGGCAATCAGCGGATTTTTCTTCTGCATTTCCACGAAATCTTTCAGCGCCCGTTCCAAGCCCGCTTTGATTTCAGGCTGCGCCAGCAATACATTGCCGCCTTGAAGCAGTCCCTGAAGAAATTTTTCCATCCGCTCCGGCGACAGCAACAGCGCCCGAATTTCCGGAACGAATTTCTGCGGCAGATCCGAAACATATGTCGCCGCAAAAGAAGCCAGGATTTCCTGCTTCTCCTCCAGAAGGCACCGCACCTCCTTTTCTGCGGCTTCTATCCAGAGGCTCCGCAGTTTCTGTCCCTTCTCCGTTGTCAGAAAATCTTTGAGCCAGCCGCTGGCGCAGACCGACGCGGCCAGAGTTTCCCACAATTCCGGCCGGACCAATTTCTCCTCAATGATCCTGCGGATTCCCAGGATCAGCCGTTCTCTGTGACGCGGGATCAGTTCTGTATGAAAAGGAAATCCAAGCGGCCTTTTGAAAAGCGCTGTCACGGCGAACCAATCCGCCGCGCTCCCGATGAAGGCGGACTGCGTCAGAAAATAGAGGATCGACGCCCACAGGCTGTCGTTGTGCAGGCGAACAACAAATGCCGCCGCAAAAGCCGATGCCGACAAAGCGAAAAGAATATCCGCTTTCCGATCGTTTCTCATAACGGTGCGCCTCCCGATATCCAATAAAAAGCGATGTAGGAGAGGCCTCCAAGGAAAGCGCCGATCAGCGAACCGTTAATCCGGATCATCTGCAGATCATGCCACACGCTGTTTTCGATCAGATCGGCCATTTCTTTCCCGGAATACCGGGAAAGCGCCGATTCTGCCGATTCCCCGAGTTTCCTGTGAATCACAGGAAGATAGTTCGCAATTTGCCGCAGGATCCACCGGTCCGCTTTTCTTCGGAAATTTTCATCATCCGCCGCCTTTTCTAAAGCGCAAAGCAGATAATCGGCGGCCGCCTTCCCTGCGGCGCGCTCTTTCTCCTCCAGCAGTTTTTCCAGAGTATCTGCGCCTGCCGTGTGCAGGTACTCTGATAACTTCCCGCTTACTGCGCGATTGATCCGCTCCCGGAGCGCCTGATCTGTTTTCAGACGCCGCAGCCAGTTCTCCCACTGCTCCGCCATCTGCCGTCCGGCAGCTCCCTCCGGATCCCCCAGGGAGTCCGCCCATTCCATGAGTTTCTCCTGCATCAGCGCGCAGGCTTTATCATCAGTCAGTCCCAGCTGGCTCTGCAGCAGACCGCGGAGCATACCGCGCCGCATGCTCTCTCCTTCATAGAGGGTCCACGCCCTGTTATATACCGTTAACAGTTCTTCATCCGTAAAACCATCCTGCAGGAATATCCGTGCGCAGCGCCTGAAGGCATGAAAAAGAGCTTTGCTTCCCTCCACGCTCTTGGCGCCTTCCAAGGCGCGCGAAAGAAGTTCAGCCCAATCCGTATCTCGTATAATTTTTTCCGCCGCTTCTGCTCCCAGTTCCGCCGCCGCCTTTTTATCCAGCGCCCGCAGGCAGACACCGGCGGCCTGCTCCGCCGCCGCCCGGAGGATATCCCTGTTCTCCGCCGCCCAGGCAGTCAGTGCCAAACTGATGGAGTGATTTTTGAATACTTTATAAATACGCGGCGCCGTAAGAATTTCCCGTTCCAGCATATCCCGAGCCATGCGGATGATCTTATCCCGGCTCTTCGGCACCAGTTCTGTCCGGAAAGAAAAGCCGAGCGGTTTTCTGAAAAGCGAATTTACCGCAAACCAGTCCGCTGCCCCGCCGGCAGCTGCCGCCAGGGCCGAATGAAAGAGCAGGCCGCTCTCAAAAGACGCAGGCAAAAAAGACGCGGCAGCCGCAGCCGCTGCCGATGCCGTCAGGATCAGATCCGCCGCAGCCTTGGCCACATCCGT